>CAJCJD010000087.1 GCA_903970555.1 Vulcanimicrobiota bacterium
GGTCTTGCCGGTGCCGGGAGTGCCCATCAACAGCAAATGGTGGCCACCGACCGCTGCGATTTCCAATGCACGACGCGCCTGCAACTGGCCCCGCACATCGATCAGGTCTGGGCCGCCATCCTCATTGCTCAACGTCAGCGAGGCAGTTGGCGGCAGCAGTTCCTGCGCACCCCGCAACCAGCTGCAGACATCGGTGAGCGTATCGGCCACACGCACGTCGACTTCGGAAATGAGTGCCGCCTCTTCAGCGTTGGCGCGCGGTACCACCACGCGACGCCCGCGTGCCCTAGCGCGAAGCAGGGCCGGCAATACGCCGGACACCGGACGCAGCTGGCCCGACAGCGCCAGTTCGCCCAGGAATTCGCAGTCGTCGAGTTTGTCACGCGGGACCTGGTGACCCGCCGCCAGGATGCCCAGTGCGATGGCCAGATCGAATCGACCGCCATCCTTCGGCAGCTCGGCCGGTGCGAGGTTCACGGTGACCTTGCGGTTGGGATATTCGAAGGCGGCATTCTGGATAGCGACGCGCACACGATCGCGCGCTTCGCGCACAGCCGCTTCAGGCAGGCCGACGATATTGGTACTGGGCAGTCCACCGGAAAGATGCACTTCCACCATCACTTGCGGCGCGGCGACGCCTTCCTGGGCACGACTCAGCGTGACGGCCAGGCTCATGGAAAACGCTGACGACTAAGGACAGCAGAGTCGCTGATTGATCGGTCCATCGAGCGACTCCATCCATCGGGTGCGGAAGAAAACGGCCGCCCCCGACTCCTTGGGGTGATGGTGACGAATCGGGGGCGGCTACCGGAACTGGCTATGCCCCGCGAGGTGACATGCCGGATTCCAGCTCCGCCACACGCCGTTCGAGTTCTTCGACCCTGGCGCGGGTACGCGCCAACACTTGGGTCTGAACATCAAACTCCTCTCGGGTAACCAGCTCGAGACGGCGCAGTCCTTGCGCCAGGATATCGCGAAAATTGGCGCGCAAATCCTTATGCGCGTCTGCCAGCCCTGGCGGTACCAACGATACGAGTCGTTGGGCAATCTGATCGATATCCTGCCTGCCCGTCATGGTAGGCACCTCGAACTCGTCGGATGCCAGTCTAAATAGAAGTTAAAAAGCGGCGCCATCGGCTTGCTCCCTCAGAAGTTGTAGGCATTTTCCTACATAGCGGGACAGGCTGCCTTCAGAAGGGCAGAATGTATGCTCCGCAACGTGTGACCAGGCCGGATATCGGCCGGATGAGAAAGGAAATCCCATGAAATTGGTGGTGGCAGTCATCAAGCCGTTCAAGCTGGACGATGTCCGCGAAGCGTTGGCCGAGGTCGGGGTGCAAGGCATCACGGTCACCGAGGTGAAAGGCTTCGGCCGCCAGAAGGGCCATACCGAGCTCTATCGGGGCGCCGAATACGTGGTCGATTTCCTGCCCAAGATCAAAGTGGAAGTGGCCGTACCTGACGATCAGCTGGAGCGCGTGGTTGAAGCCATCACCCAATCGGCCCGCACCGGCAAGATCGGCGATGGCAAGATCTTCGTCAGCAGCCTGGAGCAGGTGATCCGCATCCGCACCGGCGAACTGGATCACGACGCCCTCTGAATCAGCCCGGTTCCGGCCTGCCCTGCAGGATGCGCTGGTGGTGGATCAGCAGGCCGGCGAAATAGCAGATGTAGTAACCCACGAACAAACCGAACAAGGCCAGCGTCAACGGACTCTGGCCTACATCGGGACCGTGCACGGGTGGCGTCGCGCCAGTCGGATCCTGCAACTGCGGAAAAACCATGGCGAAACGCCACAGCAGGCGTCCCAGGAACAAGACGGTCACCAGCGCGCCCACGTAGGGATTGGGGACGTAGCAATCGCCCTTCACCGGATCGAGCTGGAAGCCGGTGAGGCGCAGCCCCAGCAAGCCCAGTGCGACACCCGCAACGAGACCGCCAGCGAGCCCCTCCACGAGATTCATATCTCGCATCGCGAAGAAAGCCACCATCGCACCGAGCACAGAGAAAACGACGATGCGGGCGACCATCCTCTTGCGCCGGATCGGCTGCGCGCCAAACTGGCTGCGCACGCGCCTCCACACGCTGAAAATGATGACGGGGATCAAAACCAGCGGTGCGGTCAAATGAGGTGCCATGGCGATACCCGGATCTCAGGAAGACCCGACCAGCTTAGCAACCGGCCGCACGACAGGCGACTGATGCCTGTCATGCCTCGCTCCGGGCGATTTACTTGGCTTTGCCCTGGTTGGCCACAGCGGCCATCTTGGCTGCGATGGCATCGGCATCGCCCAGGTAGTAATGGCGCAACGGCTTGAGGTTGTCGTCGAATTCGTACACCAACGGCACGCCATTGGGGATGTTCAATTCCACGATGTCCTCGTCGGAAATGCCATCGAGGTATTTCACCAGCGCGCGGATCGAGTTGCCGTGCGCGACCAGCACGATGCGCTGGCCACTGCTGATCGCAGGCGCCAGCACTTCATTCCAGTAGGGCATCACGCGCGCGACGGTGTCTTTCAGGCATTCGGTGTCGGGAATCAGCGCGGGATCGAGCGTTGCATAGCGCGGATCATGCAATGCCGGATTGGCATCGCGCTCCAACGCCGGTGGCGGAATGTCGTAGCTGCGACGCCATACCTTCACCTGGTCTTCGCCGTACTTGGCCGCGGTTTCGGCCTTGTTGAGACCGGTGAGCGCGCCGTAGTGACGCTCGTTGAGACGCCAGTCGGTGACGACCGGGATCCACATCAGGTCCATCGCATCCTGCACGTGCCACAGCGTGCGCACGGCGCGCTTGAGCACCGAGGTGTGCGCCACATCGAAGTGGTAGCCTGCCTGGCGCAACAGCTCACCGGCTTCGCGCGCTTCGGCCGCGCCTTGGTCGGTGATATCAACGTCGGCCCAGCCGCTGAAGCGATTTTCGAGGTTCCACTGGGACTGGCCGTGGCGGATCAATACAAGCTTGTGCATGGGTTGTATTCAATGAGGAACGGGGCGAGCCTGGCATGGTGAGGCCCGACCGTACCCCCGTCAATTCCCACCCCTGCCGAAGGTCACCCTAAACCCCCAGGGCCGTTGGCGCATCTTTACTACTGTCCATCACCCAGGAGTTTTCTCATGCGCTTTACTTTGTTAGCTCTCGCCCTGCTGCTGCCTTTGACGGTTGCCGCTCAGGACATCTCGAAGGTCAACGGCAACGCCTCGGTCGATGCGGGGGCACATGCCGGCAATCTGCAAAGCGTCAACGGCTCGGTGGAGGTCGGCAGCGGCGCCGTTGTGCAGGACGCCAGCACGGTGAATGGTTCGGTCAACCTGGGCGACCATGCGCAAGCCAGCACGCTGCGCACGGTGAATGGCCAGATCAGTCTCGCGCGCGACAGCCGCGTTAGCGGTGGCGTGCGAAGCGTCAACGGGGATATCTCGCTGCGTCCGGGCGCGGATGTAGCGGGTAGCCTGTCCAACGTCAACGGCACGATCAGTCTGGATCACGCGCATGTTGCCGCTGGCATCGAAACGACGGACGGCGATATCACGGTGGGCGAAAGCTCACGCGTGGAAGGCGGCATCCTCGTGAACGAAGTCAGCTCGCACTCGCACAGCTGGAACAACCGCAAACCGCGTATCGTGATTGGCCCGCATGCCATCGTACAGGGCACACTGGAATTTCGCCGTGAGGTAGAACTTCAGGTCAGCAACACGGCGCAGATCGGCCCCGTGAAAGGTGCTACGCCGGTGAGCTTCAGCGGCTCCGCACCTTAATCGCAAGCCAGCTTCATATCCAATCGCGCGGCTTCAGATAGTCGGCAAGCCGCGCTTCGGGAGAGCCTGCCTCGGGTTGGTACGCATATTCAAAGCGCACACGCGGCGGCAGGCTCATCAGGATCGACTCGGTGCGTCCACCCGATTGCAAACCGAACAGCGTACCGCGGTCGTACACCAGGTTGAACTCCACGTAGCGACCGCGACGATATAGCTGGAACTCACGTTCGCGCTCGCCGTGAGGGGTGTCCTTGCGGCGTTCGACAATGGGCTGATAGGCATCGAGAAAACCCTGGCCTACCGCCTGCGTGAAAGCGAGGCAACGCTCAAATCCGCCTTCATTGAGATCGTCGTAGAAGAGTCCACCAACGCCACGCGTCTCGTCGCGATGCTTGAGATAGAAGTATTCGTCGCACCAGCGCTTGTAACGCGCATACACATCTTCGCCGTAAGGTGCGCATATGTCGCGAGCAACGCTATGCCAGTGACGCACATCGTCGTCGAACGGATAAAACGGTGTGAGATCGAAACCGCCGCCGAACCACCACACGGATTCGACACCCGGCTTGCTTGCCTCGAAATAACGAACGTTGGCGTGCGTGGTCGGCACGTACGGGTTACGTGGATGCAGCACCAACGACACACCTGTTGCGACAAAACTGCCGCCCGCCAACTCAGGACGATGCGCCGTCGCACTAGGCGGCAATTTATCGCCGTGCACCAGCGAGAAGTTCACGCCAGCTTGTTCAAACACCGCGCCGTCGCGCAGCACGCGTGTGCGCCCGCCACCACCGGCGGGGCG
>CAJCJD010000088.1 GCA_903970555.1 Vulcanimicrobiota bacterium
TCTTTTCGGTGGCCGCCGTAGCGGCCACGCGACCTGTGCCGGATGCGATGGTGCATCCGATACGGGTTACGCCCCCGCTGCCGGCGCTTACCGTTCTGAACTATCACGACGTGGTCGACGACCTGCGCGAAGCCGGTCCGAACGACAGCACCGCGATCACCACCGATCATCTGATTGCGCATTTCGACTGGCTGCTGACCAACGGCTTTCACATGGTCAGTTTCAATGACGTGGTGGAAGCCGTTGAAGGATCGCGCGCGTTACCGCCCAAAGCCGTGCTGCTTACCTTCGATGACGGACTGCAGAGCGCCTACACCCGCGTATTGCCGCTGCTGCGTGCCTACCATTATCCGGCGTTGATGGCGCTGGAAGGCTCGTGGATGGACTTGCCGGAAGGAAAATCGTTCGACTACAACGGCAAGCGCTGCGATCGCCATTGCTTTCTCGATTGGGCGCAGGTTCGTCAGATCCAGGCGTCTGGTTTGGTTGAGATCGCTTCGCATACCTGGGATCTGCATCGCGGCATTGTCGCCAATCCGCAGGGTAACGTGATGCCGGCGGCGGTGACGTCGGCCTACGATGCCGCCGCCGCAAAATACGAGGACGCCGCGACTTATCGCGCTCGCCTGTACGCCGATTTGAAGCACAGCGCCGATGAAATACAGCGCCAGACGGGCCGGCGACCGCGGGCGGTGGTGTGGCCATACGGCACCTTTAACCAAGTGGCGAAGCAGGTCGCCGATTCGGTGGGGCTGGCGTTTTCGCTGAGTCTGGATGACGCCAGCCCTTCGCTGGCGCCGGACAAGACCATCCCACGCGTGCTCATCCCCGACAATATCGGTGTGGATGGCTTGGCGGCGCTTATCTACGACCGGCACGAGGTGCAACCGCAGCGAGTGGTGCAGGTCGATCTGGATTACGTCTACGACCCGAACCCGGCGCAGCAGGAACGAAACCTGTCCGCTCTGCTGGATCGCATCAAGCGGATGGCGCCGACCCAGATATGGCTGCAAGCCTACGCCGACCCGGATGGCAACGGCGTTGCGGAGTCGGTGTACTTTCCCAACCGGCATCTGCCGATGCGGGCCGACCTGTTTTCGCGCGTGGCCTGGCAACTGCAGACCCGCTGTGGGGTGAGGGTGTATGCCTGGCTCCCGGTGCTGGCTTATCGTTTCAAGGAGGCGCCCGGCCTGCCCAGCCTCGGGGCCGCCGTGCCAAAAGCCGGCGACGACGTGTACCGGCTGGCCCCGTGGGACCCCCGCGTGCGCCGGATGATCGGCGATGTCTACGAGGATCTGGCGCAGCATGCCAATTTTTCCGGCGTGCTGTTTTCCGATGATGCGTTGATGCGTGATGGCGACCATCTGGGCCCCTGGGCGGCGCACACGCCCGCGCAGCGCACGCAAGATCTGATCGACTTCACCACCGCGCTGACGGCGCGCGTGAAACAGTGGCGATCGCAGATCAAGACGGCACGCAATCTGTACGCCACGCCAGTGCTTCGGCCGGAGGCGGAAGCGTGGTTCGCACAGAGTCTTCCGGCCTTTCTGAGGGCTTATGACTACGTCGGCCTGATGGCCATGCCGCAATTGGACAAGCGTTCGCCAACCGATCAGTGGTTCCAGCAGTTGGTCGATGCGGTAGCTCGCGAAAAAAGCGGCCTCGATCACACGGTGTTCGAGCTGGCGAGCAAGGACTGGCGAAACGGCCAGCCGATTCCGGCAAAGGTGCTGGGCGAACAGATACGTCTGCTGCAGGAGCGCGGCGCGCGCGATGTCGGCTATTACCCCGATGACTTCGTCAATGGACAGCCGGCGCTTGAGGCCATTCGCCCGTTCATTTCCGGGTCCGACTTTCCGTACAAGTCACGCTGAGGTCTTGAGCATGGACAGCACTCTGCGCGTTTTGCTCGACTTTGCGTTTTTTTATCCGTTGACGATGTCGATCATCTGGATGATCGGCAGCGTATTGTATTTTCTGCGCTGGGAACGCCGTAGCCCGTCCCGGATGAATCCTCCGGCGCTTGCCGAATATCCCCTCGTCAGCCTGATCGTGCCATGTCACAACGAAGGCGAACAGGTGCGCGAAACGATTCTGCAACTGACTGCGCAACGCTACCCGGCATTCGAGATCATTGCCGTCAACGACGGCTCCACCGACAACACCGGCGCATTGCTGGATGAGCTGCAGCAGCAGATTCCGCAACTGCGGGTGATTCATCTGTCCAGTAACCAGGGCAAGGCGATGGGGCTGCGCATGGCGACCATGGCGGCGCGTGGCGAGTATCTGGTGTGCATCGATGGCGATGCCTTGCTGGACGACTACGCCACCCACTGGCTGATGACACACTTTATCAGCAGTCCGCGCGTGGCTGCGGTCACGGGCAACCCGCGCATACGCAATCGCTCCACCTTGCTGGGCAAGCTGCAGGTGGGCGAATTTTCTTCGATCATCGGGTTGATCAAACGAGCGCAGCGGGTGTACGGCAGAGTATTCACGATATCGGGTGTGATCGCCGGCTTCCGCAAAAGCGCCTTGCATGATGTCGGGTACTGGAGCACCGACATGGTGACCGAGGATATCGACATCAGCTGGCGCCTGCAGATGAAGCATTGGGATATCCGCTACGAGCCTAACGCTCTTTGCTGGATATTGATGCCCGAGACGCTTCGTGGCTTATGGAAGCAGCGTTTGCGCTGGGCGCAAGGCGGTGCCGAGGTGATCCTGCGTCATACCCGCAATATGTTGCCATGGCGCATGCGCCGCAAATGGCTGGTGGTCCTGGAATACATGCTGAGCATGCTTTGGGCGTATGTGATGCTGTGTGTGCTGATGCTGTGGCTGCTCGGACTGATTCTGCCGATGCCGCGCGGCTTGTATATCGCCACCATGTTGCCGCAATGGAATGGTGTCGTACTAGGCATGGTGTGCCTGACCCAATTCCTGGTCAGCCTGATGATTGATCGTCGCTACGAGACGGCCATTGGCCGCAATTACTACTGGATGATCTGGTATCCGTTGGCGTACTGGCTGATCAACACATTGACCAGCATCGTCGCCCTGCCCAAGGCCTTGTTGAAGCGCAAGGGTACCCGTGCCATCTGGACCAGTCCCGATCGTGGTGTGCGATGAAAGCCGAAGCTATTTTGATCCATAGGCCTCATCGGCAGCGGCGGGCGAGTCGGGCGATATTCGGACTGCTCACGCTGGTTGCGTGGATAGCGTGGGTGTCCTTGTGGCTGCCATTGATTACCGCGCTGGCGTGGTGGTTCGGTTTGCATACCAGCTACGTGGAGCTGTTCCAGCGTGACCATACCGCAGGGTGGGGCCAGTTGCTCTACCTGCTCTGGTTGGCCCTGGGCTGCGCGTTGGTCATTTCATCGTGGTCAGCCTACAACTGGAAGCGCTTTCACAAGCTGGATCGGCGGCGCGGACGGCCGCCAGCTTCCATGACCGCGATGGCCGATATGCTCAGCGTGAACCATGTCAGTGCCATCGAACTGCGCAGCAGCAATCGCATAGTGCTTACGTTCGCCGACGACGGCAGCGTCAGCCATATCCCCGGTCCGGCAGCAGCCGATCCGTCGCTTGAAGGTTCGCGCTGAAGGCCGGTTGACCGGTGACGAGTCTGCGCGGGATGTACTGATGGCGAGCTGTCGGTCGCGAGGTATTGCTCCTGCGTTGCTCCACCTTGAGCATCCATGCCCTCGCGATGCCCGCCAAGTCCGCGAGGTGCGGCCGGGCTTTTCGACAGGACTCCTGTCCTGACGAAAAGGAATCGGCATCTCTGCCGATCCCCTAGGGGCCTGTCGACCCCACCTCACCGCCGCACTGGGGCCATTCAAAAGCAGCGCGCATCTTGCGCGCTTGTAAGCATTTTGTATGCAACGAGCCTATCGGCCGATCTAATGTGCTATCGAAAGTCCTCGTCTAGCAGGATTTCTACTTGCTTGACGCACGGCAGGGCGAACCCGAACATCCATTGCATATGCCTCGATCCGAGGTCTTTTAACCGTTAGACCCTACGGGAGGTACAGAATGCCTTGGGATGGTGTCCGAAGGATTATTTGGGCAAAGCATTTCGATGAGATGGAGATCATCGGCAATGACCACTTTAGCATCGGTGTTCCAATCGAGGCAGATCCAGAGTTCAAAGCTATGTTGTTTGCAGCGGCCATCACGCACATCGACGGAAACAAGTCGGTGGACTACGTCTACCGCAGGCATGGCAAGAAATATCTTGAAACGTTTGATGACGACAGATGCTGTCCCCCTGGCAGCTTGAAAGATCTGATATTGCATGTGGGCAAGACGGCGGAAGGCTTGGCCAAACGCTTAAGTAGCGGGAATTTCGTCCCCCAACAAGCATCTGGAAGCACCAATGCGGCAAATGTCCTGATTCGCATGCAATCTACTTTCCACGCTATCAGTCAACTAATTCTTGGCGGCCTAGCTCTCGAAGCAGAGGCGGTAATCCGACAAGGCATCGAACAATGCGCTTGGTCGCTTGCTGTCATGGACCTAGACGACATCAAGAAGATCGATAAAACATCACCAACTAAATCGGTATCGCGTCTTAAGCAATCTTTTCCGGGTGCAGGCCACATATACGGGCTGTTGAGCGATAGTGCACATGCAAGCCCTTCCTCACAAAGCAGGTTTGTCGAATATGAAGGCGATCGCGTAAGCATTTCAATCAGAAGCAGCGAACACTGCCGTCAAGCACTGCTCTATTTGGTAATGCTCTTGGATACATACGCAAACATTGCCGAATCCATTCTTAGTCATATGGATCTTTCAACATCTAGCTTTGAACCACCGGTGCAACCTTATGACTACAACACCATCAATCGTTTCAAGGCTTTATTCAATGATGCCGACCTAAGGCAATATTCGGCGTGGAGAGGCGCCTAACGCTGTGCTGCAGCCGATCATCATCCCGCTACGCGGGTTTCCGGCGGCTGAGCTCAGGCATTACAAGACTTAGTTGAATTTGCGGGAAAGCTGCTCTGTTTTGCCAACTCCCCTATGCGGCAGTGAGGCGAGGTCGACAGGCCCGCAGGGGAATCGACAGGACGTCGATTCCTTTTCGCCAGGACAGGAGTCCTGGCGAAAAGCCCGGCCTTGACTCACGGACTTGGCGGGCGCAGCCCGGCAAGCGCCAAGTGGAGTGGCCTCTCTTTTGGTGACTTTTCTCTGGCCATCAGAAAAAAGTTACTCGCCCTCCGCAGGAGGACGAAAGCTCTGCTTCAAAAAACCTCAACCCGTCAAAGCCAACCTCGTCCCCAAATCCAGCAACGGCGCCGCGATCAGCATCCGCGCCAGCAACAAGACAACCATCACCACCGTCGGCGAAAAATCGATATTCCCCGCCGTCAGCTTGCCGCGCAGCGGCCGCAGCAAGGGTTCGACGATGGAGCCTGCCAGGCGCAGCGCCGGCTGGCGCCGATCCACGGCCAGCATGCTCATCAGCGACCAGGCGAAGATCAGCACCAGATAAAACAGCAGCAGAAAATCGAGCAGCTCGGCGAAGGCCAGCAGCACCAGGCCGAGCGGGTGCGGCATCACGCCGATAATCAGAAACAGCACGAGCCGCTTCAGCAGCATGGCCAACCACGCAAGCAGCAGTGCGGCGAGGTTGATGCGGCGCCAGTTGGGAATGACGCGACGCACCGGCGCCAGCACCGGGTTGGTATAGCGGTAGACGAACTGGCTCAGCGGGTTGTTGAAATCGGCGCGGCAGGCTTCGGCGAGCAAGCGCACGACGAGCAAAGTGATGACCGCATCGAAAGCCAGTTCGATCAGCAGGGAAACGGCGTTCAGCAGATAGCTCACGAGATGGTGTCCAGATTGGCGGCCAGTTCAGTGCCGCGGTGGGTGGCGGCGGCAACGGCGCAGGCCACGATACGTGGAAGTTCGTCGGCGCTGAAGCTTTCCAGCGCGGCCTGGGTGGTGCCGTTGGGCGAGGTGACGCGCTGGCGCAGCACGCCGGGGTCTTCACCGCCCTCGACCAGCATGCGGCCGGCGCCGAGGCAGGTCTGCGCGGCCAGCGCGCGGGCGACGTCGCGCGGCAGGCCCTGCGCGACGGCGGCGGCCTCGAGCGCTTCGACCAGCATAAAAAAATACGCGGGACCGGAGCCGGACAGCGCGGTGACGGTGTCCATCAGCGTTTCGTCATCGATCCAGCGGGTGAGGCCGACAGCGTCAAGAATGTGCTGGGCCTGTGCTCTCTGCGGCGGGCTGACCCGGTGGTTGGCGCACAGGCCGGTGGCGCCGGCGCCGATCAGGGCGGGTGTGTTGGGCATGCAGCGCACGATCGGCAGGTGCGCGCCAAACCAGCGCTCCAGCTGATCCAGCCGCACGCCGGCGGCGATGGAGATCAGCAGCGGGCGATTGCGCTGCAAGGTGTCGCGCAACTCGGTGTGGATGGCCGGC
>CAJCJD010000089.1 GCA_903970555.1 Vulcanimicrobiota bacterium
AAGAGGCTGAAAAAAACCTGCGCGAGGAAGCCAACAATCGCCTGGTCGAGCTAGGCGCCCCGCCGGCGAGTGCATCCACGTCACCCGCCAACCCCCAGGCCGACGAGAACGACGTTGAAGTGGAGAAGCCGATACAGATCAGCTGGCTGCCGGATATCGCCAACCGGCGCCTGGCCGAGCTGAGGCAGAACGTCGTCGACAACTGGTATACCTTCAAGCGAGGCAATGCCGCCCAGCACCAGCAAGCCAAGGAACGCATGATCACCGGCATCTTCGGGGCACTGCCCGGAACCATGCTGGTCCTCATTCCCATCTTCGCCCTGCTGCTGAGCATCTTCTACGTCTTCAAGCGGCGGCTCTATATGGAGCACCTAATCGTCGCCCTGCACAGCCACGCCTTCCTGTTCCTGAGCCTGCTGCTGATCACCTTGCTGGGCCTGCTCTCGACCTGGCTCCGCCCCCACGCGGCCTGGGTTGGCTACGCGGCGGGGCTTCTCCAGGCCCCTCTGATCATCTGGATCCCGACCTATCTGCTGATCATGCAGAAGCGGATCTACCGCCAGGGCTGGGTGATGACCGTCGTAAAATTCTGGTTTATCGGGTGGTTCTATTTCTGGCTGCTGATGTTCGCCTTCACCATCGCCACCATCCTTGGCCTGGCCCACTGATTGTCATTTTCCGAGGGGCAAAAGGCTGGTTTTACACAGCGTCAAGGTATTGACATACGCGGGTGTCCGGTCTGTGAGCAAAGCTGCCATGAAACGGAAGCAATCTTTCAAAGCACTGATTTACATGATTATTTTTAGGTGGTCAAAAGTTGAACAGCGTGTCACGAGGGCCGTTTTCACGGGCTATAAGGCATGCTCTCCCCGGCACATCCACAGACTTATCCACAGCTCTTGTGGATAAGGGAAAAACCACGTGCCGATGAGCTACTTAGCTCTTGTTCCTAGATGACAGAGCAGCAATCACGGGCAAGCGTCCACCGCAACATCTTTCGTGGGTTCTGGCCGGGGTCGATGGCCGCTCATCCCACACTCGAACCGGTACCCTCACACTAGCCATGCCATCCGTGCTTCGCATCGCCCTGCCGGTGCCCCTACCCACCCTGTTCGATTACCTGCCACCCACGGCGGGCGAAGCCGCGCCGGGCAGCCGGGTGCTGGTGCCGTTCGGGCGTGGCAAGGCGGTGGGTGTGGTGGTCGAAACCGATGTGTCGACGACTATCGGCAGCACGCGGCTGAAGCGTGCGCTGCGCGTGTTGGACGAGGCACCGCTGCTCGACCCCGAACTGATGCAAACCCTGGCTTGGGCGGCGGACTATTGGCTCGGCGCACCCGGCGAGGCGTACGCCAACGCCCTGCCACTCCTGTTGCGCGAAGACAAACCGCTACCGGAAACCCGCGAACCGATCTGGCAGTTGACCATCGCCGGTCGCAGCGCCTTGGATGCCGGCAGCCGGCGCGGCGGAAGCCGTGCCCTGCTGCAAGCTTTGTCTTCGGGTTCCCTGTCCGCGGCCGAACTGGATGTATCGCTAGCTGACTGGCGCGCAGCCGCACGCCGACTGATCGAAGCGGGCTTGATCGAATGCGATGAGCTGGCGCCCGCAGCAACATCCGGCCCGGTGACCAAGGCGCCCGCGTTGCATGCCGAACAGGAAGCAGCTGTCGATGCCATCGCGGACAGCTTCGGCCGCTTTCAGCCTTTCCTGCTCGACGGCATCACCGGCAGCGGCAAGACCGAGGTTTACCTCGCGCTTATCCAACGGACCTTGGCCGCGGGCAAACAGGCGTTGCTGCTGGTGCCTGAGATCGGCCTCGCACCGCAAACCGTGCGCCGATTGCGCGAACGCCTCGGCGTGCCTATCGAAGTGCTGCACTCCAACCTTGCCGAAGGCGAACGCGCTCGCGCGTGGCTACGCATGCGCTCGGGCGATGCGAAGGTGGTGCTCGGTACGCGCTCAGCGGTGTTCACGCCGCTGCCGCAGGCGGGGCTGATCATCGTCGACGAAGAACACGACGGTTCCTACAAACAGCAGGAAGGCTTTCGCTATCACGCCCGCGATCTGGCGCTGGTGCGTGCCCGTGCATTGAATGTACCCGTCGTGCTCGGCTCGGCGACGCCATCGCTGGAAAGTCTGGCTAACGTCGAAGCGGGCCGTTATCAGGCTTTGCATTTGCGCTCGCGCCCGAGTGCCGCGCATCCGCCGCAAGTACAGATCGTGGACATGCGTGCGCAGCGACTCGAACACGGGCTTTCGCCGGCGCTGTTGCATGCCGTCGGCGAAACCGTGGCGCGAGGCGAACAGGTATTGGTGTTCCGCAATCGTCGCGGCTACGCACCGGTGTTGTTTTGCCATGGCTGCGGCTGGCATGCCGAATGCCCGCGCTGCGAACATCCACTCACCTTGCACGCTGCATGGCGACGACTGGTGTGCCACCACTGCGATCAACAATCGCCCGTACCCTCCGCCTGCCCCGTGTGCGGGAGCACCGAGCTGAAACCGCAAGGCCAAGGCACCGAGCGCCTGGAAGAAGCCCTCATCGCGTACTTCCCGCAGATCCCTGTGCTGCGCATCGATCGCGAAACCACCCGTCGCCGCGATGCCTTCGAACACTTGCTCGACAACTTGCAGAACGATGCGCCTGCGATCCTGGTCGGCACCCAAATGTTGGCCAAGGGTCACGATCTGCCGAACCTCACCTTGGTTGCCATCGTCGGCGTGGACGAAGGTTTGCTTAGCGTGGATTTCCGTGCGGGCGAGCGACTTGCACAACTGGTGGTGCAAGTGGCCGGACGCGCGGGCCGCGCACGCAAACCAGGACGCGTGGTGCTGCAAACGCATCATCCCGATCACCCGCTGCTACGCAGCCTGCTTGCGCAGGGCTACGCCGCCGCTGCGAAAGAGCTGCTGGCCGAACGCCGGCAAACCGGACTGCCACCTTACGGCCATCAAGTGCTGTTGCGCTGTGAAGCGCATCAACGCGCCATGGTGGATGCTTTTTTGTCCGAAGCGAACGCCGCACTTCCCGCCAGCGACACGCTGCAAATCGCCGGACCGATGCCTGCGCCCATGCCCTTGCGCGCAGGTCGCCAGCGCGGGCAGCTGCTGATCGAATCCACTAGTCGCCGGCATCTGCATGCGGCGATGCGTCCGTGGGCGTTGCAGCTTGCGCAACTGCCCAGCGCACGCAAGGTGCGCTGGTCGCTGGACGTCGATCCTATCGATCTCTATTGAGCAACATGCGTCGCTGCATTGGCCTGCGCGGTCGATGCGGGATCGATAGCTACGCTTGCCCTCCACCCGCCGCCAAGCGCGCGGATCAAATCCACACTCGCCTGCAACCGTCGCGTACGAATCGTTTCAGCCTGACGCTGCGCCGATAGCGCCGCCGTCTGCGCAGTGACGACTTCCAGATAATTGACGATGCCTTCGCGGTAACGATTGGTAGCAATCGACTGTGTCTTCTGCGCGGCGACCACAGCCTGGTCTTCCTGACCGGCCTCGACACCAAGTTCGCGCAGCAACACAAGATCGTCTTCCACCTGACGGAACGCATCAAGCACGGTCTGCCGATAATCGGCCGAGGCCTCCGCAAATTCTGCGTGCGCCTGACGTACCTGCGCGCGGCGCTGCCCGGCGTCGAACAGATCCAACGTCGCCAGCGGACCCAGGGCCCAGAATCGGTTGCCGATAGAAAGCAGATTGCCCATGCCGGTGTTCTGGAAGCCATAACCGCCCGACAGGCTCAGATCTGGAAAGAATGCCGCACGCGCCACACCGATGCCGGCATTCGCCGCAAACACGCGACGCTCAGCGGCAGCAATATCCGGGCGACGCTCAAGCAACGTGGAGGGCAAGCCGGGCGGTGTGACCGGCACGCGTAATTGCTCTTGTTCGGGCGCCATCGAGAAACTTGAGGCGGGCACACCGACAAGACTGGCCATTGCATGTTCGACCAAGGCACGCTGCGCGCGCACTTCGGTCACCTGCGCCTGTGCATCATCCAACTGCGCTTGCGCACGCGACACGTCCATGCCAGACGCGATGCCACCTTCGTGGCGATTTTCAGTCAGCGTCAACGCGCGTTGATACGCGGTAAGCGTGCTCTGCAAAATGCCGGCCTGAATGTCGTAGCCGCGCAAGCGCACATAGTCATCGGCGAGCTGCGCCTCCAGGCTCAATTTCGCGGAAGCGAGATCCGCGTTAGCCGCTTGCGACAGCGCATGTCCCTGACCGACTTCATTGCGGATGCGCCCCCACAGATCGAGATCGTAGTCGGCCTCGATGCCTACGGTATCGCTGTCGTATTCGTTGGGCTGATCGCTGCCGCGCAGAGGACGATTATTCGACTGACGATCGCGCGTGGGATTGGCCATGACCCCAAGATGAGGAAACATCCCGGAACGTAACTGGCTTTCGAATGCACGCGCTGTATCGTAACGAGCAAGCGCCGCGGCAAGGCTGGGATTGTCGGCGTCCAGCTTCGATTCCAGCTGACTTAGTGTGCTGTCGTCATAGAGCATCCACCATGTTCCACGCGGCAAGTGATCCGAAGGCTCGGCCACCTTCCATGCTGTACCCGCTTCCTTGAACGAACTTGGCATCGGCGGCAACGTCGGGGTGTGATACGTCGGCGCCAGCGAGCAACCATCAAGCAGCGTCGCCGCACCGATCATCACGAACAGGCAACTAGCGCGCAGCTTCATGTGCATTCTCCGCGGCAACATCCTGCGTCGCAGCGTTTTCGTCGGCGTCATCGACGCGCACCTTGTCGCCATTCATCAGCGAATCGGGCGGGTTTTCGATCACTCGATCATCCGCTGCCAGCCCCTGGTCGATCTGCAAGGTCTGGCCCAGATCCATCCCGACATGCACATCGTGCAGATGCGCACGACCATCCGGCCCCAGCACCGCGACCTGTGCGCCATGCGCGCGGAAGATCAAAGCACTCGCCGGCACACTGACCATATGCGGATTGGTTGGAAGACTCAGTTTTACATCGGCGTAGTCACCGGGCTTGAGCGCCCCATCGTGATTTTCCGCCAGGAACTGCGCGAGCAGGCTGCCGGATGTCTGATTGATCGCATCGGCATCACCCATCAAGGTGGCATCGAATGTGCGGCCTGGAAATTCAGGTACGTTCAACGTGACTTTCATACCTGGCTTGATGCCGCCGGCATCGGCTTCCGGCACCGGCACATACAAGCGCATACGGGTGGTATCGGAAACGGTAAAAAGCTCGGGGCTGCTTTCGCTGTTGGCCGCAATCAGATCCCCCACGTCCGTGCGGCGCGCGGTAACGGTGCCGTCAAACGGCGCCACGATTTTCTTGAACGTTTCCAGTGCGCTCAACCGGTCCACATCGGCCTTTGCGGCAAGAACCGTGGCCTGCGCAGCCAACGCTTCACCGCTCTTCTCATCGGCTTCTTGCTTGGATACCGAATCGGAAGAAAGCAGATGCTGCCAGCGCTTGGAAGTGATGTTGGCCAGATTCGCATCCGCCTGCGCCTTCGCCAGCACAGCCTTGGCCTGCTCCAACTGCTGATCCAGCTCGGGCGTATCGATGGTGGCCAGCACATCGCCGACTTTTACTTTGTCGCCGATATCCTTGTACCAATTCTTGAGGTAACCGCTCACACGCGCGTGGATCGGTGCACTGTTCCACGCTTCCAGATGGCCGGGCAGCGTGATCGCATGCGTTTTGTCGGGGTCGGACAGTGGCGCCAGGCGCACCGTGGGAATCAATTGCGCGTCGGTCCATTGCACCAATTCGTGGTGGTCGTGATAGCGCGTTCCCAGGCCAATGCCGACAACCAGCACGGCAACCACAAGACCACCGATACCGATAGCCCTCAGGCGCGGCGGACGCGACGTGACTTGCACAGGAGTGTGGTTATGCGACATGGGGAATTCCAGCAACAAGGTCGGATTCGGAAGAACGCTGCTCGCTGCCGTGTGCCAGGCTGAAGACCACTGGCACAAACAGCAGCGTCGCGGCGGTGGCGAACAGCAGTCCGCCGATTACCGCGCGGCCGAGTGGCGAGTTTTGCTCATGCGTCAGCGCCATCGGCAGCATGCCGATGATCATCGCCAACGCCGTCATGCACACCGGCCGAAAACGCGTGAAGCCCGCTTCAAGCGCCGCTTTGATCGCATCGCCATGCTCGGCAAGACGTTCGCGCGCAAAACTCACCACCAGGATCGAGTTCGCCGTGGCCACGCCCATGCACATGATCGCGCCGGTCAGGGCTGGCACCGACAACGTTGTATGGGTGGCGAACAATATCCACACGATGCCAGCCAACGCAGCCGGTAGCGCCGTGATGATTACGAACGGATCTACCCAGGATTGAAAATTCACCACGATCAGCATGTAGATCAACACCACGGCGGCGAGCAATCCAAACAGCAAACCGGAGAACGCCGTATTCATCGCGGTGACCTGACCGAACAAACCCACCGTCGAACCCTTGGGACGATCTTTCGCGACATCGTTGAGTACGTGCTGGATATCAGACGACACCGCGCCCAGATCGCGCCCTTGAACCGCCGCATAGATATCGAACGACGGCGCAATGTTGTAATGCGTGACGATCGCAGGCGTATCGGTGCGCGTGATCTTGGCCAGCGCGCCCAATGTCTGCTGCGCGCCCGTGCTTTGGGAAGTGACGGGCAGGCTTTGCAGTTCCGCCATCGTGTCCATGTTGTACTGCGGCGTCTGCGCCACCACCGCATACGACACACCCGTGCGCGGATTGAGCCAGAACGTCGGTGCCACCTGCGAGCTACCGGCCAGCGACGCGACCATGCTATTGGTGACGTCATGTTCGGTAATGCCTAGCTGATCCGCACGTACGCGATCGACATTCACATTGAGCTGCGGCTGGCCGACCGACTGCTGCAAACGCACGTCCGCAATACCCGGAATGCTTTGCATCCGGCGCATGATGTCGAGCGCATAGGCCTGGTTCGCTTCGGCGTTGCGGCCGGCGATCTTCACATCCAACGGTGCCGGTGCGCCGAAATTGAGAATCTGGCTGGCCATGTCGGCCGGCAGGAAGGCGAAACTCGTGCCCGGAAATTCACGCGGCAGCACGCCGCGCAGTTTCTTGACGAAATCATCGGTAGGGTCGTGACCCTCTTTCAACAGGATTTGGATGTCGCCATCCTGTGGACCGATGGTGCCGCTATTGCTGTACACCATGTTGATGCCACTTAACGGCAAACCGATGTTGTCGATGATGTTGTCCAGCTGCGTGGGTGGAATCTCGCGTCGTATAACATTTTCGATGCGATCCAATTCGGCAGCCGTATCCTCGATACGCGTACCGACCGGCGCGCGTACATGGAGGGCAATGGCGCCCGAATCCGTGCTCGGGAAGAAGTCGCGCCCCAGGAACGAGACCAGCACGAACGAAGCAACCACGAAGGCGAGGAAGCCCAGTACAAACTTCTTTCGCGATGACAATGCGAGACTCAGGGTGAGGTAATAAGCGTCGCGAATCTTGGCGAAGCGTTGCTCGAATCGCTGCTGGAACGTCACCAGAGCGCGGCGTATGGCACCACGACGCATCGGCGGGTGCTGATCGCCCTCGTGATGATTGATGAAGGGATCCTCCGGATGATCGCCGTCGCCCATTTCCATGACGTGTGGCTTGAGCAGATACATCGCCAACGTCGGCACCAAGGTGCGCGATAAAACGAAGGAAGAAATCATCGCGTAGATCACGGCCAATGCCATCGGACGAAACAAGAAGCCGGCAATACCTTCAAGCATGAACATCGGCACGAACACGATGCAGATGCACAACAGCGACACGAAGGCCGGCGTCACGATCTGCTTGGCGCCATCCATGATCGCCGTGTGCACGTCTTTGCCTTGCTCCAGATGCCAGTTGATGTTCTCGATCGTCACCGTGGCATCATCCACGAGAATGCCAACCGCCAGCGCAAGGCCACCCAACGTCATCACGTTAAGCGTTTGTCCCGTTGCGGCGAGCAACGCAATAGCGGAAAGCACGGCGAGCGGAATCGACACTGCAATGATCACCGTCGAGCGCCAGCTTCCCAGAAACACCAGGATCATCACCGAAGTCAGACACGCAGCGATGACGCCCTCGCGCGCCACCGAGGTTACGGCGGCTTTCACGAACACCGATTGGTCGCCGAGTGGCTTGATCTTCAACGAGGATGGCAAGGTTTCTTCAAGTAGCGGCAGCATTTTCTTGAGGCCGGCAACCACGGCGAGCGTTGACGCGTTGCCGTTCTTAAGCGCTGACATCAATACCGCTCGATGGCCATCCACGCGCACGATGTTCTGCTGCGGCGGCGAACCATCGCGCACATGTGCCACTTGCCCGATGGTGATCGTCGCGCCATTTACGGTCTTGATCGGCAAATTGTTCAACTCCTCGATGGCCGTTGGGCTGTCGTTGAGCTGGACGGTGTAATCGTCATGGCCGATCTTGATATCGCCCACCGGTACGATCTGGTTCTGCGCGGCCAACGCATTGCCCACGTCCTGCGCCGACAAGCCCTTGGCCGCTAATGCTTGCGGATCAAGATCGAGCATGACTTCGCGATTCTTGCCGCCGTACGGTGTCGGGATGGCGACGCCTGCCACGGTGGTCAGCGCCGGCCGCAGAAAGTTTTGCGCGGTATCGAGGATGTTCTGCTCGGAGAGCTTGTTGCTAGAGAGTGCCAGTTGCAGGATCGGCACCGTCGAAGCGTTGTAGTTGATGATCTGCGGCGGCGTGATGCCAGGCGGCATCTGCTTGAGCACGGTCTGCGATATCGAGGTGACCTGCGCGGTGGCGGTGCGTATATCCACGCCCGGCTGGAAAAAGATCTTCACCACACCGATGCCCGGCAACGATTGCGACTCGATGTGCTCGATATCGTTGACCGAAGAACTCAGCGAGCGCTCGTAGTAGAAGATCACGCGACCGGACATGTCAGCCGGAGAGAGACCGTTGTAGGTCCACACCACGCTGATCACGGGGATACCGATGTTCGGGAAGATGTCCGTCGGCGTGCGCAGTGCGGCCAGCGGCCCCACGATCAGAATGAAAAGCGCCAGGACAATGAACGTGTAAGGACGCGCGAGCGCGATACGGACGAGAGCCAACATATGGCAAATTCCAGCGGCAAGCGTAAACGCTGGAGCCCATTATCGGGATCGACCTGCCGCGGCCCCTTTCGCGGGCATGAAGATTGTTTCATGAAAGACTGCCAAACAACGCGCCTACGCCTCACGCGAGGGCCTAAGCAGGTAGCTGCAGGCGGCAATCCATCCCCATGCGAGTGCCCGTCTCGTCGCCGTCGATGCGCAGTTCGAAGTCGTGCAATTTGGCGATGGCAGCCACGATGCTCAGGCCGAGGCCATGACCGGCCTCCTCGCGATTTCCATCCCCGCGATAAAAGCGCTGCCAAACGGCCTGACGCTGTTCTTCGGGAATGCCCGGCCCACTGTCGGCCACTTCAATATGCGCGACATCCGGCCCCGTCCGTATCGCACGCAACGCCACGTGACCGCCTGGTGGCGTGAACTTGATGGCGTTCCCGACCAGGTTACCCAAAGCCTCGAACAATAAGTCTGGGTCGGCCTGCACAATCAGCCCCTGATCCGCTTCCAGCACCAAGTGCTGTTGCTGGTCTTCGGCGAGCGGGGCGTAGAGTTCGTAGACCTGCTGCAGCGTCCGTCCAAGGTCGACCGCGACGAAACCCTCGCGCCGGCGCCGGTCTTCCAGTTCGGAGATACGTAGCAAGGCGCGGAATCGTGCAAGCACTTCGTCGATATCGGTAGTGCAGCGCTCGATCAGCGCAGCGTTCGGGTCCTCCTCGCGCATCTGCTGTTGCACGCGATACAACTGCGAGCGCAAACGCGTCAGTGGCGTGCGCAGGTCATGCGCAATGCTGTCGCACACGCCTTTCACTTCGCCCATCAATTGCTCGATCTGATCGAGCATATCGTTGACGATGGCAGCCAGGCGATCGAGTTCGTCACCGCGTTTGCCTACGGGCAAACGCTGCCGCAGATCGCCACGCATGATCGGCTGCGTGGCCGACTCGATCTGCCTGATGCGGCGGCGTGGCCCTCGGTTGAGGATCAAACCACCGATAAGACCGGGCACCAAGGTGAACGACAAGCCCCACCACAACGCATGCAGGATGATGCTACCCACGCGCGCCGCGATGCGTGTGGTATGCGCCAACACCAGCACCTCGCCATCCGGCAAATGCGCGGCAATCACCGAAAGTGTCGGCGTCGGTGGCGCAAACGGTCCGCCGACTACTTTTTCCGTTGGCAAGCGCACCGACGCGGAATCGACCATCAGGCCAGTCGGGAACTGCAGGATGTCGCCGTATTCCCACTTCCCGTGCGCGTCGAACAGACCCCATGCGTTGTAGTTGGTTCGCTCCAGGATCACGTAATCGTTTAGCGCGATGAGCATGTGTTCGCGATCGAGGCTGCGCAAATATGTGATTTGCTGCTGAAGCTGCATGTCCGTGCGCGACTCCAGGTAATGCAGGGTTTCCCAATAGATGGATCCCAGCAACACCATGCCCCAGATGACGAAAAACACGCCATACGCAAGCAGTAGGCGCGACGTCGTCGCACGCCAATGGATGGAAAGGTTTTTAGCGGGATTAACCAAGGCGGTATCCTGATCCGCGCATAGTGCGGATCAACGATGGCTCGCCGTCGATATCCACCTTGCGGCGCAGGCGCGCGATATGCACATCGATGAGATTGGTACCTGGATCGAAGCGCAGGCCCCATACGCTTTCGAAAATCATCGCGCGCGTCAGTACCTGCCCGGGATAACGCATCAGGAATTCCAGCAGGCGATATTCGGTGGGCAGCAACGTCAGTTCGCGCCCGCCTCGACGTGCGATGCGCGTGATCATGTCGAGTTCCAGATCGGCCACGCGCAGTTTGGTCTGCGCGGGCTGTTCCTGGCGGTGACGGCGTAGCAGCACTTCGATGCGCGCGGCCATTTCATCGGGCGCGAAGGGTTTGGTGAGGTAATCGTCGCCACCTGCGCGCAGACCGCGAACGCGTTCGTCCACATCGCCGAGTGCGCTGATCATCAGTACCGGCGTGGTGATGCCGCTATCGCGCAATTGCTTGACCAGACTGAGGCCGTCCATGCCGGGCAGCATCAGATCGAGGGTGATTGCGTCGTAGTGCGGCTCCCGCGCACGCTGCAAACCTTGCAGGCCATCGTGCACGCGATCGGCGCTGATGCCGTGCACAGCCAGCTCCAGCACGATTTCGCGTGCAGTGATCTCGTCGTCTTCGATGACCAGAATATGAGGCATGCGCCAACCGGGCGTGGAATCCAGGCGCACGACTTAAACACAAAACGGCCTCCGCGAGGGAGGCCGTTGTGTAAATCGTATCGATGCGATGTCAGGCGGCGAAGAGCCCGCGCATCTTCTTCATGGCGTTCGCTTCGACCTGGCGGATGCGTTCGGCGGAGACGCCGTACTCATCTGCCAGATCCTGCAGCGTGGCCTTATCTTCGTTGAGCCAGCGACGCTGGATGATGTCGCGCGAACGCTCGTCCAACTTTTGCAGCGCGGCCGAGAGCGTTTCCAGCTCGTTATCCGACTGGTCGGCATCGGCCACGTTCTCGTACGGGTCGGCGCCTTCGTCGATCAGGAACGCTTCCGGGGCCGGCTTGGCATCTTCGTCCGCATCGGCCGGAGCTTCGAAACCGATATCGCGGCCGGACAGGCGCGATTCCATCTCGCGCACGGTGGCTTCGGGCACGCCCAGGTCCTTGGCGACCACGCGCACTTCCTCGGCATTCATCCAACCCAGGCGCTTTTTGCTCTTGCGCAGGTTGAAGAACAGCTTGCGCTGCGCCTTGGTGGTGGCGACCTTCACGATGCGCCAGTTGCGCAGGATGAACTCGTGCATTTCCGCACGAATCCAATGCACGGCGAAGCTGACCAGACGCACGCCCTGGTCGGGATCGAAACGCTTGACCGCCTTCATCAGGCCTATGTTGCCTTCCTGAATCAGGTCGGACAGCTGCAGACCGTAGCCGTTGTAGCCGCGGGCCACATGAACAACAAAGCGCAGGTGCGACATCACCAGCTTGCGGGCGGAGGCAAGATCCTCCTCCGACTGGTAACGACGCGACAGGTCCTGCTCTTCCTCCTGGCTGAGCACCGGGATGCGGTGAACCGCCGAGATGTAGGCATCCAGACTGCCGACGACGCTGGGAACCGGCAGAGAGGCCGTCGCCAAGGCTTGAGACATGTTGGAACCTCCAAAAATATGGGGATCAGATTAGCACTCTGATACTTGGAGTGCTAAAGGCGTCGACAAGTTCCGGCGCCTTTCATGTACTCAATAGTACACCAATGAGCCCGGCCTTGTCCATTCGGATGGACGCTCTGGGTCGGGGTTTCAAGCATGACTTTCGGGTGGTTAACCGAAAGTTGCCATTCCGCTTATACGTCGGCGAGCTGGGCCCTGGGCGGCAGCGACCAGTCGATCGGCGCCTGGCCTTGGGCCTCCAGATAGCGGTTGGCGGCCGAGAAATGGCCGCAGCCGATAAAGCCCCGATGGGCCGAGAGGGGCGAGGGGTGCACAGCCTTCAGCACGGCGTGGCGCCGGGTATCGATCAGCTGGCCTTTGCGCTGGGCATAGGAACCCCAAAGCATGAACACGATGCCTTCCCGTTCGCGGTTGAGCGCATCGATGGCGGCGTCGGTAAAGCCTTCCCAGCCCTTGCCCTGATGGGAGGCGGCCAGACCGCGCTCGACCGTCAGCACGGCGTTGAGCAACAGCACCCCGCGATCGGCCCAAGGCGTCAGGCAACCATGATCGGGCGGTGGGAAGCCGAGGTCACGCTGGATCTCCTTGAAGATGTTGACCAGTGAAGGCGGCGGCGGCACGCCCGGCCGAACCGAGAAGCACAACCCATGTGCCTGGCCGGGACCGTGGTACGGGTCCTGCCCCAGGATCACTACGCGCACCGATTCAAATGGCGTGTGCGCAAAGGCGTTGAAGATTTCCGGCCCGGGCGGGTAGATCACTTTGCCGGCCTGTTTCTCCGCACGCAGAAATTCCGACAGAGCGCGCATCTCCGGACGTTGCAGGTAGTCGCCGATGCGGCCCTTCCATGAGGCCTCAAGCTTGATCCGTTCTTCGTCTGTCATGTGGTGCTTTCGCGTGCGCGCAGATGCTTCGCTACGCGCAATTGAAATAGTAATTTGGTGACCAGCAATCGTTCTTCGACGGGCTTCTCGACCAGGTCGTTGGCACCGGCGCGAATCAATGCAGCCTGGTTGACCGGATTTTCGTCACCCGTCATCACCAGTACCGGCAACTTGCCTTTGCCGTAGCCGAAATCGGTGCGGATGAAGTTCAAGAGATCGCCGCCGGTGAGTTCGCCCTTCAAGCTGACGTCGGTCAGCACGACATCGGCGCCGACAACGCCTTGTGCGCGTTCGGTCTCGAGTAACGCCAGTGCATCTTCCACGCTCAGCACGTGGCGCACGGTGAGGCCGATCTTCTCCAGTATGCGACGCGTGGCCAAAGCAACCACTCGACTGTCTTCCACGTACAGCACCACGCCTTCGGCGGCGCTCTCTGGGCGCACGTAGCCACGAATGAATTCGGCCAGCGCCTGGAAGCCCAGCGATTTGTCGAAGTAGTCGGTGACGTGTTCCCCGAGTGCACGGCGATGCAGGCGATCGTCGACGTCGCCGGACACCACTACGATCGGTACGTAGATCTGCGGCGCGGATTCGCGCACATAGCGCGCTAGTTCCAAGCCGTCCATGTCGGGCAAACGCAGGGCGATCGTAATGAAGTCGAACACGCCGTTGCCGAGCAGCACGTGCGCCTCGGCCCCCGTGCCGCATCCCACGACTTCGGCCTGCGGCAATTCAGCCTGCAGCACCCGCGTGATCAGCTGGCGGACAACCTTGGAACCATCCACCACCAGCACGCGTGGTGCGGTGCTGAGGTCGCGGCTGCTGATGCTTGCACTCATCAAAAAATCCCACCATCCCGGTCAAGCGTGGCTTCCATGCGCATGCGTCGGCGGGCGCCCCCTGCGCCCGTTGGCTTACCATCTTGCACCAGAGTATCGGGGAATGGTTGCGAACGACTTCACCACCCGCACGGATACTCGGATCGATTTTACGCGGCGCGACGCAATTGCCACGCGCTGACCAGGCGTGCGCCAAGCCATCCCAGGATGGCAGCGGCAATCGGCACGGCCAACAGCAACAACGGCGGCAAGCCGCCTACGTGAAGCTTCCCTTCGTAAACCTGACTAAGACGCGCCACCGGCTCGGCCAACGCGAACTCGATCGCCACCGCCAGCGCCACCGCCAGGATGCCGCTGAACAGGCCATACCAGATGCCGGCGTAAAGATAAGGCCGGCGCACGAACGCGCGGCTGGCGCCGACCAGCTTCAACACGCCAATTTCCTCGGCGCGACTGGTGATGTCCACACGCACCGTATTGCCGACCACAAGCAAAACAGCCAGCGCGAACAGGGCAGCAAGAATCAGTACTGCACGATTGCCGACACCAAGCAAGGCATCCAGTCGCTGCCGCCAGGTGCCGCTGTCTTGCACCATATCCACGCCCTGCATGCCGCGCAGATCGTCGACGAGGTGACTCGCCGCGTCGGCGGAAAGACCATCCTGCGGCTGCACTTGGAGCACGTAGGGCAGCGGGTTATCGTCCAGCGCATGCAGCGAATCGGAGAAGCCCTGCATCTTGCTCAACTCGTCCATGCCCTGCTGCGGCGTTTTCACCGTGACCTTGGCGACGCCGTCGTGTTGCTCCACCTGCTTGGCCAGCAGTTGCGCATTGCTCACGACCTGGTCGGATTTCAGGAAAACGTTGATCACCTCGTTGCGGCCCAGTGCATCGCCCAGCGACTGCATGTTGGACAACAGCATGTAGAACGCCAGCGGCAAGGCCAGCGCCAAACCCATCACCGCGATAGTCAACAAGCTGCCCACCGGTTTGGAGGCAAGGCGCCGCAAGCTGGCGGCCGCGCTCCAGCCGTGATGCTCACGCCAGCTCGATACGGGACGACGATGACTGCGTTCGGTGCGCGGCGGGGCTTGCGCTTCGATCGGCGCGTTCATAGCACCTCCTCCGCAGAGACGTCCGCTACGAGGCGACCATGATCGAGCACGACGACACGTTTCTTCATGCGCTTGATCAGCGGCAAATCGTGACTGGCGACCAGCACGGTGGTGCCGAACTGCTGGAATTCGGCGAAAAGGCTCATGATTTCGACCGCGAGCTGCGGATCGAGATTGCCGGTGGGTTCGTCGGCGATCAGCACGCTCGGCTTGGCGACGATTGCGCGCGCAATGCCGACACGCTGTTGTTCGCCCGTAGATAGCGATGCGGGAAGCTGACGTTCGTAATCGAGCAGGCCGACCTTTTCCAGCGCAGCGCGCACGCGTCGGCCACGCTCCAAGGGTGTAATGCCGCCAATCACTAACGGCAATTCGACGTTGGCGAAAACGGTGCGATCCATCAACAGACGATGATCCTGGAACACCATGCCGAGACTTCGCCTCAGCTTTGGTATGCCGCTGTGACCGATCTTGGCCAGACTTTGCCCGTCGAGGCTGATATGCCCATGCGATGGACGCTCGATCAGCGCCAGCAATTTGAGCAGCGTGCTCTTGCCCGCGCCGGAATGACCGGTGACGAACGCCATCTCGCCCTTGGCGACTTCGAACGTAAGTTGCGAAAGGGCCTCATGGCCGCCTTCGTAGCGCTTGCTGACCTGGTCGAAGCGGATCACCGCGTTCCCGTCCTTAACCCTTGTCGATGGCGGCAAGGATAAGGGAAGCATCAGCGATATGCGCGCATTTGCTTAGTACGTCGCCACAAAATACCGGTGGCGACGCACTACCGGTTCAGCGGCCGGTGAACAGGCGCGTCAGGCGACGGAAAAAGCCCTGCTTTTTGGGCGCTGCGTGTTCGCTGTTGGACGGCGACTGCGCGACGACCTGCCGCGACGGACGATTACCACCGTTGGGTGCGCTCGCGGCGTGGTTGGTAGCCACCTCGGCACCCGGCGCACCACCCGCACGACGACCACGACCACCGCGCCGGCGACGGCGTTTGCCTTCGCCGGCAACGTCACCCTGCGGTGCTGAAGTCGGGGCCGGTACCGGTGCGGAAGGCGTGTTGCTCTTGGCGGCAGCGGCTTCCGGATCACGCGGCTTGCGCGGACGATCCTCGCGACGACGATCCGACGGCGGACCCGAACGCTCGCCAGTACGCGGACCGCGACTGCGCGGACCGCGCGAGGACGGTTTCTTGGCATCGTCGCGCGATACCACCTTGTCGCCGAACGCGGCGCTATCGGCAGCAGCATCCGCGGCGAACTGCTCGTCCATTTGCTTGGGCTGCGGCATCACCAGCAGCTCCGGCCCGATGGTCGCGACGGGAATCTTCTGGCCGATGTATTCCTCGATATCCGGCAAGGACATCGCATACAGATCGCAGGCGAAGCTGATCGCATCGCCTTCGGCGCCCAAACGTGCGGTACGGCCGATGCGGTGCACGTAATCTTCCGCGTCCTGCGGCAAGTCGTAATTGAACACGTGGCTCACGGCCGGAATGTGCAAGCCGCGCGCGGCGACATCCGTGCAGACGAGAATATCCAGCTGGCCTTCCTGGAAACGCTGCAACAGCTTCTGGCGCTTCAGCTGCGGCACATCGCCGGACAAGGCGCCCACGCGATAACCCTGCCGCTTCACGCGATCGGTCACGCGTTCGGCTGCGGCCTTGGTGTTGACGAAGATGATGCTGCGCGATGCGGAAGCGTGCTCCAGCAGGTTCAGCAGCAGCGGCAGCTTTTCTTCCTTGGCCGGGAAATAGACCAACTGGCGCACGCGATCGGCGGTGACGTTGTCCGTCTCCACCACCAGCTTCTCGGCGTTGTGCATGTGCTCGTAGGCAAGTTCCAGCACGCGATGCGAAAGCGTGGCGGAGAACAGCAGTACCTGGCGCTGCTCGCGCGCCGGCAGGCGGCGGAAGATGAAACGCACGTCCTTGATGAAGCCGAGATCGAACATGCGGTCAGCTTCATCGATCACCATCACTTCGACGCCGTTGAAACCGAACACGTT
>CAJCJD010000090.1 GCA_903970555.1 Vulcanimicrobiota bacterium
AGCGGCGTGGTCACCGACGGCGTCAAGCTGTCGGCCAATCCGTTCGACGATATTGCGCTGGAAGAAGCGCTGCGCCTGCGCGAGAAGGGTGTGGCCGAGGAAGTCGTCGTGGTCGGTATAGGCCCGGCCGACCTCACCGCCCATCTGCGCAACGGCCTGGCGATGGGCGCCAACCGCGCCATTCACGTGGTGACTTCCGACGCCGTGCAGCCGCTGACCGCGGCGCGGGTGTTTCTCAAACTGATCGAAAAAGAGCAGCCCGGGCTGTTTATCGTCGGCAAACAGGCGATCGACGACGACGCCAACCAGACCGGCCAGATGCTCGCAGCCCTGTGGGATCGCCCGCAGGCCACCTTTGCCGGCAAGGTCGAGATTGCCGACGGCAAAGCGACGGTGACGCGCGAAGTCGACGCCGGCCTGGAAACCATCGAAGTCGAGCTGCCGGCCGTCATCACCACCGACCTGCGCCTCAACGAGCCGCGCTTCATCAAGCTGCCCGATATCATGAAGGCCAAGGCCAAGCCGATCGACAGCATCGATTTCGCCTCGCTGGGCGTGGAAGCACACGACCATCTGAAAACCACCCATTACGCGCCCCCGGTCAAACGAGGCAAAGGCGTCATGGTGAAAGATGCCGCCGAACTCGTTGCAGCGCTGAAGCAGAAAGGTTTGCTGTAAGAAGCAACCTGACATCTGGCCGCCGACATTTATATAGAAATCCCGGAGATTTCCCATGAGCAAGATTCTCGTCATTGCCGAACATCTGGACGGCAAACTCAATTCGTCCACTGCCCGCGCCGTGAGCGCCGCCGTTGCCGTCAAAGCCGAGTCCATCAATGTGCTGGTGCTCGGTGACAGCATCGACGCAGTCGCCGCCGATGCCGCCAGGATCGAAGGCGTCAGCAAGGTGCTGACCGTCGCCCGCGCCGAGAACGCGCACCCGCTCGCCGCCGTATTGGCGCCGCAGATCGCCAAGGCTGCCAACGGCTACAGCCATGTGTTTGCGCCGTCCACCACGTTCGGCAAGGACGTCGCACCGCGCGTCGCCGCTCTGCTCGGCGTGGCTCAGGTCAGCGACGTCATGAGCGTCGAATCGAGCCACACCTTCAAGCGGCCGATCTACGCCGGCAACGCCATCATCACGGTCGAAGCCAATGCCGATCATGCCGTGGTCGCTACCATCCGCACGGCCTCGTGGCCGGCCGCCAACAGCGGCGCGAACAGCGCGCCGGTCGAGGCACTTTCGCTCGACGTTACGCTGCCGACACATACGCGCTTCGTCGAACTTAAGCAGGGCAGCAGCGATCGCCCCGACCTGCAGAGCGCCAGCAAGGTCGTCTCCGGCGGCCGCGGCGTCGGCTCGAAAGAAAACTTCGACATCATCTACAAGTTTGCCGATAAGATCGGCGCTGCCGTAGGCGCCTCGCGCGCTGCTGTGGATGCAGGCTACGTACCGAACGAAATGCAGGTCGGCCAGACCGGCAAGATCATCGCCCCTGAGCTGTACATGGCCATCGGCATCTCCGGCGCCATCCAGCACCTGACCGGTATCAAGGACGCCGGCACCATCGTGGCGATCAATAAGGACGGCGAAGCGCCGATCTTCGAGATCGCTGACTTTGGTCTGGTCGGCGATCTGTTCAAAATCATTCCGGAGTTGGAGCAGGCGCTCTGACGCATTGTCAAAGAGGCATCATGAATCTCAACTGCTTCAAAGCTTATGACATCCGCGGCCGCGTTCCCGACGAATTGAACGAAGATCTAGCTCGCCGGATCGGTAATGCCACCGCTCAACTACTCGAACCTGGAGCAGTGGTACTCGGACGCGATGTGCGCTTGACTAGCCCATCGCTGCAGACGGCGTTGGCGGACGGCATCAACGCCAGCGGGCGTGATGTCATCGATATCGGGCTATGCGGCACGGAGGAGGTCTATTTCCAGACCGACCATCTGGGAGCCGCGGGCGGCATCATGGTGACCGCCAGCCACAACCCCATGGACTACAACGGCCTCAAGCTAGTCCGTAAGGGCTCACGGCCCATCAGCGGTGACACCGGGCTATTGACGATACGTGACGCCGTGTATACGGGCGCCTATTTCGGAGCCAAATCTGTTGGCACCGTCAGCCAGGCCTACGCGAAAGACGACTATATCCAGCACCTGCTGAGCTACGTCAACCGCAGCAACCTCAAGCCGCTGAAGATCGTGACCAACGCAGGCAATGGGGGCGCCGGCGCAGTGATCGATCTTTTAGCACCGCACCTGCCCTTTGAATTCATCCGCTTGCAGCACGAACCGGATGGGCACTTCCCCAACGGCATTCCAAATCCTTTATTGGAGAATAACCGGAGTGTGACTGCAGACGCAGTACGTGCGCATGGTGCTGACTTCGGCATTGCCTGGGATGGAGACTTCGACCGCTGCTTCTTCTTCGACGCAAATGGCCGCTTTATCGAAGGCTACTATCTTGTCGGCTTGCTGGCTAAGGCGCTCTTGGCAAAGCACCCTGGCGGCAAGATAATCCATGATCCACGGTTAACCTGGAACACCATCGAAATGGTGACGGCGGCTGGCGGTATCCCCGTGCAGAGCAAGACGGGCCACGCGTTCATAAAGGAACGCATGCGCGCGGAAGATGCGATCTACGGCGGCGAGATGAGTGCACACCATTATTTCCGCGATTTTGCCTATTGCGATTCAGGCATGATCCCCTGGCTCCTGATCGCCGACCTGATATCGCGTAGCGGACAATCTCTGGCGGAAATGCTCAATGACCGCATGCAGGCATATCCATGCAGCGGTGAAATCAATTTCCGTATCGAAGATGCAGAAGAGTCGACCCGGCGAATATTGGCGCACTACTCCGACGCCATCCTGGAAATAGATCGAACGGACGGGATTAGCGCAAACTTTGGCAACTGGCGCTTCAATCTCCGCAGTTCAAATACCGAGCCTCTGCTACGCCTCAATGTCGAGTCCCGAAACGATCTGGCACTGATGCGCGAAAAAGTCGAAAAAATAACCTCACTTTTAATGCACTCTTGACACTCGCTGTCTGCAAAGACCACACGTAAACCCGAACGCATACTTGAATAAGCAAAACCATCGCACCGCGAGAGTTGGCATGATTTATAACCACTGCACTCGCGAAGTTCTAGCTACGTTCGCTGTAAGCCTTTGCATCTTCGACAAGCGGAGAAGATTGTCGCCCAATAAGCAGAGTAATTTCGTCTTTAAGTAGTGGGAAGGTTTAGAGTCCAAGATCACTTTAACTATTTCGCATAAGCGACGGGTGTCAGCTCGTCCAGGGCTTCCTTCGGCCGTTCCACGTTGTATTCCGCCGCCAATGTTCGATCTCGGCGTGTGCGTGCAGGAGACCGGGAAACCAATACTAGTTAAGGGGTGAATTCGTCACGCAGGCGGCCATTCAATGATTCTATGTAGTCGTTCTGAATTGGGTCTTTACCCCCTAGCAGGCTGTTGAGAATGCGCCTTTCGGCGCAGTCACCATAGTTGCGGTCTATGAATTACTCGACGCACAGCCAGCCAGTATGGCCATTTCCCTTGACACAGACGTACGTCTCCCGTCGCCACTCACGTCGACGACGGCGCCCACCACTCACCGATACCGCCCAAGCGGATCAGGTTGTGCGCCGCAAACGTCCACGTTACCCAGCCGCGTACTTTGGGCATCGCTACCAAAGGCAGTTTACGCAGGCCACCGATGGTCTTGATCCAACCGAAGCCCTGTTCGATGCGCTTGCGGATCTGCAGGCTCATAGCGTAACCCTTGCCCCGTGCTGCTCGCCCGTCGATGGCGCTTCGCCGTCCCTTGGTGTGCCGGGCGATGTGCGGCTTGATGCCACGCTGCTTCAGCGCCGCAACGAAGTCCTGCGTGTCGTAGACCCTGTCCGCACCCAGGGTGGCGCCGCGCTTCACGCCCGCAGCGGTCAGCAGGTCCAGCGCACCGTCACGCTCGCCAGTGCCGCTGGCGTGACGCACGTCCACAGCCACCAGCAAGCCGTTGCGATTCTCCATCAGGGCATTGGCCAGGTAACTCAGCTTCGCTTCCTTGCCTTTGCCCTTGCGTATCAACCGTGCGTCCGGGTCGGTGGTGGAGGCGTGCGTATCGTTGCTGCGCTTCTGCCCATGGAAGTTCTCGCCGTCGCCATCGCCGCCTTCCTTCGGCCGGAAGCTCTTGTGCGAGGCCCATGCTTCCAGCAGCGCGCCATCCACCGAAAAGTGCTCGTCACTAGCCAACCCGTGTATTCGCGCCAACAGCACCGTGTGCTCGAAGAACAATTGCGCAATCGCTTCATCAAACAGCCGCTCGCGATTGAACGAGAACGTCGAGTGATCCCATACTGGATCGTCCACGTTGAGTCCGACAAACCAGCGGAACAGCAGGTTGTAGTTCAACGGCTCCATCAGCAGTCGCTCGCTGCGCACGCTGTAGACCACCTACAGCAGCGAGGCACGAAGGATGCGTTCCGGCGGAATCGACGGGCGACCGCCTTCGGCGTAGCGGCTGGCCAAAACATCGTCAAGCTCGCCCAGGATGCCATCCACCAGCACACGCAACTTGCGAATCGGGTGATCGCTCGGCACGCGCTCTTCCACCGATACATACGAGAACATACCAAGCTGCTGGACGTCGGGACTGCGCATCAGAAAAAATCATCCGTGATTGGGGCCCTCTTTTGACCGCTCCTTGGTGCGAGAGTTTCTAAGGTTTCTTGCAAGACTGAGGCGGCGCCCCCATCCCTTTGGAATCACATAAGGAAGTCTTGGTATAGCTTCGCGAGTAACACCCATGGACAAAATAGCTGTCTTATTCCACCTGCAGCCAAGGCCCACATGATCGGCTCATTGATCGATAGCATATTGACTCGCGTGTCGGCAAATCTTCACAAGCGAACGGCCGGCGATGTGCTGCCGACGCGTCGCATCGACACCCCCGTTGGCATAGTCAGGTTATATGACTCGGGTTCTACCATGCCCTGTGTCGTCTTGGTTCCGGACGGCCCAAATGTCATTGAGCACTATTCGGTCCTGATTGGCTTGCTTTCGCAGCGATTGCGTGTGGTGTGTTTCGATATGCCTGGCTTCGGGCATTCCCTGCCAAGCGCCTCCTACGGCCATGGATTGGATCAAGGCGCGCGAGCCGTTCTCGGGGTGCTCGACAGCCTCGGCATCACGACTGCAACCTTGGCGTTCAGTTGCGCCAACGGCTTCTATGCATTGCGCGCAGCCGCGATGGCGCCGAAGCGAATCTCCAGTTTGGTCCTTTCGCAGACACCTTCGCTTGCGGCGATGCATGCCTGGATGACACGGACCATTCCGCCGTTGTTACGCATTCCCGTCGTGGGCCAGATCGCCGCATGGCTCGCCCGAAAGAAGGCAGCGAGCAGCTGGTATGGCAATGCGCTACCCGAAGCGACAAGACCTCAACTTTTCCAAAAGACAGCGCTCGACGCCCTCTCTTGTGGGGGCTGCTTTTGCCTGGCGGGCGTCGTTCAGGGCCTGACTCATGAGAACACTGCAGCACTCACCGGTGTGACCATTCCATGCACGATGATTTGGGGAGCAAAAGATCTTTCCCACAAAGATACGGACCCTGCGTCCCTGCTTAGATGTGTACCACACGCCGACATCGTGCACTTTCAGGATTGCGGGCACTTTCCTGACATTGAGCAACCCACGCGCTTCGCTGCGATCCTATTAGAGCGGGCGAAGCGCTACGGTTGAAACTCTTCATCTTCAGCCCGTGACCGGAGGTATTGAGCGAATGCTCTCGCCAGCATTCACCAGCGAAGAGCACCATGCGATACGCGGACAATCATCCTATCGCATTACTGATAGTAACGATCTATCGCTAGGTGTAGGAACCGGCGATTCTCAACAGCCTGCTAGAGTGGTCCTTACTCCCTAGAGCGATACCAACGAAAAGTGGAGACTCGACGTCCCCCCGGTTTTGAGTAGCACGATGATTTGGAGTCCAATCCCACCATCGAAGGAGATTGGACGTGAAGAAGCGATTTACCGACGAACAGATCATCGGCTTCCTACGTGAAGCGGACGCGGGCCTGCCGATCAGGG
>CAJCJD010000091.1 GCA_903970555.1 Vulcanimicrobiota bacterium
TCGCCCACTCCGATGGATGATCAGGTTGATGCTCGCGCACCATGCGCACCGCTCGCTCGCGAACTTCCTTGGAATACGTTTGCTTTGTCATGGCTCCATCTTCTCAAGATTGGGAGCCTCCGATGAAGCCGGGGCGGTTCACCCACGTTTATTTCCCCACGACGTCCATCGTGTCACTGCTGTATTTGATGGAAGACGGTGCATCGGCGGAGATCGCGGTAGTGGGCCATGAAGGCATCGTTGGAGTTTCACTGTTTATGGGAGGTGGAACGACACCCAGCCGCGCCATGGTGCAAAGCGCTGGCAAGGGATTTCGTCTTAGGGCGGATGTAATGCTTAAGGAATTCAACCGTGCTGGTCCTGCTATGCACCTGTTTCTTCGTTACACGCAAGCCCTCATCACACAGATGTCTCAAACCGCGGTCTGCAATCGTCACCATTCGCTCGATCAACAGCTTTGCCGATGGTTGCTATTAAGTCTTGATCGCTTGCCATCCATCGAACTTGTGATGACGCAGGAACTTATTGCCAACATGTTGGGTGTGCGCCGCGAGGGTGTAACAGAGGCGGCTGGTCGTTTGCAACGCGCTGGGTTGATCGAGTATCACCGGGGGCGCATTAAGGTCATCGACCGGCCAGGACTTGAGAAGCGCACATGTGAGTGCTACGCAGTGGTCAAGAAGGAATATGACCGCTTACTTCCCTCCGAAGAGGTTATCCGGACTTCATTGGCTTGTTGATGTTTTACTGTGCCCTTATGCGGCATCTAATAGCTTACTTCTTTGATCGTTTCCCCAACTACTTACACCGCCCAAGCGGGTTTTTTTAGTGCGGTCGAACCACGGTCGGTAGCAGAGGTGCGGTCGGATTGGCGGTTTTGGATGGCTAAACAGAAGCTGAAAAAGGGGGCTTGAAATTCCGCCTTCCGTGCATAAAATTTTTCCCGCTGGACGCTTCGGGTCCAGCTCGCCGCGACCTTTGCGGCGCGGCGATCAGTCCCTTTCCATGTTGCTCACAAGAGGATATGGCCATGCGCACTGTTCTTGATTTTTCCCCTCTCCATCGTTCAAGCATCGGCTTTGAACGTGTTTTTGATCTACTCGAAGCCGCCCAGGCACAGCAGCCCGACAACTGGCCGCCCTTCGACACCATGAAGCTATCCGATGATCATTATCGGATCACCATGGCGGTGGCAGGGTTCAAGCCAGACGAGATTGATATCTCGCAGCAGGAAAACTTGCTGGTCATCAAGGGTGAGCGCCAACAGGAAACCGAAGGCGAGTATTTGCATCGCGGGATTGCGTGTCGCCCATTCGTGCGCCGTTTTGAATTGGCGGAACATGTCAAAGTCGAGGATGCGCAGCTCGCCGATGGGCTGTTGAACATCAGCCTCAAGCGTGAAGTTCCCGAGGCAATGAAACCGCGCCGTATTGAGATCAATACGGATAATGCGGTCCTGAAGAAAGTGCGGCAGATCGAGCAGCAAGTCGCTGCGTAAACCTCCACCCCTCATTCCGTCTCACATGACGTGACGCGGTCGGTAGACACCATTTTGCCTGCGCGAGACTGTCACCTCGCGCAGGTTTTTTTTCGATAACTTTGGGCGGTCCACGTCCGGCCACACGGCTCACGCCGAGCAAGTGGCTATGCACGCGCGCATGCTTGCGGCGTCCGAACCATCGTCGATGCTTCCTCGCCCGAAGTGGTGGCCGCCACGATCGCACGTGCGTTGCGCGCGCGACGTCTGCACACCCGTTACGCCACCGGGGGCGCCCCACGTACGATTTTGTTCTTGCTTCGTTGGACACCATGCGCTCGCTCGCCAAAACGGCAGACGTCTTCACCACGAGTTATCGACGCACCGTGAACGAACGATTCGGGCTGCAGCCAGATGCGCAGGCTGCACGAAGCAAGCGAGGTATCGTTTGTATGACGGTTAGTGCTTATGGTCATCAAGGCCCCTGGGCCGATCGACCCGGCTTTGACCAGAACGGTCAAGTGGCGTCGGGATTTGCGATTCGAGAGGGTGGGTCTGGCAAGCCGAAATTCTCTCCGGTGTTTTATCTCGCCGATCTGATTACGGCGTATTTGGCGGCCGCCGGCATGATGCCAGCGCTGCTACGCAGAGCAAGAGAGGGTGGCTCCTATCACGTCAAATTGTCGCTCTCACAAAGCGCTATTATCACGATGCATGGACATAGCGATGCAACTTTTTCATCGATGCTAGGCCGTTAGCGAAAAAGGCCGCTCTTCAACGCGCGCATAAAGCGCTGTGACCCAATCGACGAAAACCCTCACCTTAGTGCTCAGTTGGCGACTGGGCGCGTAAGCGATATAGACGTCCAAAGCGGGTGGCCGCCAGTCTTCGAGTACCGCCACCAACTCGCCACGCTCGATCGCTGGCCGCACCATAAAGTCGAGTGTGTGTACCAGGCCGATACCGGCCAGGGCGGTAGCCAGGTGAGCGTTGCTTTCGTTCACCATCACACGGCAGCGTGGTTCGACCACCAGCGACGTACCGCGGCGGCGAAAATGCAACGGCGGCATCACACCACTATGGGCCGAAAAATAGCCTGCCACTGGAAAGCTGTCGTCGATGATCTGCTGAGGGTGCGTCGGCACGCCATGACGCTCCAGATATGCCTGAGTGGCGCAGGTGGTCCACGCCAGAGTACCGATCCTCCGCGAAATCAAAGCGCCGTCGTCTGCCGTACTGCGAATCGCGCAGTCAATATTTTCGCCAATCACGTCGACGGTTCGATCGGTGACGCCAAGTTGCAGTTGGATATCGGGATAGCGTGCGCAGAAATCCGGAAGTGCAGGGATCAACAAACCGCTAGCGGTCGAGCCACCCGTATCCACGCGCAAGCGTCCGCTCGGACTCGCCTGGGCACGACTTAAGGTTGCTTCCACATCATCCAGCTCGGTGAGCAGATGCTGAGTGCGTTCGTAATAGGCCGCGCCGTCAGTGGTGACGCTGACTCGTCGCGTGCTGCGTTCGAGCAGTTTCACGCCCAGGTGCTTTTCCAGCGACTGAATGGCCTTGCTCAGTGTGGCGTTGGGAATTTGAAGCGATTGCGCCGCGCGGTTAAATCCACCCGTTTCCACCACCCGCGCAAACGCGCGAATCGCCTGTAGATGATCCATGACTATCTCCTCGTTGCCACCCAGATTATTCCCTTTTGGGAATAAAGAAACCATAAATTGCTGGTTTATTCCAATAAGGGCGGGTCATAGATTAGTGGACGTCACGCGGCTATTGCCGCTCAACGGAGTTCAATCATGAAAATTGCTGATCTCACCAACGTCCACACCACCAAGCATGCCGGCAAGGTCGCCCTGATCACCGGCGGTAGTTCCGGCATCGGTTTGGCCACCGCAAAACGTCTCGTACTCGAAGGCGCCACCGTGTTCATCAGTGGCCGGCGACAAGCAGAACTGGACGCCGCTGTTGCCGAGATCGGGCAGGGTGTGACAGCGCTTCGTGGTGACATTGCAGTAGCTGCCGATCTCGATTACATCTTCAGCACGATCCGCGACGCGCACGGTCGGCTGGATCTGCTTTTTGCCAATGCGGGAGGCGGTGAATTTGCCGCGCTGGAATCCATAACCAAGGCGCAGATCGACAAATATTTCGACATTAACGTCAAAGGCACGCTGTTCACCGTGCAAAAAGCGTTGCCACTGATGGGAGAGGGCAGCGCCATCGTGGTGACCGGTTCCATTGCGGGCAGTCAGGGCACACCAGCGTTCAGCGTCTACGCGGCGACCAAGGCTGCGCTGCGATCGTTTGTGCGGACATGGGCATCTGACCTCAAGGGCAGGGACATCCGCGTCAACATCATTGCACCGGGGGTAGTGGTCACACCCGCATACAAGTCAGAACTTGGCATGAGCGATCAGGATATTGAGCACTACCTGGTTGAGGTGGCCAACAAAACACCCTTGGGTCGCGCAGCGAGCGCCGACGAGATGGCCAAAGCCATGTCGTTTCTTGCTTCAGACGATGCCAGCTACATCACCGGCGTCGAGCTGGTGGTCGACGGCGGCATGACGCAAATCTGACAGCGAGCCAGCGCGGACTTTGCGCGCTGGCGCGTTCAACCATCTCACCGTTGAATACAGGAAACAGACCCATGAGTGTGAAAAAAAACCTCGATATCGCACAGCAATTTCTTGCCAAACTCGGAAGCGGTGCAGCGCCTGAAGAAATTGCCCAGCTTTTCAGCGCCGATCTGGACTGGAATATCCCGGGTGACAGTGGCGTGCTGCCGTGGGTAGGTCATCGTGTTGGTCGGGAAGCGGTCGCCGATTTCGTGCGCGACTCGGGCCAGATGATCGAACGGCTTGGTCTGGAGATTCACGACGTGATCGCCAGTGACGAGCGCGCCATCATTTTTGGCGAGCTGGCCACGCGTGTCAAAAGTACAGGCAAGGTCATCCAAACCGCCTACGCAATCGTCCTGACCGTCGTCGGCGATGAGATCACGCGCTTCCTCATGCTCGAAGACAGTTTCGCTACTGCGGAAGCTGCGCGCGCCGATTAAGTATTCTGGTGAGCTTCTTGCGCCTCACACACCAGGTCGCTCTGCCTTCAGGAACGCGATGCGAGGGACGGCTTATTCCACGACCCCGAAACCGAATGCATTGAAGACATTCGATGTGCAAAGACTGATTAGGAAATCCATCATGTCGACACTCTCTATCGGCGCACCTGCTGATTTCAATTACGACCAACTTCTTCGCGACCATCTCGACAAGGTATTCAACGAGCGCAACGCGTGTCGGCGGTTAAACGCGTTAACCGAGCTTTATAACGATGACGCAATCGTCGTAGATCCCGATGGTACGAGGGTAGGGCATCAAGCTATTTCACAATTAGTCGATGACGTATTGCAGCGCTTTCCCGATAACTTCTCGTTCACCGTTACGAGGTCGGGCATGGGTCTGGGCGGTGTGGGTTATCTGCCGTGGCAGCTCGGACCTTCGGGTGGTCCAGCGATGGTAACGGGTGTCGATGTGGCGCATATCCGTGCCGGCCGTATCCAAGCGATCTATGTGCTCATTGATACGGCCACATCGTAAGAGAGCACCTGCTCGGCAAATTCGATACCGGCAATTTGTGCAACGTTTTGCCAAAGCCCTAAAATGCTAATCAGCTGCTCCAGTATCTCTCACTATGTCAGCGAAAGCATCGCTGGCGACGCGGGCGGCAGGAAATCCCACGTAAGCGGTAGCCTGGATAGTAGCTTCCTCAATTTCCTGAGCGGTCAGACCATTCGTCAGACCGATGCGGATGTGGTTCTTAAGTTCATCCGTCTGCCGTAATGCCAGTAATATCGCGATCGTCACCAGACTTCGTTGCTTGGCGTCGAGTCCGCCCCGCGACCAGACTTGGCTAAAAACAAAATCCATAGATAACGCCGTCATCGCCGACCCCACCGAGTCGGCATCGATGGCGAGTCTCATGCCTCTGGCGCGCTCCTCGCCACGCAGCTTGGCGTATACGGCTAACCCCTTCGCGATGCCGGGGCGGGTCGAGGTTGATGGGTTGGTCATCGCAGTAGACTCTTAAAATCATGATGCCATCGAAGCGTGCACTTCGCTGGTGACACAGTCGCTGCAACTGCCCGCGAGGTAGGTCACAGATCTCCGCGGTCTCCATCCGCGGCAAATAAACCGGTCTGGCGTTTGAGTAGGTAAAGAGTGCACAACGGATTTGCAAATTAGGCTTCAGACTCACTCTCTATATGTTGCAAGAACTAGGCGCGAGCCAGAGCGCCCAACACGGCTTTAGTCTCGAGGAAAGCTTCCAGGCCTGATACGCCATATTCCCTGCCAATCCCGGATTGCTTGTAGCCGCCGAACGGCGCCAACGGTTCGTGAGGCGCTCCGTTTATCGCAACGCGACCGGCTTGTAAACGAGCGGCGACGGCACGTGCACGTGCGTGATCGGAAGAGAACACGTACGCGGCGAGTCCATAGTCCGTGTCGTTGGCAATAGCGATGGCTTCCTCTTCGTCGCGATAACTGATAATGCAAAGGACTGGTCCAAAAATTTCTTCGCGTGCGATAGTCATGTCGTTGGTGACATGTGCAAACACGGTGGGCTTGACGAAGTAACCGCCGAGCCCTTCCGGGTGGCCTTCACCACCTACGACGACGGTCGCGCCGGCGTCGATACCTAGGCGAATGTAATGTTGTACGCGCTCATACTGTTTGGCACTCACCAGCGGCCCAATCATTGTGTCCGGATCACGCAAGTCACCGACTTTCGCGGCGTCGACGGTAGCCTTTGCCAGTCGCAGTACCTCCGAAAGTCGCGCCTCAGGCACCAAGATGCGCGTGCCGGCGATGCAGGCCTGACCGCTATTCATAAATCCCGCGGTAATGGCCATAGGCACAACTTTCTGCAAATCGGCGTCATCCAGAATCAACGTGGGCGATTTTCCGCCAAGCTCCAGCGTTACACGCTTGAGCGTATCAACCGCTTTTTTCATGATCGCCTTTCCGACAAGCGTGGAACCGCTGAACGATATCTTGGCAATATCTGGGCTGGTAGTCAGAGCCGTTCCTACCACGTCGCCTCGACCCGTCACGACATTGAAAAGTCCAGCGGGGATACCGGCCGCATGCAAGCCCTCGGTTACCACCTCGGTTTGCATCGCGCTCATCTCACTGGGCTTGATCACGGCCGTACATCCGGCAGCTAACGCATATGCGAACTTATTGCAGATGAATCCAGCATCAGCGTTCCAAGGTGTGATGAGACCAGCAACGCCAACGGGCTCCATGACGACCTCTGCCTCACCCACCGAGTGAGTAAAGCTGTACGCCTCCAACGTCTTTGCTGCGTTCATGAAGGACTCTGCCGCGTACTTTGCGGTCCACCGTGCTCGCGCGATGGGTGCGCCGTATTCGAGAATCGTTGCCTCTTCCAAATCGCTCGCCTTCGACAACATGGCGTCGTGCAGGCTATGTAACAGTTCGATGCGCTCGTCCTTTGTCGTACGGGCGTGCCCGGGTAGCGCGCGTTTGGCCGCCTGAATCGCGCGCCGCACATCCTCAGTATCCGCCAGCTGGACCTGCCCAATCACTTCGCCACGAGCCGGATCGAACAGGTCGAACATCTCAGTTCCATGGGGCGTCACGAAGGCGCCGTCGATATAAATCCGCCTGATCGTTTTCATCGGAAATCTCCTCAATACACTTCGTTTGCAGTGAGAAAATAAGTCGTTATGATTGATACAACAAGCAGGACAAAACGTAACAAAGTGATCCGAAAAGGCAAACAATGTATCGATCAGGCCTGGTAGAACTGGACGCCGTGGTGGCGGTAGCGCGCCTAGGCGGCTTTCGCGCCGCGGCTGTCGAATTGGGCGTTTCAGCCACGAGCGTTAGCAACGCCATTGCCGGTCTGGAATCGCGCCTTGGCGTTCGGCTCTTCAATCGCACCACGCGCAGCGTCTCTCTGTCGGAGGCCGGCGAGCGATTTATTGCGACCGTAGGGCCCGCGCTGTCCGACATCCACTCAGCGATGGAGGCAACGACGAGTCAGCAAGGGAGGCCAGCTGGCCGATTGCGTCTCAATAGTTCAGTGGGTGCGGCACGGCAGATGCTTGTTCCCATCGTGCTGCCGTTTCAGAAACGCTATCCAGAGGTGAGGGTGGATATCGTGACCGACGCCCATCTCGTCGATATCGTTGCCAAAGGTTTCGACGCGGGGATTCGCACGCGTGAGATGGTGCCGAGCGACATGATCAGCGTTCCATTCGGCGAGGACCTTCGTTTTGTCGTCATCGGTTCGCCCGCTTATTTCAAAAATAATCCGGAGCCGCGTAAGCCTGGCGATCTTATGGCACATCAGTGTATTCGCGCGCGCTGGCCCAGTGGATCGATGTACCGCTGGCAGTTTCAAAAGCAGGGCAGGGAGCTTGAGATTGACGTACCCGGTACCTTGACACTGGACGAGCCGTCACTGATGCGCGATGCCGCGCTCGCTGGTGCTGGCCTTGCGTACATGTGGGAGGATCAGGTTAGAGAGGACATCGAAAGCGGACGTCTTCTGTCAGTACTAAATAGCTGGATGCCCTCATCACCGGGTTTTGCTCTCTATCATCCAGACCGTCGCAATATGCCTCCGGCTTTGCGTGCTTTCATCGATATGCTTAAAAATCCTGCATCAACGGATACGAAAGGCCGCCATCGAAGTCGTGCTCGTTAAGCACGGCGCACTCAGCCGGTCGATGCAACATACTGCTGGAAACATTCGGCCGGTGTTTCGAAGTTCAGCTCTTGCCTAGTGCGCTTGTTCAACCATCCGTCGAGCGCGTGATGGTCTCCCACTGATTGATCTCGGTAGTCAGCTCAGCCAACTTCTGGCGTACCAAGTTGAGTGCATCGCTTCCGAGCAGCAAATGCGCTGGTGGCGACTCGCTATCGATTACATGCAACATTGCCCGTGCCGCTTTCGCGGGATCGCCAAGTTGCTTTCCGCTCTTTTGCAGTCGGGCTTCTCGGATCGGATCGAATAGATCGTCGTAATCAGCAATGGCGCGGGGTGTTCTGACCATCGAACGTCCCGCCCAGTCAGTGCGGAATGAGCCAGGTGCTACTGCCGTTACGGCGATACCGAGCGCTTTCAACTCTTTGCCAGCCACTTCGGAAATACCCTCCAATGCGAACTTGCTGCCGCAATAGTAGGAGATGCCTGGCAGTGTGATGTAGCCGCCCATCGACGTGATGTTGAGAATGTGCCCTCTGCGTCGATGACGCATGTAGGGCAGCACAGCTTTCATCATGGCTACGGCGCCAAATACGTTCACGTCAAACTGCCGTCGCATTTCCGCCAATGGGGACTCTTCCAGAACGCCCTCGTGGCCATATCCAGCGTTGTTCACCAGCACGTCAATCGGGCCGACGGTCGCTTCGATGTTTCCCACGATGTCGTCGATGGCGTCAAAGTCGGTGACATCCAGGATGCGACCGATGGCGTTGCTTACAGCAAGCGTCTCGAACTTACGTCGGGCCTGCTCACTTCGCACGGTTCCAACTACGCGGTGACCCGCTGCAAGAGCCTCCTGAGCTAGTGCTTTGCCAAAACCACTGCTAACACCAGTAATAAGCAAAGTTTTAGTCGCTGCCATCGTGGCTACTCCTGAAGAATAACGAAGGGTGCACAATACGATGATAAAATCATAACTTTGATGCCTAATTTTGTAGCTATATTGCCTATTCTTATGAACAGGTACTCTTCCGTAAAAGTCAAAAAGCCCTTGACAGATGAACAGCAGCGTATGGCTGCGCTCGTTCGCGAGTTGGCGCCTCAGGAGGGATACAACCTCACAGCATTGCCCAGCGTGCGCATTCTGCGTTCGGATCGAACGCTGTCTCGAACGCCGGTTTTATATGACCCAGGCATCGTGATCGTCTGCCAGGGGTGCAAGCGTGGTTATTTCGGTAACCAGACCTATCTTTACGACGAGCAGCATTACTTGGCCGTCGCCGTGCCTGTTCCCTTCACGATGGAGTCCAATGGCACCCCTGAGCATCCGCTATTGGCAATCTATATGCATCTCGACTTTCAGATGGCCGCTGAGCTAATGATTCAGATCGATCGCCATCAATCGCCGATTGATCAGGACGCGCCGCTTGGCATGCTATCCAGTCCCATGGACTCAGCGCTGAGGATATCTGTGCTTCGTTTCTTGGAGGCCATGAGTCGACCACTAGAAGCAACAATTCTGGGACCAAGCCTGGTTCGTGAACTTTATTTCCGGGTTCTCATTGGACCGCAGGGTATGGCCATACGCTCAGCCCTTGGCATGCAGGGGCAATTCGGCAAGATAGGGAAAGCACTACGCCGGATTCATGCTGAATACGCTCAACCGATCAATCTGGCGCAATTGGCTAAAGACGCGAGCATGAGCATACCCACGTTCCATAGCCATTTCAGGGCGATAACGCAAACGTCCCCCATGCAATATGTAAAGTCCACGCGTTTGCACCAAGCCCGTTTGTTGATGGTACGCCAAGGTATGACAGCAGAGGCAGCTGCCTACGAGGTGGGATATGCAAGCGCCTCGCAGTTCAACCGAGAGTTCAAACGGCTTTTCGGCCTACCGCCCATCGCGGAAGTGAGGCGCATGAGGGAAAACTTTGCCGTACCTCCTGCACAAGCGGCATCGGATTACGTCGCTTCACACTGAATTGATACGACACAGCCAAAAGGGCAGGCCGTCGAGCACACTGTGAACAACCACCTTCGACCCATCGGGACATTCGCCTCGACAATAGAAGAGACGGAGTCGCTTCACATTGCAACGTCCGCCCTTTGCCAAAGCGAACTTCGCTGGCTCGAGTTTCACCACGGCGAATACCGGGTCAGGGTGACTAGGGATTGTTATCGAGGGTAGCAAAGCCCCCTTCCAAGAGCGGTCAGCATAGCGAGATGATGGTGGCCAGGAGGGCACTTATGAAAGCAAGCGAAAACAAGCACCCCCTCGCTGGGACACAAGACGAATTGGACGATAGCGCTTTCGGGGTGCACCTTGCGGGTTGCTTTGGCATATCTGAGCCTGACTTACACGCTGAGCGCAGGCTGGAACGTGGAGCGATTGCGCTGTCTGAATTGAAACTCGATCTTCCGATGGCGGAACCCAGCGGATCGTTGGGTTGCGGCGACGCTTTTCTCGTGGATGTTCAACTCGCCAGCATCGTGGGCCACGAATACTGGTTGAATGGCCGATCCATACGTGTAGAGCCTGCGATCGCAGGCATGACCTACATCCACGACGTGAGGCTCGACCCCAGAGCGTTGGTGCGTGAACCGACGCACTCGCTTCACTTCTACATTCCACTCGCAACGCTCAATGCATTCGCCGACCAGAACGAGTCTTCGCCGATCTCGGAGCTGATACACCGCCCAATGGTCGGTCGAGACGACCCGGTGATGAGGTTTCTGAGTCAAGCGGCCTTGGCCGCACTCCGTGAACAACACCTCGCCAGTGGATTGTTGCTGGACGAAATCCTGGGTGCCGTGTGCGCACACACGCTGGGGCGTTATGGAAACGCCAACGTCCCCACTCGTCGCTACGCATCGGGGCTGGCCCGATGGCAGGAGCGGCGCGCGAAGGACATAATGGATGAGCGCATGGATATATCGCTCGAAGAGCTGGCACAGGAATGCCATGTGTCCGTGACACATTTCGTCAGGGGTTTCCGGCGGTCGACCGGCGTGTCACCTCATCAATGGTTGCTCGCCCGTCGCATCAGCAGAGCGAAGGTTTTACTCGTCGAGTCAAGGCACTCGCTGGCCCATATTGCATTGGAATGCGGATTCGCCAGTCAGTCTCATTTCAATGCCGCCTTCACGCACTACACGAAGTTGAGCCCTGGCCGCTGGCGCCGCGCCTTCGCACCACGGATCGATAGTCCCGCTGAATAATGGGTAGCTTGATCCCGATAAGACATGCATATCGGTTGATGGGCAGTTTTTGACATTCGCGTCCATTTTTCGAAAGAGCAGTCCATCTGGCCATGCTCTATTTCCTTCGCCTTGTCGGCAATCTCATTCTCATATAGGCGGAGGACTTTTCATCATGAAAAACGGACCAAAAATCTCTTGGTATTCGCTTATCGCCACGGCCCTTATCTCTTTATCGAGCGCATCCCTAGCCATGAACAGTTCGCCCGCAGAAGCCGCCACCGCAGCACCGTCGCAGGTGAAGAATGTCATTCTCGTGCACGGTGCATGGGCCGACGGTTCGAGCTGGTCGAAGGTCATTCCTCTACTCAATGCAAAAGGCTTGAATGTTGTTGCTGTGCAACTTCCGCTGACGTCGCTGGCTGACGATGCCGCGACGGTAAAACGAGCGGTCGCTCTCGAGGATGGTCCAGTGCTTTTGGTCGGACACTCCTACGGCGGCGCCGTCATCACGGAAGCCGGCAACGATCCCAAAGTAAGCGGTCTGGTTTATGTCGCCGCTTTTGCGCCTGACGATGGCCAGTCTGCGGGCTCCCTGGGAGTGACCATGGCGCCCCCTCCGTTGGCTGCCGAGGTCAAGCCGGATAGCGAAGGATTCCTCAAACTTACTAAGGCCGGTATCTACGAGAGCTTCGCCCAGGACCTGAGTGCATCCGAGAAGGCCATCTTGTATGCCGTGCAGGCACCCACCAATGCAAAATCACTGGGTGGCAACATCAGTAGTGCAGCGTGGCACAGCAAGCCTTCCTGGTACATCGTTGCCTCCAAGGATCGAGCGATTCAGCCGGATCTTGAAGCCAGCATGGCAAGCAAGATTCACGCAACCACTACCACGGTCGCTTCCAGTCATGTTCCCATGCTTTCGCATCCCGATGCAGTGGCCGCTGTAATTGAGCACGCCGCAGGCTTGAAGTAGTCAGCAAGCGGATCGCGTAAGCGTCGGGCTACGTCCAATGGTCAACACTTGCCAACCTCTCCCCACAATGCAGCCCGGGACCCTGCGAGTCCCGGGCTGCAGGCTGAGTGGTAGTGTCCGGTAACGAACTACTTCGCGACTACAAAGCCCTATGTGATGACGAACCGGTGTCAGCAAAAGCATGAAATGCCCGCGTACTGTAACCGTGCCTAAACGACTGAGAATCGACGCGAGGCTCGCTCACCATGACACAGGCATCGCTTGATAGCGCTGCGGATGTCCACAGAAATCGGACACATGTACAGGTTGATTAGCCCGTGTTATCGCGAGTAGGGCGATAGACTCCCTCATTTGCGCTTTCAACGGCGGTCTCAACCGGTCAATGCAACACCCGAAGACTACGCAAACGGTGCAAGCGTTTTCATCAAGGCGACGCGTTCACCGATTGAAATCGCAACCCGAAGCGGAAATTACTAGTCGTGGGGTGAAAGTGCTTACCTCCTGGGAAGTCCACCCTAGCGCTTGCAAGCGTCATCGTTTTCGGAGTAGTTCAATCTGGCATGACCCACACGCAAGATATTCTTAGGTTCCTGCACACTTCGCTAAAGCGTTATAGACAGCCATTCGCTGCAACGATGCTCAGGTGAATGGCTCATCTTCGTAAGGTTACGGCACGTGATCCCTACCCACTCATTGACCGAAAATTCAGATAAGTCTCGTTACGGATGTGGGCAGACGCGTTGCGTTTGCCTGAGTTCGATGTCATCAGCACTTAGTGACAGGAAAGGAGGCTGGTGGCGTGTCGTACTCATTGCTTGGTTATTGCTCAATGGACTGATGTCGCCCACGAAGACTTTGGCGGCCCAACTTCCGCTCACCGTATACGACCAAAGCAGCGGTCTGAGCAGCCTTTCTGTGGTTCGCATTCATCAGGACCGCGAAGGCTTCGTCTGGGTAGGTACTGAGAAGGGCCTGTATCGATTTGACGGCGTAGCCTTCAGCGAGGTCGGGGCAGAGCAGGGCTTCCAGGTTTCGGAGGTGATCAGTTTCGCGGAGGACGCTAAGGGACGTTTGTGGGTCGGCTCTCGGGCGGGCCTGCAACTGCGCGAGAATGAGCGCTTCGGTTGGATCCGTCCAAAAGGCGAGCCATTGGTGGCCGACCGAGGGCAGACGCTGGCGGCGAATGAGGACGGCGGGATGTGGCTGGTGAGTGGCAACCGCCTGCTCCTGCTCACATCAGACGCCAGTGGGCATTGGCAGGCCAGCTCGCCTTTCAACAGCGAGCAACTGCGCGAGTTCTCCGGACTCAGTCAGGTCAGTGCAGTGTTTCATCGGCAAGGCAAGACCTGGTTCGGTTGTGGCACCGAGTTGTGCAGCCTGCGTAACGGACAATTGCATCGCTACGGTCCGGACGCCAATGTTCCGGCAGACAAATGGCTAGGGTTTCTCGGCGCTAGCGACGGTAGCCTGTGGGTGCGTGGCATCCATGCCGTGCGAGTACTTCCGCAAGGCGGCGATGCATTTGTCGCACGCGACATGCCAGGGAACAGTGCGGACGTGGCCGCCTCCAGCATCGATATCGCCCAAGACCGTGAAGGTCGCATGCTGACTCGCAGTTCGCTTGGCCTGGCGCGCTGGAATGGACAGCGCTGGGAGCTGTTCGGTACCGATGAGGGGCTGCCCAAGGCCGGGGTGTCATCGCTGATCGTTGATCAGGATGACACGGTATGGATCGGTACCTATGGTGGTGGCCTTCTGCATTGGAGCAGTCGTGACGCCGTGGAGAACTGGACGGCAGCGCAGGGCTTGAGCGGCTCATTGATCTGGTCGATCACGCGTGCGCGCTCGGGTTCAGTGTGGGTGGCCGACGACTGGGGTGGAAGCGTGATTGCACCATCCGGGGATCGTGCAGAACCGTGGCCGCTGAAAGTCGCTCCGCCGCACCAGACACGCACGGTGCTGGCCGCGGCGGATGGCTCGGTCTGGTATTTCCTGTTCGACGGACGTGTATTGCGTTACGAACCCGCGAGCGGCAATACCCGCGTGATGGCGACATTGCCGTTTTTGATGCGCGGTGCTTTCCAGGATAGCCATGGGCGATTCTGGGCTTACACCCTGGGCGGGCTCTACGGAGTGGATGCAGAAAGTGGCCGGGTGGAGCGGGCCGCTCCGGGTCTGATTCCCACGTCGATGTGTTCGGATCTCGCGGAGGATGGCGCCGGCCGTCTGTGGCTGGCGTGCAGTTCGGGGTTGTTCCGTTATGCCGCCGGGCAATGGAGCCAGGTGCGCGTCTTGCCGCAGGAAATCCTGGGCGGATTCGAGAGTGTCCAGGTCACACCTGACGGGAGGCTCTGGCTAAGCTCGCTGCAACCGGGTCTGCTGGTTGGCAAGGTGAGCGATGCGGATAGCGTGAGCCTGACTTCTATCGACGATCCGCTGCTCGCAGATTCCCGTGTGTACTTTTTACGTTCCGATCATCGTGGGCGCTTATGGGTGGGCGGCAACAGCGGCGTAGACGTATTGAACGGGGGGCACTGGACGCGCCTGGACATGCGCGACGGGTTACTCTGGAACGAGACCAACCACGGCGCCTTCTACGCGGACGAAGACGGATCGGTATGGATAGGCTCGCCGATCGGTCTCTCGCATTTGCTCAAGCCGGAGGAATTGCTGGCGCCGCGCCAGATTAATCCAAGGCTGGTGTCGGCCCTGTATGGCACACACGAACTGCGTGGACATGGACAACGGGTGGATTTCGATGTGGGCGGTGCATTGGTCCTTCGCTTCGCGGTGCTGGGAAACAGTTCTGGCAGTCCTGTGCGCTTTCGCTATCGCTTGTCGAACATCGATAGCGACTGGGTGGAGGCGTCGACACGAGAGCTGCGTTACGCCTCGCTGCCGCCCGGGGATTACCGGTTCGAGTTGCAGACCATCGATGAGAACCAGCGCAGCCTGTCCGCGCCGACCAGCCTGACATTCACGCTGAGCCCTCCGTGGTGGCGCAGCAGCCTCGCTTATACGGCTGCCGTCCTACTGGCACTCGTCTCGATCGTGCTTGCCTGGCGCTGGCGTGTCCGGCTTTTGGTGAAGCATGCCCAAAGGCTGGAACAGGCCGTGACGGTACGAACGGGCCAGCTGCAAAACGCCATGCGTGCGCGCAGCATGTTACTTGCGCGCATCAGCCACGACCTACGTTCGCCACTCTCCGGGATCATCGACTGCGTGCGGCAATGGCGCGGGGGAGATGCGCAGCGCGACTATCCGAGCCTCATTGAAAGCAACGTCCGCCAGCAGCTGGACCTGATCGACGAACTGTTGGAATTTTCCAGGGACGAGCTTGCCGACCTGGAGCTGGTCGAATCACCCGGCTACCTTCATGCCTTTTTGCAAGGCCTGGTCGAACACGCCGCATTGCTCGCCGAGAAGCACCGCAATCGCTTTGAATACCGCTACGCCGAGAATCTGCCCGCACTGGTAAAATTGGATTTCCGGCGGCTGCGCCAAGTATTGATGAACTTGATCGGCAACGCCTCCAAGTTCACGAGCGACGGCTACATCCTGTTTACCGTGACGGCAACACCCGTACAACAGGGAAGATCTCAGCTCCATTTCATGATCGAGGACAGCGGGATCGGCATTAAACCGTCCGATCGCGAGCATCTGTCGCTGCCATTTGCCCGCGGCAGTAATGCAACGCCATATAACGGCTATGGCCTGGGGCTGGCGATTGTCACGCAGATCCTCGAACGAATGGACAGCCACTTGAATATCGAGGCCGCCTCCAGCGGGGGTAGCCGCTTCGGTTTTGTGCTGAACGTGCCGTTGGCCGAGGAAGGTGAGCTGGAACCGGACCTGTTCGAAGACGATGGCGCCGCGGGCGAGGTCAACGGTGCGGGGCACACGATCCTGGTGGTCGACGACCAGACGCAGAGTCGAGAGATGCTTTGCGATTTGCTGGATGGTTTTGGCTTCGAGAGCCTTTCTGCTGCCGACGGTGAGCAAGCAATCGCGCTACTACGCCGACAGTCAGTCAGTTTGGTCGTCACTGACCAGGCGATGCCAGGCATGGGTGGCTGGGAGCTGTTGCAGGTGGTGCGACAGCATTATCCCGCGTTGCCTGTATTGCTCTATTCGTCGCTGCCGTCGCGGCGTCCGGAAGGCTTCGAAGTGCTGGAGTTCAACGATGCCTTACTTAAGCCGGCCAGCGGGAAGCTGTTGCTGACCCGCATCAAGCACTTGCTTGCGCAGGCGTCTGAGCTGAGTACCTAGTGGCATGGCCGCACACTGGGCTCGAAAGCTTGTCGCGCGCAGGCGATATTCAATCAAACTTATCAATGGGAGTGATACCCGGCAGCTGTGAAAGTGCAAGATGCCGTCGCGCGAATTGCACAAAGCTCACGGCAGCCTGACTCATCGCCCTTTCCTGCAAAGTCAGCGCGTGCAATGGCAGCGGCGGTGGATTGTGCGATTCGAATACGGTGCGCAAGCTGCCTTGCTGGAGATCCGTGTGGCACAAATAGAGCGGCAGCCGCATGTAGCCCATACCGGCCCTGGCTGCTGCCAGCAAAGCTGAGACATTGTTGCTTGTGAAACGTGCAGACGGCCGACGGCGTGACGTAGGAGTTTGTTGCCGGGATGGTGTTGCGACGGCGTGGCTGAGGTAATGCTGATCAGGTATCAAATCCGGATGTTCCGGCCGGTCTGGTTGCGCCAGCAGCCGCGGACTGGCTACCAGCACACGGTGCACACTACCCAGTGCACGCGCCACTATATCGGCGCTGTCAGGCAGGGTTTCGTCCATGCGAAGCAAGATGTCCGCCCGCTGCTCCAGCAACGCATCGACATCATCGTCCCCTTGCATGGCGCTGATTCGCGTGTAGGGATGCTGGCGCGAAAATCCCTCCAGCATGTCCTCCAGCAATGGCAGCAATCGGCTGTCTGCATGGACGCGTACGTGGCCGCCCGGAGAACCTTTTGCCTCGCTGGCGGCCGCTTCCGCGGCTGCAGCAGCCTCACGGATCAACAGTGCCTGCCGATACACCAGTTCACCGACTGCGGTGACGGAAAAGCGGCGCGCATTTCTGTGCAAAAGTTGAGCGCCCAACCGTTCCTCCAGCTCGATGATCCGGCGGCTGAGTCTTGACTTGGTGGTGCCAGCGCGATGCGCTGCGGCAGAGAAGCCGCCGGCCTCCACCACCAGAGTCAACAGATATAAGTCCAGCAGATTATCCGGGTTATCCACTTTGCAGCATCCGTCTTGCAGTCGCGTACGTCATGCCAGCCAGGCCGATAAAAGGGGCATGGCGGGGCGCGGTGAAAGCTTAGTCGCGCCCCGCGGGAC
>CAJCJD010000092.1 GCA_903970555.1 Vulcanimicrobiota bacterium
GGCGTCATGACCTGCCGCCAGCTGAAGTGGTCTGGTCGCAACGGTGGATAAGGCATGATGCGAGGCGTATTCTTTTAGGGCTTTTTTTGCCTCATTCCGTCTCCCCAAAACAGTAGATGCCATGAACGCGATTCGTGCGGCTAGCAACAGCTCATTCCCCACTGTTGTTTTCGAAGAACTGAAGCAAAGCGGATTCCCCCCCCAGCGCCTTGATGAGGCGCAATTTTTTATCAGCGCCTTTTTTGCGCGCATTGCCAGCAGCGATGTCGAGCTGCACACGCCGGCCGAATGGGCCGCGGTGATCGCCGGCCTGATCGACTTCATGCAGCAGCGCCCAGCAGGTCGCGCTTCGGTGCGTATCGTCGGTGCAGGCCATGCCGCGCGCAGCGCCATCGAGATCGTTACGGACGACATGCCGTTCCTGGTCGACACCGTGAGCATGGTGCTTGCGGGACACTCGCCGATCCATGCCGTTATTCACCCGGTGGTGAAGGTCAGCCGCGACGCGAATGGCCAGCTCCAGCGCATTGGCGACGAGCACGGCATTCCCGAATCGGTGATGCATTTTGAAGTGGACAATGTAGAGAGCGGCGACGCACAGGCACAGCTCAAGGCGCAGATCGAAGCTTCGCTCGAAGACGTTCGCGCCGCGGTGCGCGATTGGGCGGCCATGCGCGACAAGGCGTTGGCGATCGCCGAAGACCTGCCCCAGCGCAAACTTCCGCTAGATGCTACCTCGGTAGAAGAAGCTGGCGAGTTCCTGCGCTGGCTGGCGGACGATAACTTCACTTTCCTAGGCTACCGTGAATACGAAGTCACCCAGGCCGACGGGGACGAAGTGCTGTGCTCGAAGGAAGGTTCGGGCCTCGGCATCTTGCACAAGAGCGAGCGTTCCGTTGCGCCGCGTTCGCTGCGCACGCTGGTTGCCAGCGAGTTGCCGCAATCGGGCGCCACCGATGCCATCATCCTGACCAAGACCAATGCGCGTTCCCATGTGCATCGCGCGGGTAACATGGATTATGTCGGCGTGCTGAAGTTCGACGCCAACAGCCGCCCGGTGTCCGAACAACGCTTCCTTGGTTTGTTCACGTCCAACGCATACATGACGCGTCCGCAGGACGTGCCGCTGGTTCGCCAACGTGTCGAAGCGGTGCTGGCGCGCTCGGGTCTCAAGCGCGATTCGTATTCCGGCAAATCGCTGCGCCATATCCTCGAAACGCTGCCGCCGGAAGAGTTGTTCCAAAGCGGCGAGGAAGAACTGTTCACCACTGCGACCGGTATTTTGGAACTGCAACAGCGCGCCCGTGCGCGCCTGTTCGTGCGCCGCGACCGCTATGACCGTTTCTTCACCTGCCTGGTATTCGTGCCGCGTGATCGTTTCAACACCACGGTCCGTGAACGCATTGAAGATATGCTGCGCGAGGTCTTCCACGGTGAAAGTTTGGATTCCAACGTGTTGATGGGCGAATCCGCACTGGCACGCCTGCACGTTACTGTGCGTCCGCATCCGGGCGATCATCCGAAGTACGACGTGCAAGAACTGGAAACGCGCCTGCTGCACATCGTGCGCAACTGGCATGACGGTCTGCGCGACAGCCTGATCGGTCATGCGGGTGATGCGCAGGGCGTGGCGCTGCTCAACCGCTTCGGAAAGGTATTGCCTGCAGGTTATGTCGAGGATGTATCGCCCGAAGTTGCGGCGCATGACGTCATCGCGCTGGCCAGCCTCAAGAGTGATGATTCGATTCACCTCAATCTGTACAACGATCCGCGCGACCAGAGCCTGCGCTTCAAGGTGATTCATGTCGGCGCGCCGATTCCGCTCTCCGAAGCGTTGCCGATGCTGGAGAATATGGGCGTGCGCATGCTCGCCGAGCATGTCTACACGCTGGAGAGCGAAGGCCGTCTGCTGACCATCCACGACTTCGAGCTGAAAACGAAGTCGCCTTTGGCGTTCGAATTGCCGCACCTGCGCGAACGTTTCGAGCGCAGCTTCGAAGCGCTGTGGCGCGGTGATGCGGAGAGTGACGGTTTCAATAACCTCGTGCTTTCGGCGCAGGCCGACTGGCGTCAGGTTGCCGTGCTGCGCGGCTATTGCAAATACCTGCAACAGGTTGGCATTGCGTTCTCGCAAAGCTACATGGAAGAAACGCTTAATCGTTATCCCGCCATCGCAGGCTTGCTGATCGAGCTGTTCAACGCGAAGTTCGATCCGCGCCGCGAGCAGCTTTCCACCGCCGAGCTTGAAAAAGCCCAGGCCGATCTGCGCCGCGAAATGCAGACGTTGATTTCGCAGGATACGCAGAAAGCCAAGCCTGAGTTGATCGACGGCATCGTCAGTGTGCTGACGCAGTCTCGCGAGCAACAAGTGCATGTGTTGTGGGAAGCGTTGAAGTCCCTGCTGGACGATGTCGCCAGCCTCGACGACGAGCGCATCCTGCTGAGCTTCATGAACACCATTCGCGCCACGCTGCGCACCAGCTTCTACCAGTTGTGGGATGGCGCGCCGCGTCACTACATCAGCTTCAAGTTCGACTCCAAGCAAGTGCCGGATGCGCCGAAGCCGGTGCCGTACCGCGAAATCTTCGTCTATTCGCCGCGCGTGGAAGGCATCCATTTGCGCTTCGGGCCAGTGGCACGTGGTGGTCTGCGCTGGTCGGACCGCCGTGAAGATTTCCGCACCGAAGTGCTGGGCCTGGTGAAAGCGCAGATGGTGAAGAACACCGTCATTGTGCCGGTAGGCTCGAAGGGCGGCTTCTTCGTCAAGCATCCGCCGGTCGGTGGCGATCGTGATGCACAGCTGGCGGAAGGCATTGCTTGCTACCGTTTGTTCATCAACGGTCTGCTCGATATCACCGACAACCTTGTCGAAGGCAAGGTGGTGCCGCCGCACGATGTCGTGCGTCACGACAACGATGATCCCTATCTGGTCGTCGCTGCCGACAAGGGCACGGCCACGTTCTCCGATATCGCCAATGCGATTTCGATCGAGCATGGTTTCTGGCTGGGTGACGCCTTCGCTTCCGGTGGCTCGAACGGTTACGACCACAAGGGCATGGGCATTACCGCGAAGGGTGCGTGGGAATCGGTGAAGCGCCATTTCCGTGCGCTGGGTCGCGATTCGCAGACCGAAGACTTTACCTGCGTCGGTATTGGCGACATGTCCGGCGACGTGTTCGGCAACGGCATGTTGTTGTCGACGCATATTCGTTTGCTGGCAGCGTTCGACCATCGCCATGTCTTCCTCGATCCGAACCCCGACACGGCGCGTTCCTTCGCCGAGCGCGAACGCATGTTCAAGCTACCGCGCTCCAGCTGGGAGGATTACGATAAGTCGCTGATCTCCGCTGGCGGCGGCGTGTGGCCGCGCAGCGTGAAGTCGATTCCGATTTCGCCGGAGGTGCGTGCTGCGCTCGGGCTGAAGGCTGACGTGCAACATATGTCGCCGAACGATCTGCTCAATGCGATCCTGAAGGCGCCGGTGGATCTGCTTTGGAACGGCGGTATCGGCACCTACGTGAAGGCCGCCAGCGAAACGCACGCCGATGTCGGCGATCGCGCTAATAACGGACTGCGCATCAACGGTGCGGAACTGCGCTGCAAAGTGGTGGGCGAAGGCGGCAATCTCGGCTTTACCCAGAAGGGCCGTATCGAGGCGGCGCAGCACGGTGTGCTGCTCAACACCGACTTCATCGACAACTCGGCTGGCGTAGACACCTCCGATCACGAGGTGAACATCAAGATCCTGCTCGACGATGCCGTGCAGCGCAACGAGATCAGCGTCGACGGTCGCAACCAGCAGCTCGCAGCAATGACCGACGAAGTTGGCCAGTTGGTGCTGTGGGACAACTATCGCCAGAACCAAGCCATCACACTGATGGAGCACCAGTCGGCGAAGCGCATCGGCTCGATGGCGCACTTCATTCGCACGCTGGAAGCGGAAGGCCTGCTGGATCGCCAGGTGGAGAACCTGCCCAGCGAAACCGAACTGACCGAGCGCAAGACGCGCGGCCAAGGCATGACGCGTCCGGAGCTGTCGGTGCTGTTGTCGTACGACAAGATCCGCCTGTACCAGCAACTGCTGGATTCGGATGTGCCGGAAGATCCGTATCTGTCGAAGGAACTGGTGCGCTACTTCCCGGCACCGCTGCACGACAAGTACGCCGCGCATATGCAACGCCATCGCCTGAAGCGCGAAATCATCGCCACGGCGGTCACCAATTCCACCGTCAACCGCATGGGCGCCACCTTCATGATGCGCATGCAGGAAGATACGGGGCAGGGGCCAGCGGCGATCGCCAAGGCGTATACGGCGGCACGCGAGATCCTCGGCGCGCGCGACTTGTGGGCGCAGATCGAAGCGCAGGACAGCAAGGTGGCCGAGAACACGCAGGTCGACGCGATCATGCAGATCTGGTCGCTGCTGCGGCACATCACGCGCTGGTTGCTCAATCGTCCCGGCGGCACGCTGGAAATCGCCGCCAACGTGGAGCGTTATCAATCCGCTGTCGCCGAACTCAGCGCGACCCTGCCGGAAACGCTCACACCGGCCGGCAAGGCTGACTTCGGCACCAGCCAGGAGAAGTGGGAGGGTCTTGGGTTGCCCGCCGATCTCGCCCTGCCTTTGGCCAAGCTGCCAGAACTGCGCGCCATGCTCGATATGGTGGAAGTGGCGAAGCAAACGGGCCAGCCTATCGCCAAAGTGGCCAACGTGTTCTTCGAGTTGGGTCAGGCGCTCGACCTGGAGTGGCTGCGTGGGCAGATCGAGGCATTGCCGGTGGATGGTCACTGGCATGCGCAGGCACGCGGCTCGCTGCTGGATGAGCTCAACCACCAGCACCGTGCGCTGGCGACACAGGTTCTCGCGCTATCTGGCGGCAGCAAGGATGTATCGCCGGTGCAAGCGTGGCTCGGTCGCGATGACGCCACCCTCAAGTACACCCGCAGCATGCTGGCGGAGATCCTCACCCAGAATGCCGACTATCCAATCGCATCGGTGGCGGTTCGTCGTCTGGCGCAGTTGGCGCAGGTTCCGGTGGGCTGACGCCGGCATCCTCCAATGCAGTAAAACATCGAGGGGCAACGCCGTCATGGCCTTGCCCCTCGTCGTGTCGTAAGCTCAAAGGCACGTAACCCACACCAAGACGGATCTTATGCGCCTCGCGTTCGTCGCCAGTGAAACCAATGTTGCCCAACAAGCGCGCCGCAAACTCGTAGAGCGTTACGGCGATGTTCCTGCCACCGATGCGGAAGTGATCATTGCGCTGGGTGGCGACGGCTTCATGCTACGAACGCTTCACGCGCATCGCGCGATTGCCGCTCCCGTGTACGGCATGAAGCTCGGCCGCGTAGGTTTTTTGATGAACAAACATCGGATCGATGAGCTGCCTGAACGTATTGAGCGCGCTCACGCCGCCGAGCTATTTCCGCTTGAAATGGTGGCGACCGATGCGGATGGCCAGACGCGCCGTGCACTAGCGTTCAACGAGGTGTCGCTGCTGCGCCAAACGAATCAGGCCGCGCATCTCGAGGTGAAACTTAACGATATCGTGAAGCTCGCAACCTTGGTATGCGATGGCATCCTGGTCTCGACGCCTGCCGGTTCCACCGCCTACAACCTTTCCGCGCATGGTCCGATCTTGCCGCTCGACGCCAATGTGCTGGCGTTGACCCCGATCAGCCCGTTCCGGCCACGTCGCTGGCGTGGCGCGATCCTGCCGCATCGCACGCTTGTCAGCTTGCGCGTACTGGACCCCGGCAAGCGCCCCATAAGTGCGACCGCCGATTTCCTTGAAGTGCGCAATGTGCGTGCGGTGGAAATCAGCCAGTTGCGGGACGAAGGCGTGAAGTTGCTTTTCGATCCGGAGCACAACCTGGAACAGCGCATACTGGACGAACAATTTGCGGCGGATTAATCATTTTTCGCCCATCATTCTTCCGGCCTTCTCTTAATGACTCGTCTGAACAAGCCCGCTCACGATCCCAGCGCTGCCAACGATAACCGGTTGGTCGTTGCCATCTCGTCTCGTGCATTGTTCGATCTGGGCGATAGCCACGACCTGTTCGAACGCAGTGGACTGGATGCTTATCGCGCGTTCCAGATCGAGCACGAAAACGAGATTCTGCAGCCTGGCGTGGCGTTTCCCTTGGTGCAGAAGCTACTAGGCCTCAACAAGCTTGCTGGCGATGTGCCGCCTGTCGAGGTGATTCTTCTTTCGCGTAATTCCGGCGATACGGGTCTGCGCATCTTCAACGCTATCCAGCATTACGGCCTGGAAATCAGCCGTGCGGCGTTCACGAGTGGTGCGCCCACGTCTGACTACATTGCGCCGTTCAAGGCGGACCTGTTTCTTTCTGCCAACGCCGAAGATGTCGGACGAGCATTGAAGGCAGGTGTTGCTGCAGCGACGATCCTGCCGTCAGTCGCGCCTCCACGCGCCAGCGAACAGCTACGCATCGCCTTTGACGGTGACGCAGTCATTTTCGGCGACGAAGGCGAGCGAGTGTCGCGCGAGGAGGGGCTGGAAGCATTCCACCGCAGCGAAACCGAACTCGCCGATGAGCCGCTGTCTGTAGGCCCATTTCGCGGATTCCTCACTGCGGTGCATCGTCTTCAGGCTGCTTTTCCCGCCGAAAACTCACCCATCCGGACGGCGCTTGTTACGGCACGCTCCGCACCGGCGCATAAACGCGTGATCCTCACATTGCGGCGTTGGGGCGTGCGTATCGATGAAGCGCTGTTTCTTGGCGGCCGCGATAAAGGCCCGTTCCTGGATGCCTTCGGTGCCGACATCTTTTTCGACGATTCACCCGCTAACGTGGAATCCGCGCGCAAGCACGTCGCAACGGGACATGTGCCACACGGCGTAAGCAACCCTTAAGAGGTTGTTGCAGTCTTAAGGTACCGAGTGTCCTTTGCTTGCCGTCCAGATCGCATACCAATCTTCGGCATCGAGCCGCACATCCAGCGCGGAAACGGCTTCGCGCAAACCTTCGATACGGCCCGTACCGGTGATCGGATAGGGGCGAGAAGGGTGGCGCAGCACCCAGGCAAAAGCGAGCGTTGTGAGCGTGACGCCGTGGCGCGCGGCTATCGCCGACATCTCGGCGCGAACGCGATGTGCCTGTTCGTCTTCGCTATTGAACAGGCGGCCACCCGCTAGTGGCGACCAGATCATAGGGCGTAGGCCGAGCTGTTGTGCCTGATCGAGGCTGCCGTCGTCCAATGCATCCATCTGCAATGGTGACAATTCAAGTTGGTTGGTGATCAGCGGATGTTGCTGGTGCAACAGAGCGAACTGGCTGCTGCTGTGGTTGGACACACCCCAGTGCGCCACTTTTCCTTCCTGCGTGAGCGCCGTGAAGGTATCCGCCAGCGCCGTGGCATCCATTAGGTAATCGGGGCGATGAATCAGTACGAGATCGAGCTTGTCGACGCTTAGGTTGCGCAATGACTGTTCGACTTGCGTCCGAACGTATGCTGCGCTGGTGTCGTAGTAATTGATGCGATAGGGCCGTTGCGCCGAGCGCAGTCGGATGCCGCATTTTGTCACCAACTGCATGCGATCGCGTAAGGAAGGTGCTGTTTTCAGCGCTTCGCCGAACAGGCTTTCGGCGCGATAGTCGCCGTAAATGTCCGCGTGATCGAACGATGTGATGCCAAGCTCCAACGCCTGTTCGATCCAGCGCACGCGCTCTTGAACGCCTAGATTCCAGCCTGCGATACGCCACAGGCCCGCCACAACGGGGGAGAGTTCAAAAGCAGCAGAGTTGTTTGGCATGAGGTATCGAATGGTGTTCTTAAGGAGTGGATGCGGTTTTCTTCGCGTCGCCAAGTTCATCGGCGGACCAGCCACCACCCAGGTCACCGATCAGCGATACGGCATCCAGCAGGCGTTGCTGCTGCACGCTTAGCGCACTCTGTTGGGCGCTCAATTGCGTGGCTTGCGCGGTGGCGGCGGTGGTGTAATCGACCGTGCCGGCCTGGTACTCGTTGAACGCGATTTGCGCCCCTTGCGTGGCATCGCGCACGACAGCGTCCTGCACCTGCGCCTGTTGGCCCAGGATGCTTAGACCGGAAAGATCATCCTCGACGTTCTGGAATGCGGTCAGCACCGTGCCGCGATAGTTAGCCACCGAGGCGTCATACGCAGCCTTGGCGGCGGCAACTTCACCATGGCGAGCGCCGAAGTCGAACACGGTTTCATCGACGTCTGCGCCCAGCGACCAGACGTGATTGGCGACGTGCAGCAAACCCGCCAGTGGCGATTGTGAAAAACCATCGGCGGCCGACAACGAAACGCTGGGGTAATAAGCGGCGATCGCAACACCGATGGCGGCATTTTCAGCAGCCATTTGACGTTCGGCGACGGCAATATCCGGACGACGCTCAAGTAGTGTCGACGGCACGCCTACAGGTACGCTGGGCAAGGTTGGCAACGTCGTGCTGTGGGGAATATCGAGTTCTTCCGGGTTTTTGCCGACCAGCACTGCAATCGCATGGGCGTACTGCGCACGTGCCACGCCGAGCGCGATCAAGCTCGATTGCGCGTTCTCCAACTGCGTCCGTGCGGTGATCACGTCCGAAGGCGGCGTGGTGCCGGCTGCGCCCTGGTTGGCGACGACACGCAGATATTCCGTGTATGCATTGACGGTCTTCTGCAGCAGGTCGGTATTGGCGTCGGTCACCCTCAGCTCGATCACCGCGGTGGCCAGGGCAGTTTGTTCGGACAACGTAGCGTTGGCCAGTGTGGCTTGGCTGGCTTGCGCGGTGGCTTTGTTTTCTTCGATGGTGCGGCGAACCTTGCCCCACAAATCCGGCGCCCAGCTGACATTGCCTTCGAGCGAGCCGGACGTGCTTATCGGCCGCAGGCTCGAAGCACTGCTGCCCTGCGCAGTGCGTTGCTTGGTGCCCGATCCGGAAATGCCGATCGTAGGGAATAAGGCGCTGCGTGCTACTTGCACCTCTGCCAACGCTTGCTGGTAGTTGGCGTAATCTTGCCGAACCGTCTGGTTGGAGACCGACACCATCGGTTCAAGCTGGTTGATCAGCGGATCGTTGAATACGGTCCACCAATCGCCCTTGGGCGCTTCGGCCGCAGGCGCGGCCTCCGTCCAGCCTGGCAGCGGTTTGTATTGCGTGGGTACGGGCACCTGCGGGCGATGGTAGTCAGGACCGACCATGCAACCGCCGAGCAAAAGTGCCAGCGACATCGCTAGAGCTGTGTGGGAAATCTTCATGTTCATGCGCTCGCGTCCGATCTGTTCCACGGCAGGGTGGCTGACCAGCTGGCGAGCCTGGCGCGCAAGCGGTCGAGGAAGAGGTAGATCACCGGTGTCGTGTACAAGGTAAAGACCTGGCTGAAAATCAATCCGCCCATCACGGTGATACCCAACGGCTGGCGCAGCGATGCACCTTGGCCGATGCCGATGGCCAAAGGCACCGCGCCCAGCACGGCGGCTGCGGTGGTCATCATGATGGGGCGCAGACGTATCACGGCGGCATCATGGATGGCCTTCTGCGGCTCGTATCCCTGATCGCGCTGCAGGTGGATGGCCACGTCGATCATCATGATCGCGTTCTTCTTGACGATGCCGATCAAGAGAATGATGCCGATCATGGCAATCACCGAGAACGGCGTGCCGAAGATCAATAGCGCCAAGGTCGCACCGATGCCTGCCGACGGCAGGGTGGACAAAATGGTGATGGGGTGAACTGTGTTCTCGTAAAGAATGCCGAGCACGATATAGACGGCCGCGAGCGCTGCGAGTATCAGCAGCGGCATCGTCGACATCGATTGGTTATAGACCTGTGCGGCGCCGGCAGAGCTGCCGTGAATGGAAGCGGGCATGCCCAACTCCTGCATGGCCTGATTGATCGCGGACATGGCGGTGCTCAAAGAGCCACCCGGCGGCAGGTTGAAGGAAATCGTAGCGGCTACCAAGCCGTCTTGATGGCTGACCTGCGTCGCGGTGTGGTTGTTGACGTACGTAGACAGTGAAGGGAAGGGAACCAAGGTTTCGGCCGATGTGCTATCCGCACTACCGCTAGAGCTTCCGCCCTTCGAATTGGAAATGGAGTTGGTAAGTTGGTTGGCTTCCGCATTCGAGTTGAGCGAATTGGTCGAGGATGAGCCGTTCTGCGTAGTCGTCACCGCCGATGCTGCTTGAATCCCCGTCACCGTGCCGCCCGGCATCTGTGTCTGCTGGGTGCCGCTTGCATTGCCCGCCGCGGTGCTGAAGCGCATGCGATCGAGCATCTCCGGATACTGCCAATACTTCGGCGCCACTTCCATGACCACGAAATATTGGTTGAGCTGGTTGTAGACGGTGGAAACCGTGCGCTGCCCGAATGCGTCATAGAGCACGCTGTCTATCTGGTTGGGTGCAAAGCCATAGCGCGCGGCGGTAGCGCGATCGATATTGATGTAGGTCTGCAAGCCGTTTTGCTGCAGGTCGGAGTTCACGTCCTGGAGTTGGCTACGATATTTGCCGAGTGCGGTCACAAGTTTCGGCACCCAGGTGTATAGCGCGTTGGGATCGTCGCTAGTTAGCGTGTACTGATATTCGGCTGCCGACGAGCGGCCGCCGATATGCAGATCCTGCGCTGCCTGCAGGAAGAGTTTCGCGCCAGAGACACCATTGAGTTTTGGACGCAAACGATCGACGACTTGTGCAGCCGAAATCTTGCGTTCGGCAAGCGGCTTCAGCTCGATAAACACATTGGCTGTATTCAGTGCGCGGCCACCGGTGAAGCCCGCAACCGATTCAACGGCAGGGTCTTTCTGCACGATGGCCTGCAATTGCGCCAGCTTCTTTTCCATCGCCTGGAAGGAAATGCTTTGGTCGGCGATGATCTGGCCGATCAAGATGCCGTTGTCTTGCTCCGGGAAGAAGGTCGATGGCACCAACTTGATCAAAAAGACATTCAGCACGACGAGGCCGATCAGCATCAGGCCGACCAGCAGCGCGTGATCGAGCACGGAAGTGAGCGATCGCGAATAGGCGTTCTTGAATCGCTCGAATTGCTTCTCGTACCAGACGGCCCAGCGCGCCTTGGAATGCATCCCGGCACCGGGGCGCAACAAATACGCGGCCATCGTCGGTGTGACCGTGAGCGAAATGATCAAGGAAAGCAAAATGGCGATGGAGAGGCAGACCGCGAATTCGTGGAACAGCAGTCCGACGATGCCAGGCATCAACAGAATCGGCAGGAACACCGCGATCAACGAGATGCTCATCGAGATCACCGTAAAGCCGACTTCGCCGCTGCCTTTTAGTGCCGCCTCGCGCACGTCCATACCTTCTTCGACATGGCGCACGATGTTTTCCAACACCACCACGGCATCGTCGACCACGAAACCGGTGCCGATGGTCAAGGCCATCAGCGAGAGATTGTCTACGCTGTAACCCATCAGATACATCGGGCCGAACGTGCCGACGATCGAGAGTGGCAACGCGACCGCCGGTATCAGGATGGCTCGTGGCGATTGAAGAAACACATACACAACGCCGATCACCAAAAGTACGGCGATAAATAGCGTGCGCTCCGTATCGCCCACTGCCGCGTTCACCGATTGCGAGCGATCGACGGCGATGCCGATATGGACGTTGCGCGGCAAAGTCGCTTCGATCGACGGTAATACTTGCCGAATTTGTGCGACCGTCTTGACGATGTTGCCGCCGGGCAACGGATAAACGATCACCAGTACCGCGGGCTGGCTGTTGTAAAGCCCCATGTTGCGGATATTTTCGGCGGAATCTTCGACATCAGCCACGTTGCGCAGAAACACCGGCGAATTGTTGCGGTAGGCGACGATCAGATCGCGATACGGCGCCGCCTTGTTGATCTGATCATTGGATGTAACCTCGTAGCGTTGGCCATCCTGATCGATATGGCCTTTGGCGCTGTCCGCATTGGCGGCGCTGATCGCTGCGCGCACGTCTTCCAGGCCGATGCCGTAGCTATTCAACTGATCGGGTTGCAGCTCGACGCGCACGGATGGCAGGGCGCTTCCGCCCAGCGTAATCTGACCCACGCCGTCGACCTGCGACAGCTGTTGCTGGATCACCGAATCAGCTGAATCGTACAGCTGTGCGCGGGTCAATGTTTTCGACGTCAGCGCCAGCACCATGATCGGCGAATCGGCCGGGTTGTATTCGCGATAATTGGGGTTGTTGCGCAATGTGGTGGGCAGGTCTGCGCGCGCTGCCTGGATAGCGGCCTGTACGTCGCGCGCTGCACCGTTGATGTCGCGGTTCAGTCCGAATTGGATGGTGATCTGCGTGGAACCGACAAAGCTCGTCGACGTCAATTCCGACACGTCGGCAATCGAACCCAGCCGCTTTTCGAGCGGTTCGGCCACGGTGGATGCCATGATGTCGGGACTCGCGCCGGCCATGTTCGCCTGCACTACGATCACCGGAAAGGTAATGTTCGGCAGCGGCGCGACCGGCAAGCGGAAATACGCCAGCAATCCGGAAAGAAAGATTGCGATCGCCAACAAGGTGGTCGCGACCGGCCGCTTGATGAATAGCGCCGAGATGTTCATGCGCAACGACACATTTCAATGATGCAGCGAACGAGCTTCCTCCCCTGCGCGCAGGGGAGGAACCAGACCGGTTGCGGAAAGTTGCTCATGGCATGCTCTCGCCCGCTGCCGGCGCAGCCTTGCGCTGGAAACGCTGAGCCAGGCGATCAAAGAAAAGATAGATCACTGGCGTGGTGAACAGTGTCAACAGCTGGCTCAAGGTCAGGCCGCCGATGATCGCCAGGCCGAGCGGTCGGCGTAGCTCCGAGCCGGTGCCGCTACCGAGCAGCATCGGCAACGCACCGAGCATGGCCGCCAGCGTGGTCATCAGAATGGGGCGGAAACGCAGCAGTGATGCTTCGAATATCGCTTCTTCCGATGGCTTGCCGTGTTCGCGTTCGGCTTCGAGCGCAAAGTCCACGATCATGATCGCGTTCTTCTTCACGATACCGATCAACAGCACGATGCCGATGATGCCGATCACGTCCAGATCGCTGCCTGCGACCATCAATGCCACCAGCGCGCCAATGCCGGCGGAGGGCAATGTCGAAAGAATGGTCACCGGATGGATGAAGCTCTCATACAACACGCCGAGCACGATATAAACCGCCACCAGCGCAGCGATCAGCAAGTAAACCTCGCTGGACAGCGAATCCTGGAAAGCCTGCGCGGCGCCCTGGAACGATGAGGTGATCGAAGACGGTAGCTGCACCGCCTTTTCGGCTTGATTGATCTCCTCAACGGCTTTGCTCAGCGAGGCATCCTTGGCCAGGTTGAATGAAATCGTGACCGAGGGGAACTGCGCCAGGTGACTGATCACCAGCGGCGATTTGGTGACCTCGATCTTGGCGATGGCACTCAGCGGCACCTGTCCGCTGCTGCTGGTCTGGCTGGGCAGATACAACTCGCCCAGCGACTGCAGCGTCGGCAGTTTCTCGGGCTTGGCGACCAGGATCACACGGTACTGGCTGGACTGATCGAAGATCGTCGAAACGATGCGTTGTCCCAGTGCATCGTAAAGCGCGTTATCGATGGTCGCCGCAGTGATGCCATAACGCGCGGCAAGTTGGCGATTGACCTCGACGTTCACGCTCAGACCGTCGTTGTTCAAATCGCTGGTCACATCGGTGATCGATGTGATTTTTTTCATGCGATCAATCAGCGCAGGCACATATTGCATGAATGCCTGCTGGCTTGGTCCGCGCAGCACGAACTGATATTGGTTCGGCGACACGGTGGTGTCGAGGGTGAGATTCTGCTCGGGTTGCAGATAGAGCTTGATGCCCGGGATGTTCGCCACTTCCGTCTGGATGCGCCGGGCGATTTCCGTTGCTGTGTCCGAGCGATCGTCACGTGGCTTCAGGTCGATCAGGAAGCGGCCGTTGTTAAGCGTCGTATTGGTGCCGTCGATGCCGACGTAAGAGGTGAGGTTGGTGACATCGGCGTCTTTGAGGATCGCATCGGCCAACGCAGCCTGGCGGTTCACCATCGTGGAGTAGGACACCGAGTTGTCGGCGATGCTGATGCCCTGAATCACGCCGACGTCCTGCACGGGGAACAGACCCTTCGGTATCACGACGTAGAGGATCACGGTGATGACTAGGGTTGCGATAAAGACGACCAGTGTGGCGACCTGATGGCTCATCACAAAGCGCAGCCCGCGCTCGTAGGCGGCCAAGGTCTTGTTGAACAGACCCTCGCTGATCCGTTCGAAACGGCTGGGATGACGCTCTGCTTGGGCGCGCAGAATGCGCGCGCACAGCATCGGCACCAAGGTCAGCGAGACCACGCCCGATAGCACGATGGTGATGGCGAGAGTCACCGCGAATTCGCTGAACAGGCGCCCGATGACGCCGCCCATGAACAGCAGCGGGATCAATACAGCGATCAGCGATATGGTCAGCGACAGAATGGTGAAGCCGATCTGGCCGGCGCCGATAAGCGCGGCATTAAGCGGTGTCTCGCCTTCTTCCAGGTAACGGACGATGTTCTCGATCATCACAATCGAGTCGTCCACGACGAAACCAGTCGCGATGATCAGTGCCATCAGCGAGAGGTTGTCGATCGAGTAGTTCAACTCGTACATCAACGCCAATGTGCCGATCAGCGAGACCGGCACGGAAATGCTGGGGATGATCGTGGCCGGCACATTGCGCAGGAACACAAAGATCACCAGCACGACCAGCACGATGGCCAGCACCAGCTCGAACGCAGCGTCGGACACCGAAGAACGGATCACGCCCGTGCTATCGGAAACGATCTCGACCTTCATGCCCGCTGGCAGCGTCGATTCCAGCTGAGGCAACTCTTTCTTGATCTGGTCGACCGTGGCGATCACGTTCGCGCCGGGCTGGCGCTGAACATTCAGCACGATCGCCGGCGTCTTGTTGTACCAGGCGCCTTGTTCGGTATCCTGCGCGGCCTGCGTGACGCGAGCGACGTCGCGCAAATACACCGGCGCGCTGTTTTGGTAGGCGATCACCGTGTCCAGGTAATCCTTCGGATCCTGGATCTGATCGTTGCCGTTGATCGTGTAATCCAGATCCGGCCCATCGAAATTGCCCTTGGGCTGGCTGACGTTGACGTTGGCAATCAGCGAGCGCAAGTCGTCGATATTCAAGCCATAAGCGGCGAGCTTTTTCGGATCGGCTTCCACACGCACAGCGGGCACATTGCCGCCGGCCGGCGTCACCAGACCCACGCCGGAGACTTCGGAGATCTTCGCGCCCAGACGATTGTTGGCGACGTCCTGCAATTGCGGCAGCGACATCGAGTTGGACGTGACTGCCAACGTGAGAATGGGCTGATCGGCGGGGTTCACCTTGGCATACGTTGGCGGCGCCGGCAGGCCTGTCGGCAACAGACTGTTGGACGCGTTGATCGCCTCTTGCACGTTCTGTTCGGCGACGTCCAGATTCAACGATAAATCGAATTGCAGCGTGATCACCGAAGCGCCAGCGGAACTGCTGGAGGTCATTTGCTGCAGGCCAGGAATTTCACCCAGCTGTACTTCTAGCGGCGCAGTGACGGTGGTGGCCATCACCGTCGGGCTGGCGCCCGGGTAGAAGGTTTGCACCTGGATCGTCGGATAGTCGACGTCCGGCAGCGAGGACACCGGCAAGAAACGCACGGCGACCAGGCCCACCAGCACGAGGGCGATCATCAACAGCGCCGTCGCCACCGGCCTGAGTACGAACAGGCGAGAAATATTCATCGGATCGCGGCCCGCCGCTTACGAAGCTTGCGTCGAGGACGCCGCCGCCGGCGCGCGCTTGCCGTGGTGACGCGGCGGCGCGGCGGAGGTGGATGACGATGCCGGCGCGCTCGCGCTGCTGGCCGGCTCG
>CAJCJD010000093.1 GCA_903970555.1 Vulcanimicrobiota bacterium
TGATGAGCGCGACATCGGCCATTTCGAATTCAGCGTTGATCTCCTCAAGATCAGAAATCAACCCATATGGCACGCCGGCCTCGGCCAGCAGCACATTCATATGACCCGGCATGCGGCCGGCCACCGGGTGGATGGCGAAACGCACCGTGACGCCGCGGTCGATCAACAATTGCGCCAGTTCCCACACCTTGTGCTGCGCTTGTGCCACGGCCAGACCGTAGCCGGGCACGATGATGATCTTTTGCGAATAGGCCATCATCACGCCCGCGTCGGAGGCTTCGATGGCCTTCTGCGAACCCGTGACGTTGCCGGCCGAGACGCCTCCGGACTCGCCGAAATTGGCGAACAGCACGTTGCCGAGCGAGCGGTTCATCGCCTTCGCCATCAACTGAGTCAGCAATGTACCCGCCGCGCCCACCACCATGCCGGCGATGATCATCGCTTCGTTGTGCAGCACGTAGCCTTCAAACGCCACGGCCAGACCAGTGAACGCGTTGTACAGCGAAATCACCACCGGCATGTCGGCGCCGCCGATAGGCAGCGTCATCAGCAAGCCGAACAACAGCGCGAGCACGAAGAACGCGCCGACCAACGCAAAAGTCACGTGCCCCGTGGCCAGCATCACGCCGATCACGACGGCCGCAGCGAGCACCAGTAAATTCACTACGCGCTGACCGGGAAACACAAAACGTCGGTCCAGCCATCCCTGCAGCTTGGCAAAGGCAATCAGCGAACCCGAGAAACTCACCGAGCCGATCAACGCGCCCAACACACCCAGGGCAAGCGCCACCGGCGATAGCGGAGCGACAACGACGGCCGCGTGCAGCGCCGACCAGCTTTCCGGCATCAACGGGTACGTGTTGGGCGCGGCCACGCCGTTCAGCACGGCAAAATCACCCGCATGGCCGATCAGCTCGCTGGCGCCAATGGCCGCGGCAGCACCGCCGCCCATGCCGTTGTAGAGCGCCACCATCTGCGGCATGGCCGTCATCGCAACCCGGCGACCGGACCACCACGCCGCCGCCACGCCGATCAGTACGGCGGCGATGATCAGCTCCCGGTTGGCGATATCGGGCAATAGCAAAGTCGCCACCACCGCCAGCAACATGCCGAATCCCGCCCAGACGATGCCGCCACGAGCCGTGCGCGGAGAGCTCATGCGTTTCAGGCCAAGGATGAATAGCAGCGCTGCGAGGAAATAGCAGGAGTCGATCAGGGTCTGCGTCCAGGCCATCACTTGGCCTCCCCGCTGCCCTTCCCTGGCTTGCTGGACTTGAACATCTCCAGCATCCGTTCGGTGACCACGTAGCCTCCGGCCGCATTGCCGGCACCCAGCAAAACGCCGACGAAACCGATCGCCATCTCGAACGGGGTTCGAGCGTGGCCTAGCGCAATCATGGCTCCAACCAGCACAATGCCGTGTATGAAGTTGGACCCCGACATCAGCGGCGTGTGCAGGATGACAGGCACTCGGGCGATGATCTCGTAACCCGTAAATGCGGCCAGCATAAAGACGTAAAGCGCCAGGAACCCGTCGAGCATGTGTTTCCCCCGCCAATCAGTCGGATACGCCGCATCATACGGGGCTGGGTCAACGTGTGCGAGCCTGGCGCGTTGATCACGAGAGTCGAACAGATGGAGCCCCGGGATGCTCGCCCTGACGATTCGGAAAACGACGCCATGAACAGTGTTTCGGCGGTGTTTGAGTCGGAAATTTTGGTCCAGGATGGCCGGGTCGCACCTGCCTCGCTGGATGCTTTCCTAGCGAGCATGGAGCGCCGGGCCTTCCGTATGGCCGAGTTGCACCTCGGCAATCGGGAAGACGCCCTGGACGCCGTACAGGACGCGATGCTCCGTCTGGTCAAGCATTACCGCGATAAACCCGCGGAGGAATGGACGCCGTTGTTCTGGGGCATCCTGCGCCGCCGCATCGTGGATCTGCAGCGCCGTCGCAAGGTGCGCTCCATCGTGGTCGGCTGGCTCGGTGGCGGCCACGATGACGACGGCGACGAATTGCCCGTCTGGGAACCGGCCGATACGGGCCCGGACCCGCTCGAAAAATTGCACGGCGAACAGTCTTACGCGGATATGGCCGCAGCCGTGAAGCAGCTTCCGCGACGTCAGCGCGAAGCCTTCATGCTGCGTGTATTGGAAGGCCTGGATGTGGCGGAAACCGCCCAGGCGATGGGCTGCTCGGAAGGCAGCGTGAAAACACACCTCTCGCGAGCCATGCAACACCTGCGAGAAGAATTGGAGGAGTGGCGATGAACTCGTCCGACAAGCAATTCGAAAAGCGCGCTCGCGCGCTGTACCAAGAAGCGACCCAGAACGTCGATCCGGTCACGGCCGGGCGCCTGCGCGCCGCGCGCCGCACTGCGTTGCAGGCAGCTACCGCGCCTGCAACCTCGCATCATCGTGCGCGAGTGCTTTTGCCCGTTGGTGCGCTGGCCGCCATGGCCCTGGCTGCGCTGATGATCTGGCAACCGACGCCGCAACCACATGCCGATGGCAATCAACAGGGTGCCGTGGCCGGCATTTCCGAGCAGGACAACGAGCTGCCGCCAGGCGCCGACAGTGCCGATCCCGGCCTCTACCAGAATCTCGACTTCTACGGCTGGCTGGCCGCCAGTAACAACGACAGCCAGACCAAACACTGATCCATGCTGCCACGACCACTTCGCCTGCCCTCACTGTTCGCCCTTCTCTTCGGCCTGATGGTCGCAGTGCCGTCGTATGCGCAGAACGGTCCTTCGCTACATCCGTGGAATACGCTTAGCCCCGCTCAGCAAAACATGCTCGGGCCGCTGCAATCGCAGTGGGATTCCTTCCCGCCGCAGCGGCAGGAGCACATGCTTGAGCGCGCCAAAGACTGGCTGAAGCTGCCGCCGGGGCAGCAAGAACAAATTCGCGATCGCATCGCGCGCTGGCAGCAGATGACGCCAGAGCAGCGCCAGCAAGCACGCGAAAACCAGCATCTTTACGACAACCTGCCCCCAGCGAAACAGCAGCAGTTGCACGACGCATTCCAGCGCTTCCAGCAACTTCCGCCCGCCCAGCGCGATGCGTTGCGCCGTCAATGGCAACAGCAGACGCCGGAGCAGAAGCAACGTTGGCTGCAGCATTTGGGGCCCAACTCCACGTTGCCCGGCAAGCACGCCTTCGGCATGCCCGGCCGCTAACGGCTTTTACGTATTGCCACGCCGATGGCAAAGCCCTTCATGCCGCACACAAGAAAGGCGCCCCACAGTCACCGCGTATACCGCAGTGACTTGAAGCCAACCGCTACGCCTTGAACAACGTCTCGCCGTTGCGAGTCAGGCAACTCTTCGCCACCAACTCGTCGTTGAAATCCGGCTGCAGCGTGCCGTCGCGAATCAGCAGCTCGGCAAAGTTGTAGATATTGCGCGCATACATTTCCGAAGCATGCAGCGGTGCGCCAGCGGCCAGATTCAACGGCCCAAGAATGGTGACGCCGCCGTGCTGCACGCTTTGTCCCGGCCGAGTCAGTTCGCAGTTGCCGCCGCTGTCTGCGGCCAGATCGACAATCAACGCACCCGGTTTCATTCCCTCCACCATCGCAACGGTAAGGATTTTCGGAGCTGCCCGCCCCGGCACCGCCGCCGTGCTCACCACCACATCGAACACCTTCAGATGTTCGGCAAGCGCCTGCTGCTGAGCCGCACGCTCCTCGGCAGTGAGTTCGCGCGCATAACCGCCGCTGCCGGCGGCAGTGACACCGAGATCGAGGAACTTCGCGCCTAGCGATTCAATCTGTTCGCGCGTTTCCGGACGCACGTCGTAGCCTTCGATCTGCGCACCAAGGCGACGCGCCGTCGCAATGGCCTGCAATCCGGCTACGCCAGCGCCGATCACCAGCACACGCGACGGCCGGATCGTCCCCGCGGCCGTGGTCAACATGGGGAAAAACTTCGGCGCGTTCTCGGCTGCAATCAACATGGCTCGATAACCCGCCACGGCCGCCTGCGAGCTGAGCACGTCCATCGCTTGCGCACGCGTCGTGCGCGGCAGCAGCTCCAGCGAGAACGCCGTCAGCTTCCGCTGGGCCAGCGCGGCGATACGTTCGGACGCGCCATGCGGCCGCAGTTGGCCCACAACGACACTGCCTTCGCGCAGGCTACCAAGCGCGGCATCAGCGGGCGGCGATACGCAGGCCAGCAAATCAGCTTGAGCCAGCACCTGCGAGGCATCGGCAAATTCGACATCGGCGTAGCTCGTATCGGGAAAACCGGCCGACGTGCCGGCATCGTGTTCGAGCAGTACGCGCAAACCCTTCCCGCGCAATTTCTTTGCCACTTCGGGTGTGATCGCCACGCGCCGCTCGCCAGCGGCGGTTTCACGCAAAGCGGATACGGTGATCGACATCGGCCATCCCCTCCGGAAGTGTCCTGGCATCCTAGCCGATGCATACGCTCGGGCGAACCCCGCCGGGTTAGACTGCCCAGCCCGCTGCCAGCCGGCAGACGTGGACAGCAACGGAGATCCCGATGTCCGAGCAACCCGTCAGCACCGCCTTATTGGATCTTGCCCGGGCGGCGCGTGAGCTGGCCTACGCGCCCTATTCGCATTTCCACGTTGGCGCCGCGCTGCAGACCCGCGACGGCCGCCCCTTCCCAGGCTGCAATGTAGAGAACGCCGCTTACGGTTTGTGCAACTGCGCCGAGCGCACAGCCTTGTTCAGCGCCGTCGCCGCTGGATACAAGCCCGGCGATTTCAGCGCCATGGCCGTCGTGGCCGACACACCCGAACCGGTCACGCCTTGTGGCGCATGCCGCCAGGTATTGGCCGAACTTTGCGGACCGTCGATGCCCGTTCTGCTCGCCAACATGGCTGGCGCCACAAGGCTGACCACGGTCGAGGCCTTGCTACCCGATGGCTTCCGGCTAACGCATTCGAGCTGAGCACGCCCTGGCGCGCCCTACATGAAAGGCTTGCAGACCGTAGATCAACACTCGCAGTTGTAGGATAGCCGTTTCCCCCGACACGACCTCCCCATGCCCGACGCGCTCTCGCTGCTCCAACAACGCCATTCCGCGCCCTCACGAAAGCTTGGCGAACCTGCGCCGGATGCGGCCACCTTACGCAAGCTGTTGGAAGCCGCGATTCGCGTACCCGACCACGGCAAGCTGGTTCCTTTCCGGCTGATCGAATTGCGAGGTAACGACAAGCTGGCATTCGGCACGAAGCTGGCTGAGCGCGCCATCCGTCGCAATCCGGACTTGCCCGAATCCAAACGTGAAAAAGAGCGGTTTCGCTACACCTTCGCGCCCTTGGTGATGGTGGTGGTTGCCCGCTTGGATGCCGACAGCGGCATACCGGACATCGAACAAAAACTTTGCGCAGGCAACGTCGCCTACAACATCCTGCTTGGCGCGTATGCGCTCGGCTTCGGCGCGCAGTGGCTCACCGGCTGGGCGGCTTATGACGCGGAAGTTGCGGCGCTGCTGAATCTTGCTGACAACGAATGCGTGATCGGCTTCGTGCACATCGGCACGCCGCAAACCGAGATCCCCGATCGCGAACGCCCTGCTCTGGATGATTTGCTGAGCGAGTGGAAGGCCTGATCACGTGACGGCATCCAGTCCCCCAACCGCACACCTGATCGACGGCAGCCTGTACGTGTTCCGAGCCTGGCACTCGATGCCGGACGAGTTCCATGATGTGGATGGACATCCGGTCAACGCGGTGCACGGCTACACACGCTTCCTGTGCGAGCTGCTGGAACGCGAGCGTCCCTCGCATCTCGCGGTGGCGTTCGACGCATCGCTCACCACCTCGTTCCGCAATGCGATCTACCCGGCTTACAAAGCTAACCGCGAATTGCCGCCGCCGGATCTGGAGCGGCAGTTCGTGCAATGTCGCGCGATGACCGAGGCGCTCGGCATCCATATGATGATCGACCACAGCTATGAGGCCGACGATCTGATCGGCAGCGCACTTTGGAGTCTGCGAGGACAGGGTTTTCGCAGCGTGATCGTTTCGGCCGACAAGGACTTCGGCCAGCTGCTTGGTGAGCAAGACGAGCAATGGGACTTCGCGCGCAACATGCGCTGGGGCCCCGCTGGCGTAGTCGAACGGCTCGGTGTGCGTCCGGAACAAGTCGCCGATTTTCTCGCACTATGCGGGGATGCTGTCGACAACATCCCCGGCGTGCCAGGCATCGGCGCGAAGACGGCAGCCGCGTTGCTGACGCACTTCGGCAGCTTGGACGATCTGCTTGAACGCATCGACGAAGTGGCTTTCTTGCGTATCCGTGGCGCTGCCACCTGCGCAGCCAAACTGCGCGAGCATGGTGAATCGGCACGGCTGTATCGTCGCCTCACCCGTATCGCACTCGACGCGCCGATCATGGACAGCATCGATGCACTGGTGCGTCGACGCAGCACGGACCAGCTTGAATCGCTATGCGAGCAACTTCGTCTCGGTCCACTCACACGCAATCGGTTGCGCGCATTGAATAACGCAGAAAATAGCGCCTAGCGCCGCGCAGTTCCGTCGAGACGCATTCACGCATCCCCTTCCTTCCAACCAGGCCCCATCCGATGAATTCTGCGGACCGCAAACCTGATGACGCCAACGCTGCCGTAGAAACCCTCCATCAAGGGCGCTGGCTCAGTTTGCGTCGTCGCGGTCGCTGGGAATACGCCGAGCGCAATAACCCTGGTGGCGCGGTCATCATCATCGCCGTAACGCCTGAAGATAAGGTTCTATTCGTGGAGCAATACCGAGTCGCCGTACAACAGTTCACCATCGAGATGCCGGCAGGCCTGGTGGGCGATCTGGCCGGCAAGCAAAACGAAGGAGCGCTACTGGCCGCGGAGCGCGAACTGGAAGAAGAAACCGGCTATCGCTGCGGCAGCGTGAGCTTCGTGCATGCAGGGCCGTCATCGTCCGGCATGAGCAGCGAGATCATCGCCTTCGTGCGCGCACACGATCTGGTCAGGGTCAGCGATGGCGGCGGCGATGAAAGCGAAAGCATCGTTGTGCATGAAGTCCCTCGCCAACAAGCGGGCGAGTGGTTGCTGGCGCGTGCCGCCGAAGGTTATTCGATTGATCCGAAACTGTTTGCCGGCTTGTGGTTTATCGAGCACGCCAAAACGTTTCGCTGAGCCGATCAGGGCTGCGATGTGGGTTCCTTTTCCAGCCGTGCATCGAGGTTTTTCTCGGCCTCATCCGCGTAGGCCTTGCATGCGCCCGTATCGATTAACGGATCAGGATGCTTGCCTTCGTTGCGTCGCTGCACTCTTTCCCAGAAGTCGCTCGCATCGGGGTGCGGAGTAAGCAGAATGTCGCAAGGCAGTGCAGCCACTGTTGCGATGGCATGACGAAAATCCTCGACGCGATGCGGATGCGCAGCGTCGTCCGTGAAACGGAATTGCGGCCGGCTTATCGCCGTGAGGCTGTCCGCGTAAACGATGTTCAAACAGATGCGTCCTTCGCAACTGCGCCAGGTCCACGAAGTGCTGCCCGGCGTATGGCCTGGCGTGGCATGTGCGGTTATATCAACGCCGCCTAGATGCAGGGTTTCACCGTCACTTACGGCGTGCACGTTATGCACCGGCGGATATGTCGGAGCATCTTGGAATTGAGGATCTTCCGGATCTGCCCCACCCAGTTCCATCGCGTGCGCGCCAGACGCGCTCGCCAGAACCTGCGCGCCACTCATGCGCTGCAATTCGGCGATGCCGCCAGCGTGATCAGAGTGCGCGTGCGAATTGAGAATCCAGCGAACGTCCGTAATGCGAAATCCAAGCGCGCGGATATTGGCTTCAATGCGCGACGCCGATTCGGGAAGATCACCATCGATCAGTACGAGGCCATGCGGCGTCGCCACCAGTATCGACGACAACCCGTGCGGGCCGACGTAATAGGTGTTCCCGAATATTCGAAATGGCGTCTGCGGCGCATTCCAGGCGGCGCGATCCTGCGCGCCTGCCACCGTCGATAAGAGGGAACAGCCCAATGCGACGGCAAGCGATAGCCGAGTAGACATGCTCGATCCCAGAGAGTGAAGTGACGGCGATGATCCAACGCAAGGAAGCCGGAATGGTGGCGCGCTCATGGCGCTCGCCCGGCAATACTCTAGCTTCGACAGGCGATGCGCTTTAGTTCGAATGCGCTCTTAGCGCGCGCACTCGCCAAGTCGTCAAGCCAATGCCAATGAGCGTCAGGCCAAAGCACCATCCGGCCAGCCCGTTGTCATTGCCCAGCCATAACACGCCATCTATCGCACCGATCACGAGCACGGCGATGGAAGGCGCCAAGATGGGATCGATGCTTTTGTAATGCCAGCGCAGCAGGAATGCAGAGCCAAGTGTCGCCAGCATCACGGCAAGAATGCGGCGTAGCCAGCGGTGCCCAGGCGGCAAAGGCAGATCCGGGAAGATATCGGCAACAGGCACGTCGCCGACTTGTACGGCAAAACCAACACCATCGGCCGCATCGGTAGCGGGTACCAACTTGTTGCCATCGACCTTCGCAACAATCGTCACCGTTTGCACTGGCACAGCCTCCCAGCTCACACGAAGGTCACCGACCTGTGGATTGGAAGGCACGGCACTGGTTACCAGATGATCGTTGTACAAGCTGAAACTGGCGGCAAGATTGCTCGGCAAACTACGCAGATCCGGCGCGACAGGCTGGCTGCCGCTTAGCGCATGCACCAGCGCCGGCGAGAGCACGAAGTCATTCACGCGCGCCAATCCAGCATCAAACTGCGCGTTTTCCAGGGGGAATGGACCTGGGTTGCTGTGGCCTTCCGGATGATCGAAATGGCTGGAATCGATGGGATGGTCTTCCCAATCCATTTCATAGGAAGCCGGGCCACCGTACTTCATCTGATGCCACTGGAACATCTGCACATGCCGGATCAGCACCGGCTGGTTGGTCTGCTGGTTGAACTGAGTGTCGAGCGGCGACTCCACCACTTGCAGCGGGCCGACGACGCGCACCATGTAACCCTCCACATCGGCACCGGGACGACCGTTAACGCCCAGGTCGAGCACATCGCCGCCGTGTCGCATCATCTGCGCCCGGTAGTCGATGTGTCCTTTTTCGGTCACGGCAGCGACGCCCACGCCAATAAGCAGGACAACAGCCCCCAGCGCGGGCAACAGCAACTCACGGATTGAGAGGGGGGGCTTGCGCTCGCCGCTCATCGAACCTCCGGGTGGTGTTTCAGATTGTGGTGCCGCGCAGTTCGGGCAGCTCTTGCGTCGTACCATAGCGCCCACGCTCGTCGCGTGTCACGCGGGCAATGGCGCAGGCATGATCGTGGGTGAAGAAAAGCCTCACGTTGCGTGCGAGCTTGTCGTCCAGAAAGCTGCGCTTTTCTTCGATCAAGGCTTCGGGGAAGCGGTCATAGCCCATCGTGATAGGCAGATGCACCCAATGCCGGCCGGGGATCAGGTCGGCGCAAAAAACTACGCCGGCGAATTCGGCCAGCATCAGCCCGGGGGTGTGGCCTTCCGAAAAATGGAGGCGCACGGCCTGCCCCAGCGTTTGCGAATATTCGCCAGCCACCAGTTCGAGCCGGCCGCTCTGCAGCAGCAGATCGTGCAGCTCCGGGGATAAACGACGCGCGATCGCGCGGGTGCGGCTTCAACGCGCGCTGCCAGTGACTGGCACCTACCAGAAAGCGCGCATTGGGAAAAAGCAACTGCGGCGTCTTGCCCTCCTCCCACGCCGCCAGCAAACCGCCAGCGTGGTCGAAATGCAGGTGCGAGAGCACCACGACATCGATGTCTTCATGCGAAACACCGGCAGCGGCCAGCGATTCGAGCAGCACGTGATGACTCTCCACCACCCCATAACGCTCACGCAGCGAGGGCTCGAAGAACGCGCCGATACCGGTTTCAAACAGAACGTTGCGACCGTCGAGATCCTTGATCAACAAGCAACGGCAGGCCAGCGGAATGCGGTTGAGTTCGTCCGGCGCAATCCAGCGCGACCACATGGCCTTGGGCGCGTTGCCGAACATCGCACCGCCATCAAGTTTCTGCGAATTGCCGTTGATCGACCACAACTGCATAAGCTCAATTCCACACTGATCTATTCATCACACATCGCAAAGAAATTACTGCACCTTGCCCAAGCCATCCGGCCGGCGAGGATCGCTCGCAGCATCGAGCTTGTTGGTGCGGCGATCCCAGATCACCACATTCATGAAGCCCCATGGTTCACGATCCTTCAGCGTGTATCCCATGCGCGTCAGCGCTTCGCTAGTGGCCGCATCGAAGGCGCCGGGTTCGACCGAAACGACATCCGGCATGTACTGATGATGGAAGCGCTTGTACGCCACCACCTGGTGAGCGTCACCGCCATCGATAAACGCGAGAATGCCTTCCAGCACCTGCGTGATGATGGTGGAACCGCCGGGCGAACCGATCACCGCAGTGCGATCAGGTCCAATGACGATGCTCGGCGACATCGACGACAGCATGCGCTTGCCCGGCTCCGGCGCATTCGCCTTGCTGCCTAGCAGGCCGTAAACATTCGGCTTGTTCGGCACCAGCGCGAAATCGTCCATCTCATCGTTGAGCAACACACCCGTGTCTTTGGCAACAAAGGTGGACCCGAGCACGTAGTTCACCGTGGAAGTGATCGCCACCATGTTGCCGTCGGCATCAATGATGGAGAAATGCGTAGTGTGCATGCCCGGATCGACACCATTCGACGGCGCAAGCATCGACGATGGCGTGGCCTTGTCCGGCAGGATGGTCTGGCGCAAGCCGTCGGCGTAATACGGCGACAGCAGCATATCCAGCGGCATCTTCACAAAATCTGGATCGCCGAGGTAATCGTTGTGATCGCGGAATGCGCGGCGCATCGATTCGATCACCAGATGCACGCGATGCACTTCATCCAGCTTGCTCAGGTCGAAGCCGGAAAGAATATTGAGGATCTCGGCAATCGCCACGCCACCGGAAGACGGCGGCGGTGCCGTGATCACTTTGTAGCCGTGATAATCAACGGTGATCGGCGCGCGCTCTTTGACGCGATACGAAGACAAATCCTTCAACGTCCAATGACCGCCTGCGGCCTGCACCGCATCGACCAACTTCTGCGCCGTTTCACCGCTGTAGAAACCGGACTGGCCGTATTGAGCGAGCAGTTCCAGCGTGCGCGCCTGTTCCGGATCGCGCCAGATTTCGCCGTCGGTTGGAACCTTGCCATTCGGCAAATACTTGGCGGCGGAAGCGGGCCAGCGCTGCAGATTCTTTTGCTCCTCCTGGATGGCGCCAAGCAATCGGCTATCCGGTTTGAAACCATCGCGCGCCGTGCGGATCGCAGGCGCCAACGAAACGGTGAGAGGCACCTTGCCGTAGTGCTTGGCTAGCCACGCAAGGCCAGCCGGCTCGCCCGGAATGCCTGCGGACAACGGACCTTTCAGCGACGTATCGCGGTTGGGCGAGCCATCGGCATTGAGATAATCCTTGGCATTGACGCCTGCCGGTGCCGTTTCGCGTGCATCGATAAAGACGTCGCGATTACCGGCAGCGATATGCATCGTAGCCATGAAGCCACCGCCGATGCCTGAACTTTCCGGCTCGACCACCGACAACGTCGATGCCACGGCGACTGCCGCATCGAAAGCGTTACCGCCCTTGGCCAATACTTCGAAACCCGCTTCCGTCGCCAATGCATTGGCGCTGGCAATGCCGGCACGGCCGGGACGTTGCGCAAGCTGCGTTGCATGGGTGGATGGTGTGGGGTTATCGGCAGCGAACGCTGCACTCGTACCCAATAAGAAACTGATGAGCAGCACATGCCAACGCAACGCAAGCGTCATCCCTTGATCTCCATCAGATGTGTGTATTTATCTTCGAGCTGCTCGCGCGTTTCGGTGTGCGCGGGGTCGATGATGATGCATTCCACTGGACATACGACCACGCACTGCGGCTCGTCGTGGTGACCGATGCATTCGGTGCACAACGCCGGATCGATGATGTAGTACTCCTCGCCAAGCGAAATCGCCTTGTTAGGGCAGACTGGTTCGCAGACGTCGCAATTGACGCAGGTATCGAGGATCTTCAGGGACATGCCGGATTAGTCTACATGGGCCGGCGCTTATTGTGCGAAGCAGCAAAAAGCATAAGCGGCGAACGGCAGGCGAAAACGCCAACGAACGTACATCTTGAATGCGCCGGGCAGGCGGCGAAGGCGTCTTCCCTCCCCGCCAGCCCGGACGCCAGGTCTTAGAACTGGACGAAACGGATCGTCGCGTTGGTCGGCTTCAGCACGTCTTCCACGCGTTGCTCGTCAGCCTTGTCGCCAATGAACAGCACGATCACGCCCTTGAAGGAACCCGGCTTGGCGTCCTTGAACGCGGTGGTCAGCAGGTCAGCCGTCTTGCCCGAATCCGGGCCGCCGAAGACCAGCATGTTGCCCGGCAGCACGCCGCGAGCAACGGTGTCTTGCACGTTGCTCAGCTGGCGATCGCGGGAATCCTTGACGTCATCGCTGTCGCCGGCCGGCACCATGTAGGCGTAGGGCTGACTGGCGGACATGCCCTGCATATTGGCCTGCACGATCTGACCCAGGTACGCACCCCAGGCCTTGGAATCGTTCGGATCAGCCGGCTTGGTCAGCTGAGCGGTCTGCTGGGTGGCCTGCTGCTGGTCGTCGCCCTGCTTGTTGCATGCAGATAGCGCCAGGCAGCCGGTCAACGCGAGAGCGGTGGCGATGAGAGTGAGTTTACGCATAGTTGTCCCCTTCGGTTTCGGGTTGCTTTTTATGCCAGCGCTGCCGCATGGCCTGTTGGACCGCAGGATGCACGAAACCGGAGATGTCGCCCCCAAGGCGACCGATCTCGCGTACCAGCGAGGAAGAAATGAAGCTGTATTGCTCGGCCGGCGTCAAGAATAGCGTTTCGACCTTGGGTATGAGATGGCGATTCATGCTCGCCAGCTGAAATTCGTATTCGAAATCGGAAACGGCGCGCAAACCGCGAATGATCACGCCTGCACCGATATCAGCAACGAAGTCAGCCAGCAGGCAATCGAACCCACGCACTTCCACATTGCGCAAATCCGCTAACGCCAGACGGGCCAGCGAAATGCGCTCCTGCATGGTGAAGCCCGGGCCTTTGCCTTTGTTCGGGCTTTCCGCCACAGCCACCACGATGCGCTCGAACAGCGGCGCGGCGCGTGCCACCAGATCCGCATGGCCGTTGGTGATCGGGTCGAAGGTGCCTGGATAGACAGCGAGGCGTGTATTGACCGGCGTCGTATTCACGAAAGCAAAATTCGCGGGGGATGGGGGCCTTAGCTTAATGGAACGCCTTAAATCCGGCGATAGAGCGCATAACGCACCTCCCCTGCTTGCCCTTCGCGGTGCAGCATCCAGTTCGGCGGCAAGCTTGGCGCCAAGTCGCGCGGCGATTCCACGTACAGCTGCGCCGACGCGGCGAGCCAGCCGCCCTGCTCCAATTGTTGCGCCAGCGGTGTCCAGAGCTGCGCCGCGAATGGCGGGTCGAGGAAAACGAGCCCGAACGGCTGCGGCGCACGCTGCAGAAAA
>CAJCJD010000094.1 GCA_903970555.1 Vulcanimicrobiota bacterium
AATCGGTTCCACATAGACATACTTCACATCGCAAGGTTTCTGGTTGTAGGTCCATCCGCCGGCGCAAAACGGACTCATCGGCCAGCCATCACGACGGATGTACTTCATATAAAAGTGATAACTGAGGTCGGCCGCTTGCAGGTAATCGAAACGGCCGGTGCGAATGTAGGCTTTAAATAGTGTGGAAGGCCGATCGAACAACCATGCGGTCGGGTCGTTCACCGGCAATGGTCGCGCCCACTGGAACTGCGCCGCGACATAGTCGGCGTAAGCCTCATGGGGCGCTGCCGGAAACTGCGGACCTGCGATCAAGGAATCGCACAGCCATGTCGGACTCAACGTAGCCAGGGCGGCGGCCACTTTCAGACCTTGCTCGCCGGTCACCAGGCCGTTGGTGTAGGGCCATCCGGGCAGATCCCGTTGGCGAGGCTTGCCGATCGAGAAGTAGAACGTCTGGGTGTCACCGACGAGATGCGCATGAAATTGAACGCGAACCGCGCGCACGCTGCGGTCCTTGGCATACCACAGTAACGTCGTTTGGACCGCGGCAGGAACTTCCGCACCGCTTTCGTCGAGAATGCGCACCATATGCGGATCGCGCAGTGTGCCAGGCGAAAACGGAATGCCGACCGAAACCAGTACGTCCGCGTCCTTGCCCGCATTGCGATGCACGACAATACGCTGATCCGCCGTGGTATCCGCGGGCGTAGCGCTACTTTTTGATGCCCCATGCGTCGCAGTTGCCAACGCGCCGCCGGTCGGAATGATCGCCATACTGCTCAGAATCAGGGCAAGCCAGCACCCTTGAATCATTCGCACCAGGATTGTCGTGGTAAACCACGAAGCTATCGGTGCTAGCCGGCGAACATCCATTCAAGCCACCGACGAGAGCGGAACACGTTTGCAAAGAAGCTGTTGTTCCCAGCGCAGCGCGGTGCCGACGATGAAATCCAGGTCGTCGTAATGCGGCTGCCAGTCGAGCACGCGCTTGAGCCGGTCGCTGCAGGCGATCAGCATAGGCAAGTCACCTGGACGGCGCGGCAACTCGATCACATTCAGCGGTTTGCCACCCGCCCGCGCGACGGCGTCGATGACCTCGCGTACGCTGTAACCATGACCATAGCCGCAATTGAGCGTCTGCGAATCGCCGCCACCGCGCAGATGATCGAGCGCACGTAGATGCGCCGCCGCCAGATCATCCACATGGATGTAATCGCGAACGCCGGTGCCATCGGGCGTGTTGTAGTCGGTGCCGAAAATGGACAGACTCTCTCGAATCCCCACAGCGTGTTCGCAACATACCTTGATCAGCAGCGTTGCATTGGGTGTGGAGTGGCCAATACGACCCTGCGGGTCGCAACCGGCTACGTTGAAGTAGCGCAGAATCACATGTCGCATCGCGCCAGTGGCGCTGTGATCGCGCAACATGGTTTCGGACATCAGTTTGGATGTCCCATACGGATTGATCGGCTTGGTCGGCGTGTCTTCGTCGGCAATGCCGTTATCCGTCATGCCGTAGACCGCCGCGGTGGATGAAAAAATGAATTTCTCCACGCCGTGTTCGGCGCAACAGGCAAGCAAGTTGCGTGTATTGCAGGTGTTGTTGCCGTAATACTTAAGCGGGTCGCACACCGATTCGGGCACGATGGTGTGCGCTGCGAAGTGCAGCACCGCATCCACGTGATGCGCGGCCATCACCTGCCCGACCAGATCCAGGTCTCCCACATTGCCGACAACCAAGTCCGCACCTCGTACGGCTTCACGAAAGCCAGTGCTGAGATTGTCGATCACGACCACGCGCTCGCCCTGCTCCAACAGTTGCTGGACGACGTGACTACCGATATAGCCGGCGCCGCCGGTAACCAGGACCGTATTCATGAGGACGTACCCGACATGACGGAAAAATTGTGAGATAGCCAGCGCTCGATATTGTCGAGCAGACGATTGCGGTCGCCGGTGAGGATGTAAGTGTGATCGGCTTCCTTCAGAAAGCTGGTAGAAACGTCGGGATGCGTAATGACCCGACCAAAACATTCGCGGAACTGGCGCGCATGATTGAAATATTGACTGATGCCGCCGCTATAGATCAGACACAGCTTGATGCCGCGATCGATCATTCCGGCGAAATCGGCGCGCACGACTTCCTGCGGCAACGGCGCCACGGTGAAAGCCGGTTCGCTGCTGCCGCCTTGATGCGCCTTGCGACGACGCGTAAAGACACGCAGCCAGCGGCGGCCATTCAGTAGGCGTGGAACGTAGTAGCGAACGCGATAACCGAGGGTCCGATACGCGTAGCCATCCAGGAACACCGCGCCTGCTACGTTGGCATCGGTGCACGCCACCATATGCGCGCTTTGCGAACCCGAACACAGGCCGATCAAGACGAAGCGTTTGCACGCCGCTTGCTCGCCGAGTAGGTACATCGCGTCGGCCACATCCGCGCAAATCTGTTTCTTGCGGGTTTGTGACTCGCCACTTGAAGCGCTGTCACCAATGGTGGAAAGATCGAAGCGCAAGGTCGGATAGCCCAGTGCATTCAACCGGCGCGTCATCTCGACATGCAAGCGGAAGGGGCCGATTCGATGCACCAGTCCGGCATTGAGTACGATCACGCCGACGACGTCTGGTGTGGTCGACGGTGGCAATCCCGCGATCCCCACTAAATGTCGCGCGCGTCCAAAACGGAAGGCCTGCTCCTGCATCACGCTGCCTCCCGCATGTGGTGAGTAACGGCCTGGATCAGCGAATGCGAAAGCACAGCCACTTCAAGCCGGCGCGGGTCATCCCACGGGGTGAGCTGCTGCAACGACTTGATCATCGCCGCATCCACCTCGAAACCGTTCACGTGTCGCGGCGTGTCGGGCGAAAGCGAGTCGATCAGCAGTGTCGGCGTCGATGGTCGTTCGATATGCAGGTCTGCCAGCTGTTGACGGAGGCTGGCACTGATCGCAAAACCGAGCCATTGCGCCGCGACGTCCGCAGGCTTGCGCGGCACCATGAAGCGTTGCCCGTCTGCACATAATGCCGATTGCATCGCATCGAGCTGCGCGACGTAAGCTTGCCCGTCGAGGACAGGATCCCATGCCACGACACCGGCGAAGCGCGCTTGCGCGACCGACGCCAATGCCATGCTTCCACCCAGTCGTGCACCGAACGCCAACACGCGGTCTACACAGGCACGTTTTCGCAATTCGTCGGCCGCAATGGCTGTGTCGGCCATGCAGCGCTCCCAATCCACCTCTGCGCTATCGCCGGCCGAGTCGCCTGTGCCGTAATAGTCGAAGCGCAGCACCGCAATCCCTTCCGTTACCAATGCCTGCGCCAATTGCCGGTACAGGCGGTGACAACGTATCTGATCCTGGCCCAGCGGGGCACATAGCAGCACGGCCTTTCGCGCCGGTGTACCGGATGCGTGGAACAGGCCGAACAATGTTCGCTCCGGTCCAAAGTAGAATGGCAACTCTGCTTCGACGCGCGCGTTCATCGTTTGAACACCACGCTAAAAAAAACTTCGTTCTCGTGGTAGCTCTGGGCAATCGCGGTACTACTGCGTAACTGCCGGATATACGAAACGTGCCAACTCCAGTGCGGCGTCCATTGATGCCCTAGATCGGCGCCGTAGCGATAGGTAGTATCGGTGCGCGACAGCGATTCGTAGGTCTGCCTTTCGACATTGACGAATCCGGTAAGTGTGGTGCGCGGGCGCAGGTGGTAATCAAGGCTGACGGTACCGCCACGCGTGGATTGATCGAACGTAGAGCCATTCAAATACGCCAACTTGTCGTAGGTAGGCGAAATCGAAAGCTGAAGCCGCTCAGTGTGATAGGTGTAGGTAGCCTGCAAGCTTTTTTCTAGATAGACCTGCGAGTCGATCACCAGACTGCCGGTGCTGATGCCGCCACCGGGGTTGTTGATGAAGTCGGTCGGGTTTTCGCTCAGTGTGTTGACAATGCTCTGGCCCGGCTGCAAAGCCATATCTTGCGCCGCATCGGAAAACTCGTAGGCACCTGTCACGGACAGCGTATTGCGAGGGGTGAACTGCCACCCAAGCGTCGCCCTCGCCATGGGCTTGGAATCCCCCGGTGCTCGATCGAAGTCAATCTTCGACCAACCCAGCAGGATGTCGGCATCGAAATGCACGAGCGTGCTCGCATATTCGCCATAAACTTCGTTGCGGGTGTAATTGGGCGTTGCAACGGTATCATCGGCACCATCGAACAATTCGTTGGCAACACTGTTGTTGAATTTCACCCGTTGCGATTCGACATTCAACGACAACGTATCGGTCGGATTGAGGTCGCGATAAAGCCGGAATGCGGCCATGCCTCGGCTTGAATTGAAATCCTGGACCTTGGATGCGTAGCTGTTGAGATAACGAAGCTCGATCTGCGCGCGCATGATGTCGCCAAATTGCAGATGCAACGTCGGCCCCAACGACAGTACGTTGGTCTGCTGTTGATTATTGGGCGCGTTGCTGGCCAGCGAATCAACCGGTTCGACACCAGCGTAATCCTCGACTGTGAAATCCAATCGCTTCGGCAGCACCGTCCAATTGGCTTGCGCAGCCAGCTCGGTCTGCGTCTGATCCGAGAATTGATGGCCGAGGTAATCGTTGTATTGCAACGTACCGGTTACGTTGGCTTGGAAAATCGAACCCTGTTGCGCGTAGCTGAAGTTGATGCCTGGACTGAATACATTCTGACTGATGGGGTTACTGTCGCTCAACGTAATGTTGTCGCTGTGCTCGAGACTGCCGTAAATGGAGTAGTCGAACTGCGATGCCCATACCGCACCCGGCACAACGACAAGCGCAAGCGCCACAGCGCGAGCGAGCGTGATGGATGCGGGCATGTTCCCTCCCCCCGTGAATGAATTACATTGAATCGCCGTGAAGCGCAGCCGCGTTTCGTCCTACGCCGACTGATTGAAAACCACTCCTGCCAACTTGCTTGGTTCGAAATTGGCGATGGCCTGGTTGACGGCGGCTGGCGTATCGCGCCCATAACCCACCACCACGACCACAAAATCCGCCAGGTCCGACAAAATGCGTGCGTCCGGAGAGCCTTTTATGGCCGGACCATCAAGAAACAGATAACGATCCGGATACCGGCAGCGCAGCGAATCGAGCATCGCGCGCATGCGGAACGACGAGAAAAATTCGCCGCCGTTTTCGCGCGAGGTACCTGCCGGTACCAAGCGAAGACGCGGAATGCCAGTTTGATAAATGACCGACTTGATGCCACGAATAGGATGCTCAAGGAAGTCGATCAAACCGCCTTTTGCCGGATCCACTCCAAGCGCCTTGTGCTGATTCGGATAGCGCAAATTGCAGTCGACCAGTAGGCTGGTCTTGGACTCGTCGAAAGCAAACGCTGCCGCCAAATTGCGCGCAACGAAGCTTCCGCCGGAATTCGGACTGACCGATACCAACAGCGTAATAAAGTTTTGGGTGCCTGCCAGCCCGAGCAGGCGCGTGCGAATTTCGCGAAACGCATCGGACTGGCGACGCACCGAATCCTCGCGATGAATCAACCGCCGTTGCTCCAACTGAAGCGGCGCCAGTGCATGGCCGCCTTCTGTCATCAACGCAATCGAATGGCCTGTCGACGGACGTTCTTCGATGCGGTGTGCGGCAGCGTCGATTACCTCGTGCTGGCGATTGGTAAAGACCTTGTCGTCATGGATGCTCATACTCAACCCTTGTGCCGGATCCAGAAAAGAATCAGGTAGAACGCAGCAACGCCGGCCACGATCAGTACCAGCATCATGTTGCTCAAGCGTTCACGTCGGCGATCGCGGGGGGTCGGATAGAACGGAATCGTTGCCAACACATTGAAACCGGTCACACGCTCAAGCTGGTCGGCGGAGCGCAACCGTGGATCGAAACGCACCAAGGCGAATAACAAGCCGAACGGGATCGCAAGCGACAGGCACAGCCCGGCCAATCCGAAATGCATGAAGCGCAAGCCTGACGGCTCCAGCGGCATTACGGCAGGATTTTGGATAAGAAACGTTAGGCCGCGTTGTTCTGCGTCGAGGTTCATCGACACGCGCGCGTTCTCGCGACGCTTCAACAAGTCCTGATACACATCGCGATTGACGTCGTAGTCGCGCGTCAATTCGGCAGTCACGTTTTCGGAATTGGCGATGCGTTTGCTGCGCTCCAGTTCCGCGGCAAGCATCGACTCGCTGGCGCCGATCTTTGCCGAAGCCGCGGCAGCATCGCCCTCGGTGGCCGCAAGCTGGATCTTCAGTTGCTGATAAAGCGGATTCATTTGCACTGTGTTGTCTAGCGGTACTGGCGCACCAGCCGCCTTTGCCGCCAGTTTGCGTTGATCGGACTGGGCAATCTGCTGCCGCAAATCCTGGATCTGATGCCGAACCCGGACCACGTCGGGATATTGATCGGTATAGGTGAGCAGTAGCGTGTCGAGCTGGCTCTGCAAATCAGCGAGTTGGGTATCGTAGATACCTTGCGTGGTGTGCACCGCATTGACTTCCGACTCGCCCGAGAGCTGCGATGCCAGCGCGGCTTCCTGCGAACGCTTTTCGGTCAGCTCCAGCTGGGTGTTCTCGATTTGCGTGCGCAATTGGCTGATGCGTGAATTGGTATCGAGATCGCTACCTGGCCGCGCATCCGCATTGGCGTCGCGATAGGTTTTGAGCTTGTCTTCAGCGTCCGTCAACTTGTGCCGATAAGCTTCCACCTGACTATTGATGAACTCGTAGGCCTCACGGCTCTCGCGTTGTTTCGAGGCCAGGCTCTCGCTGATGAAAAGACGCGCGAACTCCTGCGTCACCACGAAAGCCCGCTGCGGCTCGGAGTCGGAATAACTGATCGTGATCAAATTGCCGCGCGAGGTCTGCACCGTGGTGCGCGCACGAATCCCCTCGATGATGCGATCTTGCTGGATCGGCGTCGGATGCGTGGCCATCCAACCACACACCACCAGAATTTGATCGAGCACTTTGCGGCTAAAAATCACGTCATGCGCGATACCCGCGCGGTTGGTATTGGCCGTCGGCGAGGCCGCACCTTCCATCAGCGGCGTAATGATGCTGCTGTCCTGCGCCAGGATGGTGGTGGAGGCCTCGTATTTCTTTGGCCAGACCATGCCGACCACCAAGGCCGCAATGGCAATCGCGGCAAAAGCGATGCCCAACGCCATACGGCGCCGCCGCGCCTCTGTCACTAGCGCAGGCAGCATGCCGCCTAAAGGTGACAATTCTCCGCCCATGACTTTCCCCCTTACCCCTTCCCTATAGAAAACACTCCAAAACGCTGGGCGCGTAATCAGAACGCGCGTTGTGGAACCGTAATCACATCTCCCGGCTGTACCGGATAGTTGTTGGCGAGGTCGCCCTTCTGCAGGATGTTGTCCAGATGCACCGAGTACGACGTAACGCTTCCGGCGTCGCCTTTGCGATACAACTCGGTGCGATCGGGCGCCGCAAATTCGGTGATGCCACCCGCCGCCAGCACCGCGTCGAGCACAGTCATGCCCTGGCGGTAAGGAATGGAAATCGGGCTGCGTACCGCGCCGGTGACGCGTACGCGCGACAAATATTCGTTACTACGCAGCGCCGTGAGGATGACCGCCACTTGCGGGTCGCGAACATAGGGCTGCAGTTTGTCTTTGATCTCGGTGGACACCTCATCGGGCGTCTTTCCACCGGCGATCACGTCGCCGATCAGCGGGACGGTAATCATGCCGTCCGGCCGCACAGGGACGCTCACACTGAGGTCCGGGTTATGCCAGACGGTGATTTGTAACTGGTCATCCACACCAATGTGATAGGTAGTGACAGCCTGCACATCGGCATTGGGCGTCGGCGGCGCGCTGGAGCCGCCCGTCGTGGCACATGCGGCAAGCAACAATGGCAGACACAGTGCGAAACAACGACTGAGGCTCTTCATGGCAGTCCTGGCCGATGATAAAAGTGTGAACCGAGTCTCATTATATGCTCTTGACAAATCGCCAAAGCAATAGTCCAAATCGTGAAAAAGATACCTATATTTTTGAAAACACGGGACTTTGGCACGCTTCTTGATGGACAAAGGCCGAGCTGAAGAGGGCGTTGCCGGTCGGCCAACTTACGGCGTTAGGCCTTCCGTCCTCACCCTCATGCGCTTGCCAGGAATCCGATGGATCTGCTCGAGAATTTGATTTATCCGATCAACCAGGCAGCCATCTTTGCCATCGCCGGCTTTTACTTTTTATGCCGGCAACGCTACCGACCCGGCCTTGCATTGCTAGCGTGCGGCGCAGGCTGGCTATGGTTGTGTGCTACGCCCGCGATGGCCATGCGCTTGCGCGAATCACTGGAGTACCACTATCCCGCGCGGCAAGCTTCTGCTTACCCCAAAGCCGACGCGATTGTGATTCTGGGCGGTGGCGCGTTGACACAATCAGGCTTGGACCCGGATGCGGACGACCCCTACGGCCCGGCCACACGCATCGGCTTCGGCCTGCAGCTATTTCGCAGCGCCCGCGCCGACATGGTGTTACTTTCCGGCGGCGACCAGGCTCAGCCGATGGCGAGAGGACTTCGCCGACAAGGCCTGCCCGTTGATGTCATGCGGATCGAAAGCACGAGCACGAATACGCACGAAAACGCAGAGTTCTCGGCCGTCATGCTCAAGCGCGAAAAGCGGCTGCGCATCTTGTTGGTAACGTCCGGCTTTCACATGCCACGCGCGGCGGCGGCATTCATGAAGCAAGGGCTCGAGGTGATTCCCGCCCCTGCTTACGATCCCGTTCATCCATCCTGGGAAGATCATCCCTGGTGGCCGAAGCGGGCTGCTCTACGACTAAGCGGTCGCTGCCTGCGCGAATATGTCGGCATGTGGTGGTACCGGGTACGCGGCTGGGCCTGAGCATTCCAGATACTCCGTTGTTCAGCGACACTGGCAACCGGTTCCGCGCCCGGGCGGCTTCAAACTATCCTGCAGTGTAGGAACGACGACGATGTTTAATGACTATCAGACACGAGTCGTTAACGTTCATGATCTGCGTTCGGCTTTAAGTGTCCCCGCCACGGTAGGTCTGTTCGTCGGAACGACAGAGGAACTCGGTAACCATGGTATGTCGCTACCTCACTCCATTAGCCGCGCGAGCAAAAAAAGGCAGCGGGAGTTTGTCGCTGGGCGATATTGCGCTTCACGCGCGCTAAAGAGCGCAGGCCATGAATTAGATGTCGAACTACCCATTGGTGAAGATAAGTTACCCAACTGGCCGTCAGGGTGGACGGGAAGCATCAGTCACTGCATAACCGTAACGGTAGCTGTTGCCAGTCAGATTTCATTGCACGCTTCGCTCGGAGTGGATGTCGAAGAATGGATGGACGCGCAAGTTGCAGCGAATATCCAGTCCGAAATAGGGCTACCTAGCGAAATCGCCCTCTTTCACGACCTATCTCCTCACCACGCCCTAACTTTGCTGTTTTCCGCAAAGGAAACTCTCTATAAAGCGCTTTATCCGTCGGTGCGACAGTTCTTCGACTTCAAGGCCGTGCAAGCAGTGAATGTCACTGAAAGTACGCTTACGCTAAGACTTTGCATCAGCTTAGGAGAACGGTGGCCCTGTGGTAGCGACCTTGTCGTGACATACGCCCTCTTTCCCGATCACGTCTTTACGATGTTGTGCCTTTGACGATCACGTGCACTTAGACGCGTTTGGTAGATTTGCCGCACTTTAAGTGACGCAATGTTCACGCCACCAGCAACGCCTTGGCGCGCGCACAAACGTTATCGACGGTGAACCCATATTCGCGCACTACGATTTCGCCAGGCGCCGAGGCGCCGAAACGCTCCACTCCGAGCATATCGCCATGGGCTCCCACATAGCGATCCCAGCCCTGAGATACACCAAGTTCCACGGCGAGTCTTGCAGTGACCGATGGCGGTAGTACCGCATCGCGTTCGGCTTTCGGAAGCGCCTCGAACAACTCCCAGCTTGGCATTGAGACACAGCGCACGGCGATGCCCTCCTCTTGCAGGCGATCGGCCGCTGCCACGATGAGGCCGACTTCAGAGCCACTGGCGAGCAGGATGAGTTGGGGTTTGCCGTTGGGTGCATCACTCAATATATAAGCGCCGCGACGTAGACCATCAGCCGCGGCATAGCGGCCGCGGTCAAGCGTGGGTACTGCCTGCCGAGTCAGCACTAGCACCACCGGGCGATCGCGTGTTTCCACGGCAACACGCCAGGCCTCCGCGGTTTCGTTCGCATCGGCTGGACGAATCACGGTGAGGTTTGGAACCGCGCGCAGATTCGCCAACTGTTCTACCGGTTGATGGGTCGGGCCATCCTGACCTAGCCCGATGCTGTCGTGGGTGAATACATGGATGACATGCAAGTGCGACAGCGCTGCGAGTCGCATCGGTGGACGCATATAGTCGGAGAAGATAAGGAAGGTCGCACCGTAGGGAATGAATCCACCATGCGCAGCAAGTCCATTGACGATGGCGCCCATCGCATGTTCGCGTATGCCGTAGTGGATATTTCGCCCTTGATAGCTCCAACCGCCCTTATCAGACCCTTGCAGATCGTCGCCCTGCACTGAAGGTGGGTTGAAATCGCCAAAGCCTTTCAACACTGTCTTTGTCGAAGGATCGAGATCGGCCGAACCGCCGCTTAGGGTGGGCAGCCTGGATGCTATGGCGTTCATTACGTCGCCCGAGGCATCGCGCGTTGCGCGGCCCTTGGCACTCGCTGGAAATGTCGGTATCGCCTCATCCCAGCCTGATGGTAGTTCGCCGCGCAGGCTGCGCTGTAGTTCGGCAGAAAGCTCCGGAAATGCTTTCGCATAAGTGCTCATGAGGTTGTTCCATGCCGCTTCATCACGCGCGCCGCGTTCGATGGCTTCACGAAGATGCGCCAGTGCTTTATCCGGTATCAGGAAACTAGGCTCTTCGGGCCAGCCCAGCTTCTGCTTGGTCTTCAGTACATTGGCCACGCCAAGTGGAGAGCCATGCGATTCGAAACTGTCTTGCTCAGGTGACCCGTAGCCGATATGCGTGCGCACCACAATAAATGACGGCCGCTCGGTTTCGTCATGCGCCGCCTGCAAGGCTGCATTGATAGCGGCCAGATCATTACCATCCTCCACCCTAAAGATATGCCAGCCATAAGCCTGAAAGCGGGCGGCTCTATCTTCGGAGAAGGTGATGTCCGTGCCAGCAGACAACGTGACGCGGTTATCGTCGTAGATAAAGGTGAGCTTGCCGAGCTTAAGATGACCCGCCAACGAAGCGGCCTCTGAAGCAATACCTTCCATCAAATCGCCATCGCTGACCATGGCATATGTTCGATGGTCGATGACGGTGTGATCGGGACGGTTGTAACGCGCAGCGAGTTGCGCTTCGGCCATGGCCATGCCAACTGCGTTGGCAGCTCCCTGCCCCAGCGGACCCGTTGTTACTTCCACGCCGGGTGTATGTCCGCGTTCGGGATGTCCCGGCGTCTTGCTACCCCATTCGCGAAATTGCTTGATCTCGTCCATTGGGAGGTCGTAGCCCGTCAGATGAAGCAGGCTATACAGCAACGCGGAAGCATGCCCGGGCGAGAGTACGAAACGATCGCGGTTAGGCCACTGAGGATTGTGGGGGTAATAGTGGAGCCAGCGCGTCCACAACACGTAAGCCGTCGGTGCAGCACCTAGCGGCATGCCAGGATGGCCGCTATCGGCTTTCTGCACCATATCGACGGACAGGAAGCGGATGGTATCGATGCATTGCTGGTCGAGTTCGGCGGTCATAGGAGCAGCCTGGTGAGGTGCAAGATGGAGTGCGTGGCGATGCGCGTGTCCCATGCGTGCTGATCTGCAAGCAGCATGACACGTGATCGAACCACGAGACCGGGTCCCGCCCACCATACGCTTGATATCCATACTGGGCGTGAGAGAAGCATTAAAAAAACCTCACACGCGCGCGTCATGAGCCTGTTCTATGTTTTAAAAAGTCGACTGTATTTCAGTGACTCACGCGCAAGCCAAAACAGACATTTCCGGACTATGGTGTAGTCGATACCATCGTCCAATGGCGCGCTGCGGGAAACCGTGCGACATACACATGGTCATTGCGTGTATGAGCGACAGGAGTCCCCATGAAAGCTACAAACACTAACGCTCAACTTCGAGTCTCGCAGCGTTCACCGGCTTACTGGCGCGTGACGATCGACAATCCGCCGATCAACGTGATGGGGCCGCAAATGGTCCGCGAATTCCAGGAGCTCATCAACGCACTCGAAACCGATGAGCATGTCAGAGTCGTCGTCTTCGATAGTGCTGTAGATGGCTATTTCCTTAATCATTCTGATTTCACTGCCAAGCTCGAAGATCTGACTGGCATGCCTGCAGGGCCCTCGGGCTTGCCTCCGTGGCCAGACTTCCTTGTTCGTCTGCCGCGAGCGCCTATCGCCTCCATTGCCCTAATTCGCGGGCGGGCAACGGGCAATGGAAGTGAAATCAATCTCGCGTGCGACATGAGTTTTGCCAGTCGTGAAAAGGCCATCATTTCGCAGTGGGAAGTGGGTGTAGGTATGGTCGCAGGCGGCGGTCCCATGGCTCGACTGCCTCGGCTCATAGGCCGAAACCGCGCCCTGGAAGTGCTTCTGGGTTCGGAAGACATCAGAGGTGACCAAGCCGAAGCCTACGGCTATGTGAATCGATCCCTGCCCGACGCCGATTTGGACGCGTTCGTGGAAGCACTCGCAACTAGGATCGCCAGGTTTGACAAATGGGCGATCGCCAACACCAAGCGTCTCGTCAATACGAGCCTTGCACCTGACGTTGAGCTCGGCGCCGGATGGGATGCATGCATCGCGTCGCTAGGGCGTCCTGCCGCACAAGAGAATATCAAGGCTTTAATGGCGCGTGGTTTCCACAAACCGGGCGACATAGAAGACCGACTTGGATTCCACATAGGCGAGCTTTCGCACTAAGCGACCACTCGCCCCTTCGCGAAATGAGCAACTTATGGATCTGCTTACGACAGCCAAAGCCCTTGCCGAACGTGTGGAAGCCGAGGCGACACGCGCCAAGGTTCCCGTAGCGGTAAGCGTCATCGACATCCATGGCAACCTTGTGCTTCAGCACCGGATGAATGGCGCGCCGTTGTTTTCACTCGAACTATCAGAACGCAAGGCCTACACGTCCGCACTGATACGAATACGCACGGCCGATCTCGTTCCGCTTGTGCAGCCGGGTCAGTCACTTTTTCCACTTCTTGCCGTGTCTGGCGGCCGCTACTCCGCCATGGGAGGAGGGGTTCCGCTTACCCAAGATGGTGAAGTATTCGCCGGGATTGGTGTAAGCGGTGGGACGACCGAGCAAGACATCGCCGTTGTCGAGGCGGCGGTTCGATAGATGAGTCGACGTCGACGTTATGATGGCAAAGTTCGTGACTGCAGCCTCGGACAAGTGGCCGCGACTGTGTCCCATTTTTTCAATGGAACCATGCCGTCAATAGTCGGCCTTACCTTCATGGAGGCCGAACGCCATGAGCGGAATCACTTGAAGAGGCTGAGAAGCGCCTTTGCACCCGCTGTCGAGGACGCAGGGTTTTGACCCGTGACAAGGCGACCATCGATGATCGCAAAGCTCTCCCAATTCGGCTTCTTTTCGAAATGAGCACCCAGCTTTTTGAGCTCATCTTCGACCAGGAAGGGAACAACATGCGTGAGTTGTACCTCTTCTTCCTCTTCGTTCGTAAATCCAGTCACCCGCTTGCCCTTCACTAACGGCTCTCCGTTATGTTTCACATGCCTGAGTACACCGGGGGCGTGACACACCAGAGCAATGGGCTTGCCGCTGTCATAGAACGTTTCGAGCAACTTGATCGATACCGGATCTTCGGCAAGATCCCACATGGGACCGTGCCCTCCCGAATAGAACACGGTGTCGAAATCATCGGCCGATACGGAGTCAAGGCGAACTGTGTTTGCCAAAACCGCCAAAGCCGCCTTATCCGCTTTGATGCGGGTCTGAGCAGGTGTTTGGTTGTTGGGGTCATCACTCTTAGGGTCAATCGGCGGCTGACCACCTTTTGGTGAGGCCACCGTCACCGACGCTCCTGCGTCAGTAAATACATAGTACGGAGCGGCAAACTCTTCCAGCCAAAAGCCGGTCTTACGCCCGGTGTTTCCGAGTTTGTCGTGTGAAGTGACTACGATGAGTATCTTCATGCTCTAGTCCTCAAGAACTGACTTGGATTAGACACCTAAGCCGAGAGCGCAAAATTTCATTGCGACGCATCCTCCATGGCCCCTCTTTCCGGCCACCTTGTTGGCGTGTAGGCTGCTCCGATTCGTGCAGATCGTCTATTGAGCTTTGGTATCGATTTCGGTTGACATTTGGCACGCAGGCGGCCTCCACCCTGGAAGTCCATCACGGGTGGTCACAGTGCGACAGTGAAATGGGGTGGAGTGTGTGAACGCTGTTCGGGATGCAGCCTTTTAACGCTGCAGCCGTGGGTGGCGACATCGAGCGGAAGGCTGTTAACGACGGATATCGGCTTCTTCCTGCTGCGCTTCCTCGACCGTGAGCACAGCTTCGGGAATTTCAATCAATCGAGCTCGAGGAATAGGCTTTCCGCTTTTTTCAGAATAGCCATATGTTCCCTGGTCGATTTTCAGTAGCGCATGTTCAACCTGGGCAAGCCGCTTCAGGTTTAGATTGAATTGAGCCTCATCGTTCTCTTGGATCGCCATCCTCTCGGCACTGTCCGCATCGTCATGTGCCTCTCCTCCCGCCTCATATTGAAGTACCTCTTCCTCGGAAGCGGACAAGTCGGCGACTTTTATCAGCTCACTGCGTAAATCAACCAACCGTTTCTTTTGGCCCTCGAGAAATGCCTTATCAAGGGCTTGCGGCGGGCGCTCATGGCTGTTCATGACGTTTTCCTCCACACGGCGTGTTATCTGTGAGCCGATAACACAAACATACATCCGGGGTAGCTAAATCGATGAGAAGAACCCCCACCTTTCGGTGGAGGTTCCGTTTGCAGTGGTCGATCAATAACGCCGATTGATGATGAAGTTGGCGCGGCATCCGCGATTGACCCAAATGCCATTGGGTTGCACGCCCCAAGTCCTACCCTGTTGGCAACTTGCGCTGGAGAGTTGGTTGGTGATGCGAACGTCGTCGCCACGCTGAATATTGACCGGGCACAGCCGATAATTATTGCCGCTACTTTCGCAGCGCATCTGCTGCGGCTGACGTCCACCGCCACCCCAACCGCCACGAGCTGGCGCAAATTGGCCGCGGCAACCGCCGTTCACCCAGATGCCGTTTCGATCGAAGCCCCAAGTTTGACCGCGAATACACGCTGCCTTGGACGATTGCTGCACAAGTATCGCGTCACGCCAGGACACCTGGCAGCGTGCGTAACGATTGTCGTTGCTGGCGCAGTAGGTGCCGCCTCCCTGTGCGTGTGCCGTTGGGGTGACGGCCGTCAACGCAAAACTGGCGATCACAGTGATCGCGGCGTAGAACAGAACCTTGCGTAAGGTATTCATCACGCGCTCCTTTGAAAAACGACGTATACGAACCCGTTGGCAATATCGACGAGTGCCATGTGCCCTCGTCGGCGGAGACAACCGAACTTCTATCGGTGAAACCTGATTTGGAGTTTAGTCTGGAAGAGCTGCGGTTGCCGATTTGTTGCAGATACTCGCGTGCTACGGACTTTTGGGACTATCAAATCCATGGTGCCACTTTTTGCGACGATTTATCGAGCATCGCAAGGAATGCATATAAATAACTGTTTCAATTAAATATTTCATCGACGATGGATGAACTGCATGGTTAAGCGACATGCGGCAATCGTCGGGTGGGATTGATCGCTACGTAATGAAATCTTCAAGAACGGGCCACCGACAAGGCATACAGTTGGCAATGCAGTTGGCTAGAGCCCGTTTAAGTCTTGCTAGAAGACCATGTTGCACCCCACCCCACTACTCGAGGATCTCAAATGAGCAGCACGATCACTACGAAAGATGGCGTCGAAATTTTCTATAAGGATTGGGGAACGGGACAGCCCATTGTGTTCAGTCACGGCTGGCCACTGTCAGCGGACGATTGGGATGCTCAGATGTTGTTCTTCCTAAGTCATGGCTATAGGGTCATTGCGCATGATCGCCGCGGTCATGGCCGATCCACCCAAACGGCCGACGGCAATGACATGGACCACTATGCGGCTGATCTGGCAGCGCTCACGGAAGCACTCGATCTGCGCAACGCCATCCATATTGGGCATTCGACCGGCGGTGGGGAAGTAGCGCATTACGTCGCGCGACATGGTCAGGAGCGTACGGCAAAGGTTGTGCTTATCAGCGCAGTCCCGCCGATCATGGTCAAGACGAAGGACAATCCAGATGGCACGCCGATTGAAGTCTTCGATGCGCTTCGCGCACAACTTGCTGCAAACAGAGCCCAGTTCTACCTCGACGTTGCTGGCGGCCCCTTTTATGGATTCAATCGCCCCGGCGCAAAGGCTTCTGAAGGCATCATTCAAAACTGGTGGCGCCAAGGCATGATGGGAGGCACCAAGGCGCACTATGACTGCATCAAGGCCTTCTCCGAGACGGATTTTACGGAAGACTTAAAAAAGATCCATCAGCCCGCGCTGGTTCTCCATGGAGACGATGATCAAGTTGTCCCCTACAAAGATGCTGGCGTACTTTCAGCCAAGCTTCTGAAGAATGCGACGCTCAAGATTTACCCAGGATATCCACATGGAGCGTTCACCACTCATGCTGATGTCATCAATCCGGATTTGCTCGCCTTCATAAAGAGCTAGACCCAAATCAAAATGTCGTTGAAGCCCCTGCCTCATCGATACGAATGGCGATGTGGTCGGGGCAACACGATATTGCATAAGCCAACAATACTCAGAGTTACCTGCTGCACAGCTCTTCGATCTTTCCAACTCGTATCTGGCGAATTTCACTGCGTCATTTGTGATGCCGTCGGATCTCGACAAGGTCTAACGCACAGGTCTAAACGACGCCCTGATTTCCTCGACGAACAGGTCAGGCTGTTCCCACGCTGCAAAGTGGCCACCCTTGTCGAGGCGGTTGTAATGGATAAGCTTGGGAAACGCCTTCTCCGTCCAACTGCGCGGTGCCGCATAGATTTCATCCGGAAAGACGCTTACGGCAACCGGAATAGCGACGTGCTTCGGGGCAAAGAAGGCGAGCTTGTTTTCCCAATACAAACGAGCCGAGGAGACCGCCGTATTGGTGAACCAGTAGAACGTAACGTTATCGAGGATGTCGTCTCGCGACAGGCCTTCGGTCTGGCCATCGAAGACACGCGTGATCAACTCGTAGCTTTTCTCATCATGGTCGATCATCCAAGCCGCGAGGCCGATCGGTGAATCCGCAAGCGCGTACAGCGTCTGCGGGCGATTCGTCATCTCCTGCGCATAACCCAATCCATGCTTGTAGAAGAAATCGAGTTGTTCGTAGGCATGCTTCTCATCGGGAGAAAGGCCGCCCGGCGGTGGCCCACCTGCCGCGAGCGCGGTGGCAATGTCGTCCGGTACGGTTGCCGGCATATTGGTGTGAATAGCGATCAATTCCGGCGGTGCTTGCAACGCCATTTGCTCCGTCACAGCATCACCCCAATCGCCGCCTTGCGCTACAAATCGCTTATAGCCCAGGCGCTTCATCAACACAGTCCAGGCGCGTGCGATGTGTTGGGGATCCCAGCCGGTAATCGTAGGCTTTCCCGAAAGTCCATAACCTGGCAATGATGGAATCACCACGTCGAAAGAGTCTGACGCTTTGCCGCCATGGGCCGTTGGATTGGTCAGTGGATCGATGACCTTCAACTGCTCGATGATCGAGCCAGGCCAACCGTGCGTAATAATGATCGGCAACGCGTTCTTGTTCTTCGAGCGAACGTGGATGAACTGAATATCCACGCCATCGATAGTCGTTACGAATTGCGGCAACGCATTCAGTCGCACTTCGACCTTTCGCCAGTTGTAATCGGATTGCCAATAGGCAGCGAGCTTGCGCATCGTGTCGAGCTGCACACCTTGCGTTGTGTCCGCTACCGTTTCCTTATCGGGCCATCTTGTCGCAGCGATTCGCCGGCGCAGGTCGGCGAGCACTGCGTCTGATATATGCATCTTTGGGAACGGACGTATAGAGGTGTCGTCTGCGGCCGGTTGGGCCTCCGCAGCAGCTGCGCTGGCACCGGCTGCAACCGCGACAATTGTGCTTGCAGCATTGCCTGTTGCAGCAGCGCCTTGTGCTGAAGAATCGGCTGCAGGATGCGCCAACGGAGGCAGGAAGATGCCGATCGCCCCGGCAAGTGCGTATGCCGCGAGGAATTGAAAGCGCGTGGATCGCTTGAACTCGGATGCCATGACAAGAACCCTTCTTCGATGCTTCGACGGGCCGACTGATCTTTTACGCCAACTGGCGCTCGTGCGAGCGTGCGCCCGCCCGTGGCTTACCGTCTATGACGCTTTGGTATCGGCCCCATCGACAACACCAGCTTTGATGCCTGCATCTAGATCGACGTGATTCCTGGATGTGCCGACACCTTCGTCCAATAGATTTGCATCTGAGGATGATTTGTTATCGCAGTGCTAGCGTCGAGATCCTCATCAAGGCCGCAGAAGCTGACCGGCGGCGAAGTCCCCGCTGTGCTCCGAACCACATAAAGCCACTGCACAAGCCGAGCAACCATGAGCAAGTCGGATGAGCGATGCCACGACGGAGTCGGCCGCCCCCAAACAAGGAGCTCGAGATGCCTATCGTCACTATTCAAATTACACGTGAAGGATCCGGCCCCGGCCGCGATGCAGCCACAGCAGAAGAGAAAGCCGCGCTGATCAAGGGCGTGAGCGAGTTGCTGCTGAATGTGCTCAATAAGCCGTTGAATTCGACTTTTGTGGTGATCGAAGAAGTCGCCCTAGACAACTGGGGATGGGAAGGCCTGCCTATCCCGGAGCTTCGTCGACGGCGTCAGGTCGGATCGACGTGAGCACAATATTTCGCATGGATGCAAACGAGATATTAACGCGATCACCTTGAGGTATCCGCGATGAAACTGCATCCCCTTTCCATTGCGCTGATAGTTGCTGGCATGGGCATCGCAGAGCAAGTCCTAGCAGCCGAAAGCGCCGCTGGGTCTGGACAAAAATCGGATACGGCTCCAACCGCCACCATGGGCGATCTCGCGACGAAACAAGAGATCCGTATCACGCGGATCACGCCCGAATATTGGCGTGTCACCTTGGACAATCCACCGTTCAACATCTTCGGGCCGGAAACCATTCCGCAATTGAACGATGTCGTTACGCAAATCGAGAGCGACACCAAGGTCAAAGCGGTCGTGTTCGATAGCGCTGTGCCAGGTTTCTTCCTCACACACTACGACTTCGTTCCACCACTTTCCGCGACGACCAACATTCCTCCAGGCAAAACGGGCCTGCCCGCTCTGCCCGACATATTCGTACGCCTAAGCCGTGCACCGGTCGTATGCATCGCGATGATACGCGGCCGTGCAACCGGCGTCGGTAGCGAACTGGCGCTGGCGAGCGACATGCGCTTTGCAAGCCGCGAAAAAGCCATCCTTTCGCAGTTCGAAGTGGGCGCCGGTTTCACTCCTGGCGGTGGCCCAATGGCGCGTCTTCCTCGCTTGATCGGGCGCGGACGCGCACTCGAAGTTCTTCTTAGCGGCGACGATATCGATGGCGATCTCGCCGAGCGATACGGTTACGTCAATCGCTCGTTTCCTGATGCACAGTTGGACAAATTCGTGGATACGCTTGCGCGGCGCATCGCCACCTTCGACAAGGAGACCATCGCCGACATCAAACAGCGGGTCGATATGGCAAGCCTGCCACCGGATACAGACTTAGGTACAGAATGGGCCATGTTCATTCGTTCGGTGCAACGTCCGGAAGCACAGCAGCGAATCACAGAGCTGATGAAACTTGGCCTGCAGGTAAACCCCGATGTAGACAAACGACTCCCCCACTACACGGGCCTGCTCGGGCAAGGACAACCTTAGAAACACCTACGTGCCGGACATAGCGATGTCTTCGCACTGGCAGTCAGATCGACCTCGCTAATGCAATGCGAGTGTGGTCACTCGCAGGTTACGCAGATCACATCAATTCGTGGCGTCTCAGATGTTAAAGGCACAGTAATAGGCTGTTGTCATTTCATCACCAACCCATTCCTCGTGCATTAGCGTCTCGATTGGCGCAGCGCACATGCGTCGATATGCATGAAACATTGCCCTTCTACGCGGATATGGGAGTATCATCGATAGACGTCTAAAATCGAATTTGCACAAATTACGACGAACATTGTTGAAGGAAGCGCATTGATAATATGCGCCCATGTGCTACTCGACTTTCGACTGGATTGTGCTCGTAAGAAGCAACGTCGATTTAATGAACAAACGTTCGTGCAAATACGCGAGACTCAGCACCAAGGAGGTCTAGGCATCGGGTGGCAGACTGCAGTCCATCCAGACAATCTTCCCGATTTTCCATAGGCTCACACTCGGTTGTGGCTTTCGGAAAAACGGTTGAACTCAAAGGATGCCGGACGAACTCAAAGCGCGAATACGTCGCCTCGAGGAAGTGCATCGCTCGTTCTTCTTCCGAATGTGTCCATCGACCGACGAATCAGGGTAAGTCGCCAAATGGGGCGGAACGAACACCGACATCGAGGTAAGCAAACGAGTTGGTGAAACCATGCCATTACGTGAAACTGATTCTCCCCTGATCATCGATAGCATTCCCTTACCTATTGGCTTCACGACGCTATCCGGTGAAATCGATCGCCTCAATCAACCTATCTTCGAACAAACCCCCAAGACTCTTGACCAGCTAAAAGCTTGGAAGGTGTTCGACGTCGCTCATCCCGATGGCCCTCGATACGCTGCTGCGGTGAGCACGAAGAAAGGCGGATCGACGTACGACAACCAACACCATCTTGACTACGATGGCCTCTCTGCTGGACAGGCCAGCCATAGGGATTGGACGTTCGCAGTTCACCCTGACGATCTCGGCGACTTGATCGCATCGTGGAAGCGCATAAAGACCTCCAAGAAGCCAGGAGAAACCGAAGCCCGATTACGCCGCTTTGACGGTGAGTACCGTTGGTTTCTGTTTCGTTTTAGCCCCCTTCGCAACGAATCCGACCACATCGTTAAGTGGTGCGGCATCACGATTGATATCGACGACCGAAGGCGTGCTAAAGAAGAGCTTCGGCGCAGCGAAGCCTTTCTTGCAGAAGCTCAACGCATCAGCTTGACCGGTAGTTTTTCCTGGTGCCTGGACAATGACGATATAAAGTTTTCAGCAGAGCTCTATCGCATCTTCGGATTTGGTCTAGGTACACCGGTGACGCTGGAACGCATCGCGGACCGGGTCCATCCGGACGATAGGCCGCTCTTGTCTGAAAAAAGGGCCGACGCGCGAAGCCTCGGCGCCGATCATGACTACGAGATGCGGCTACTTATGCCGGATGGATCGATCAAGTACGTGCATGTGGTTTCGCATCGCATGCGCGCCCAGGATGGTCGACTCGAATACATCGGCGCGATTCAAGACGTGACGCAGCGCCGTATCTCGGAAGAAGCGCTTGGAACTCTCGAATCCGAGCTCGCTCGCCTGGCCAAGGTCAACAGCCTCGGGGCGCTGACGGCCTCCATCGCGCACGAAGTCAGTCAGCCGTTATCGGGGGTTATCACCAACGCCAGCACCTGTGCCCGGATGTTGGCCGCGGATCCTCCGAACGTTGAAGGCGCGCTTGAAATAGCTAAGCGAACCATTCGCGATGGAAATCGCGCCTCCGACATTGTCGCGCGATTGCGCGCACTCTTCGGCAAAAAGGATGCGGTTACCGAATGGGTGAACCTCAACGAAGCCGTAGGAGAAGTCATTGCGCTTTCACAGAGCACACTCAAAAGTAACCGAGTAGTTCTGACCAAAGTGCTGGCCCCCGACCTTCCAAATGTCATTGGCGATCGAGTCCAACTTCAGCAAGTTATTTTGAACCTGCTTCTGAACGCATCGGAGGCCATGAGCAGTGTCGACGACCGCCCCAGACAGGTCGTGATCAAGACTGAAAAAGATGGAGATAGCCATGTGCGCCTGACCCTCCGGGATGCCGGAATAGGCCTGGGTCCTGAGGGCATGGACAAGATGTTCGAGGCGTTTTACACCACCAAGGGTGGTGGCATGGGAATCGGCCTGTCTATCAGTCGATCCATTATCGAGCGGCATCACGGTCGTTTGTGGGCGACGCCAAATGATGGGCCTGGAGCCACATTCTCGTTTTCTGTTCCTGCGGTAACAGAGGTAATGCAGGCCGAGGAAAATTCGTGATAGCCATGCGCTCTTTGGTATCGGTCGTCGATGACGACGAATCCGTCCGCGAGTCGTTGCCCGACCTGCTGCTGGAATTTGGCTTCGCAGCCCAGGCGTTCTCGTCGGCGGAGGAATTTCTCGCCTCCAGTTCCATCGACAACACCGAATGCCTGATTCTCGACATGGCCATGCCGGGCATATCCGGACTCGAGCTTCAGCGGCAATTGGCGCTGCGAGGATCAGACATTCCCATCGTTTTCATAACTGCCAATACTGACGAAACGATCCGTGCGATTGCGCTCGACCGAGGCGCCATCGATTACCTGTTCAAACCATTCAGCGAGGTGGCATTGCTCGCGGCACTCAACGCAGCGTTCGAATGACATAAGCGATGAGATGTGCCCTCGCATCCGGAGAAAATCATGAGCCTAATGAACGGATATGACTACGGATCGAGAGCATCTATCTTGCCGGATATGGGGCCTGTCGTATTTGTGGTTGACGACGATATCTCCATCCGTGAATCGCTCGAAGCGCTGATCCGCTTCGAAGGTTGGCAAGTGGAGACATTTGCATCCGCCTATGATTTCTTGGCACGACCACGAACCCTTGTGCCAAGCTGCCTAGTGCTTGACGTCTCGTTACCGGACGTAAGCGGCCTGGATCTACAAAAGCTTGTCGCCAATGACAGGGACGACATGCCGATCATATTTGTCACCGGCTACGCCGACGTGCCCACGACGGTTCAGGCCATGAAAGCAGGTGCCATCGAATTCCTGACTAAGCCGTTCGACAATAGCGTGTTGCTGGAGGCCATCCAGCACGCCATCGATCGTAGTCATGCCGCACTGGAGGAAGAAGCAGAACTCCGTGAACTCAGGGACTGTTATGGATCACTCAGCGCACGCGAGCGAGAAGTCATGACCCTTGTAGTCAGCGGCTTGTTGAACAAGCAGGTCGGAGGCGAACTCGGCATCAGCGAGATTACCGTCAAGGCGCATCGTGGCCGCGTCATGCGCAAAATGAAAGCTTGCTCCCTCGCTAACCTGGTGAACATAGCTACTCGACTCCACCACGCTCCTACAGCCAGGGGCTGAACGCCGCGACCGTGACGGACGTCAAAGCCGATCCGCATCGTTTGAGAAACATCCGGAAGCCGACGCCGAAACGACACCAAAGCACCATTGCACGCCCCCATGGATTGGCGCATGGTCGTTTGGTGGTCTGTCACCAGGGCGATGACGTCATCGACGACAATTTCAGCCACGTTACCGAGACGTTTTCGCATGATTTGCGACTTTATCAGTCGCTGCAAAGCGAGGTTGCCTTGCGCCCACAAGGAGACATCATGAGCAAGAACATCGAAAGAAAAGTCGTCGTTATCACCGGTGCCAGTAGCGGCCTCGGGGAGAGCACCGCTCGCCACCTCGCGACTCGTGGTGCAACGATGGTTCTCGGCGCGCGGCGCAAAGATCGCCTCGACCTAATTGCGAAGGACATCCGGGCGAACGGCGGAGATGCACTTGCTGTGGAAGTGGATGCTACCAAGCGAACGCAGGTCGAAAACCTGGCAAAGGCGGCCATCGATACGTACGGCAAGATCGACGTGTGGGTGAACAATGCCGGCATCATGCCCATCGCACCGCTTGCCCAGCTCCGGGTCGATGAGTGGGATCGCATGATCGATCTCAACATCAAGGGCGTGCTTTACGGGATTGCTGCCACCCTGCCTTATATGCTGAAGGAAAATGACGGCCACATCATCAACATCGCTTCGATCTTCGGCATCAAAGTGTTTGCCCCTGGTGGAACCGTCTATTGCGCCACCAAGGCTGCCGTCCGCAGCCTTACCGAAGGTTTGCGCATGGAATTCCACGCAAACAAGATTCGCACCACGATCATCTCTCCGGGTGCAGTCAACTCCGAGTTGAAGGAGAGCACTTCGGATGAGGCATCCTCAAAAGCCGTGGATCAGCTTTACAAGGCCTGGGCCATTCCCGCCGATTCGATTGCCCGCGCAATTGCCTATGCCATCGAGCAGCCTTCGGATGTCGATATCAACGAGATCGTGGTTCGCCCGACGGTTCAGGACTTCTGAGTCGCTGCATCCTCGTGCAAGAATTCCGATTGGATCTGGAGGGCTTTGTGCGAGCTGCCCTTGATGCGCGGATTGCACTAAGCAGACTGTGTAAATTATTTCGCGCTAATGCGCTTCCCATCTATAAAGAACCAAGCGCAGATCGCGCTCAGAAGCGAGCATCCGGATGAAATGAGCATCACCCAACGAAACCCCGAGACGAAGGACAACCCAATGGCCCGCTTGAGTGCCAGGGCGTCCTGATAAGTCACATCTGACGGCACGACGATTCCCGCCAGTTTCTGACGCTGCGCCAAGATGGATGTCGTCGTCGCTTGGTTCATCTGTATATGCGAAATCTCATTGAGAAGCGCACTGTCGAATCGATGTGTCAACACGACGCCGAAAACGGCGATGGCCAGTAGCCCGGCCATACGAGAAATGGCATTGTTGATGCCTGATGCGGTGCCTGCTAAATCGGCCCCCACCGCATTCATCACGGTTGTTGTCAGCGGTGCCACCGTGACACTCATGCCCACGCCCAGGATGCATATAGCGGGAAAGAAGGTGGTCCAGTAATCAGGATTGATCGTCGGCCACGCAAACATGCCGAAACCGGCCGAAGCAATCAAAGGCCCAACGATCAGAGGCAATTTTGAGCCAAACAAATCCACTAGCCTGCCGCCCCAACGCGACAGTGCAAATATGATCACGATAAACGGCACAAAGACGGCCCCTGCTGCCGTCGCGCTGTAACCCTGCACTTGAATCAGGTTAAGCGGAAGGAAGAAAAAACTTCCGCCAAGCGCCGCGTACAACAAGAACGTGAGGAGGTTCGCACCTGCAAAATTGCGCTCGCGAAACAGGCCTAATGGAAGCATAGGATGGTCCTGCTTCGCTTCGATCCAGAAGAAGAGTGCCAATGAGACGACTCCAACCGCACCCGCGATTAGGACTGCCTCGCTATGCGATTCGTTCTGCGCGTCAATAAGCGAGAAAACAATGCCCGCCAACGCAATGGTTATCAACGTAGCGCCCGCCACGTCAACCGGGTTACGGTCTTTCCGGTTGAAACTCTCCGGAACCCTCATTACGCAAATGAGCAGTAATAAAATGCTTACCGGAAGATTCAAGAGAAACGCCCATTTCCAGGAATAGTGCTCCACCAGAAATCCACCGACTACAGGACCCACGGCCGCTGTGATACCGCTGAATGCGGACCAAGTCCCTATCGCTGCTCCGCGCTGATCCAATGGATAGGCCGAGCTAATGAGCGCCAAACTACCGGGAATGAGCAGCGCCGCGCCGACGCCTTGAACGGCTCGCGAGGCAATCAGTTGCGGCGCACTGACTGAAAGTGCGCACGCTAGCGACGAGATTGCGTACAGCAAAATGCCGATCACAAAAAGCCGTCGACGTCCGTAACGATCGCCTAGCGCGCCACCAACGAGAAGCAACGCGGCCAAAATCAGCGTGTAAGACTCCATGACCCATTGGACGTCGGAAACGGCGACATTGAGATCATGTTGGATGGCTGGAAGAGCTACGTTGACAATGGTGCCGTCCATAAACGCTAAGCTCGAGCCAAGCACGGCAGCAACCAGCGTCCATCTGCGTGCGGCAACGGCGCATGGCGTTGATCCGGCGTCTGACAAGACGACACCGTTGTCGCATGGCGGTTTCCCGATGTGGCTCATGCTCCCAGCATCCCGTTGCACATCCTGGCGATGTACCGTGACCGCGGCCTGTTTTACAGCGTCTGGTGGCAGGACCGCATGTCTTTAGCAGTCGAAATATTCTCTTGTCGACTCTACACCCGTTCGATAACCTCGGCAGGCCACCGCTTTACCGGTGGCCGTTCGAGAGGCTGTCGCCGATATCACATCGGCGGAACGGTGCCATCAAGGCCCACCGCCACGATGGCAGCATGCGTGGAATCGCCGGGCTTCATTGCCACAAAAACGTGGGCACCCTTGGCGATCGCCATGCGATCGGCAGGTTTGAAGGTCACCACCGGCACGTTAGTGGGAACAACGATCACCTTTTCCCCTGAGCCGTAGTCGACCACGATCGTGCGGTTCGTACTGCCGGAAGATCTTTTGACGGTTCCATTGGTCATGGCTGACGAACCTGCAGGTGCGTCGTGTGTCGCGCTCGCCTTGATGGTTCCGCTGGTCATTGCCGATGCGGCCATGGCGTTGCCTTGCACTGCTGCACCCGCGGGCGCAGGCAGATCCCAGGCGTAGTCGCCCAAACCCGAGCCTTTCATCGCCGCGGGAAATACCACAACCTCAAGTGCCTGAAAAGCACTTCCATGAAGGGCATTGGCCGTGCCGATGAACGTGCCTGGCTGGATGTTGTCCAGGCTACTGGGCACGACACCGGTAATGCGCGTGTCGGGGGTTAGCTCAACCATTTTCAAGCCACTATCGGTTTGAACGGTAAAACCCGTCGTTGTCACCTCTGTAATGGTTCCACGAACGTGCGGCCGCTGATCAGCCGCCATGCTTGATGTGGTCATCACTGCCGCTGCGACGGCCGCGGCGAGCAGGAATGGACGAACGCGAGGAGAGCGAAGCTTCATGGTGCAGCCCTTTTGTTGGTTTTTGACTAGCGCAGCAGCGCGTGCCTTAGCTATTCGCCACAACCCTCCCCTTCGTTACGCGTTTCATCGCACACTCAATCAGCACTCTTGTTTCAACCCTTGGCGGGAATAGCGGCACTCATGCTTTGAGGGATTGCCTTTCCGGACAATGCAAGGCTTTTTATGGCGCGGTTAACAGCAAACCTGGCGACAGTCATGCGGATTGACGAACAGAACATGTTGAGCAGCCTCGCGCCACGACTTTCAGTGCCAGCGGAGCTGCCAAAGTGGATGCGCTATTGGCTATGGCTCGGCATGTGGTGGATGTTGGTAGGCCTTGCCGCGAGCCCGGTCGGCGACAAGATCTGGAACCCTGGCAAGCCTTATCACGATAGCCTCTTGCTGCTATTTGTGACGCCCTCCGTAGCATGGTTATGGAGAGGCCGTAACCTTTTTGTCCGACGTGCACTGCAAACCGTCGACGGTCCACTGTTGCTGATTTTTCTAGGATGGGCAGCGCTATCGGTTACCTGGTCGAACTATGGCCACTTTGGCGACGCAGCCTTTGTTGTTGTCTACATTGCGGTATTCGTCTTGACGTGGGGTGCATTCACGGCGAGCGATCCGCAAGCGTTGCAACACCTGCTGTTCTGGGCGGCGATCGGCCTGGCCTTGAGCGCATTGATTTCGATGGTGACTTTTCATTGGCGCAGTTTGAACCCGGCGATAAGTTGGCAGATTCAAGGTCGGCTCATCGCCTTCGGCTCCCTGAACAATCCGAATCTCGCGGCTTTCGCGTATGGCGCAGCGATGATCTGGCTGATGCAGACACCAGTACGCGCAGGCTTGTCGAAATGGTTGCAGCTTGCCGCCTTCGGTGTGATGGCGGTCTTTGTGGTTTTGACATATAGCCGTGCGGCGTGGTTGGCGATACTGGTCGCCCACATCTGCATGCTCTTCGTTGATCGCCGGCGGAAAAACAGGCGTCGTATTTTGATTCTGCTCGGCGCAGCTACTTTGGCGATCGCGCTTGGTGGCTGGCACTACGTGGAACAGCGCGGCTTGTCGTATCGTCCGCAGATATTCGTACAGGCAGCTCACTTGATTCTGGCGCACCCCTGGGTCGGCCTTGGCATGGGTAGCCGATATTCGATTTACATCGACGGCATTGAGTGGGCACACAGCCACAATGCGTTTACGCATACGGCGATCATGCTGGGCATACCTGCCGCATTGTTATGGGTGTGGCTGTGGCTGATCGTCGGTTGGCGGTCATGGATATTTCGCGGCGAGGCAACCGGCCGATGCCTGATGGCGCTGTGGATCTACGCTACCGTGGCATTTCAATTCGATGCCCCCGACCTGCTGCAAAAGCCGAGCGTCGAATGGGTGCTCGGCTGGCTGCCTGTAGCAATCGGTATGGGCTTGGTGTGGTGCGCACGACTTGAGAAGCGGCCGATTTGATAAGCACTTCCGTTAGGCGTTAGAAACCGCGCTTTGCAAGTGCCTCTCCCCGACAACCGTCGTAACGAGGTCGTTTCCAATAGTCAGACATTGGTCGGCAATGGCGGACACGCTGCTCCGATGCGACACGACAACAAGAATCGTCTGCGGAAGCTGGCGTTTCAGCGCCGAAAGAACCACGATCTCCGAGGCGGCATCGAGTGCGCTGGTTGCCTCATCCAGCAACGCGAGAAAAGGCCTTCGCAATATGACCTGAGCAAGTAGCAATCGCTGCAGCTCACCGCCGGAAAGCCGACTTGAAGAGCTATGCAATGCTGTATCCAGCCCCTGATGCGATTGCGCCAGACGCTTGTCGAGGCCGACATCCGCCAATGCTGCGCGCAACATGTCATCCGTGGCATCGGGTGCGGACCACAGCAAACACTCTCGCACGGAATGTTGCCAAGGCCGCACATTCTGGCTGACATAGGCGCCGTGTCGCACCAGTTCGCGGTATTCATCGAATCCAATGCGGCATGTGCCTACGCGTGCTTCGAACGCCTCTGGCTTCGCCATCCCGCCAAGCACATCGATCAGACTACTTTTGCCTATACCCGATTCGCCGGAGATCAACGTCAGTTCGCCTGGCGCCAAAACCAGTTCGCCGATATCGAGCCCGGCGCGCGGCGGTTTGATTCGCATCTTTTCGATGTGCAGCACTCCCCTGGAAGAGGCTGCGTGCGATGCCGCAACCGGCAATCGCGCGGAATCCAGCCCCATATACCGATGCCACAGTTCAAATGCCGGCCCAGCCGAACGCAGCTGCTGAAAATTTTGCCGGGTCGAAGCCAGATAGGGCAGCAAGCGTCCAAGCAGCAGACACACGGCGATAAGCGATGCCTGGTCGATACCATGCCAATGATGGGCGAGCACGAAGACTGTCCCAATCCCCGCTGCCACCAACAGTTCAAGCATCAACCGCCCGGTCGCGACGAGCTCCAGCTGACGCCCATAGCCATGGCACAGACGCGCGGCAATGGCGCCATAACTAGCCTTCTCCGCGTCCTCGCGCTCGAACGAACGAACGTGACGCAAACGTCGCGGAAAATCTTCGCTGTGCCAGAACATTCGTGTCATGTCGGCGACGTATTGGCGACTGACTTGCGATTGTTCGCGACTATAGACCCGCGATGTCAGCAACCAAAAAATCAGCACGATGGGCGCGCCAAGCATGAGCATCGGCGAGACCCAAAACGCGAATGCTAGACTGATGGCGCAGGTGACGCCAGCGACCAGCAACTGCTGCAGTGCGCTGAAACCTTGCACGATGATCTCGACGTTGTGAGTGAAAACGTTGGCGATTTCCGCTGATGTGAAGTCGGCCAGCGACGCCAATGGTGCATCGATCAAGCGCGCATGAACCATGCGCCGCAAACCCATGCCATAGCGACCGACGAGGCGCGCACCAAGACGCGCCGCCTGCCACCGCAACAAAGCAAAAATAGCAGTTGCCGTTGCGAAGGTTGCCGCCTGCATATCGACGCTTCCATGCATGTCGAATATGCCGTCGCCGAATGGCAACGTATGCCCTGGCTGCACTAGTGGCACAAGAAACACGGCCGCCAGACTACCTGACAGAGCCGCCACCAGCGACAACGCCACATACACGCCCGTCTGGATCAGATCGCCCTGCGTGAGTATGCGTGGGAGCGAACGCAGCAGACCGTATTCTCGATCACTCGTCATGACGACGTGCCCAACACGATGGTTAGCGCATTGCCTGCCGGACGCATCGACGGAGGTATCGACAACGTTGCATAGTGCTTCAGAACGGCACTTCTCCCAGGTTGGAAAATCCCATGTACGTAGGTACGACCTCCGGCGGAAAAAGTTGTATCGGCCGGATCCTCGCCGGCTCCCGGAATCAGCGAAGGAGTTGTTGTAGTGCGTGAACGGAGTCCCGTGGATGGGATCCACGATGCAATTGGTGGGCACCTAGCTGCGCCAATTGCTGTACGAAGCGTTGCCAGCCGGGCTGCCCTGCCGCATAAGGCTGATCGGCGGACAGGCGCATGGCGATGTCGTCATCCGGCACCACGTTTAGCAACGTGCCATGATCGCCGGCCGATTCGCTCGAAATGAAAACGGCTCCCACCAGCTCAAGTGGCTTCGCCGCAAGTCGGCCATGACTCTTGCGCAAATCCGGCTCGAATTTCGAAACGCCACTGCGGCGGCGGATAACGGTTGACTGAGTGATCCAGCGCCTGGTCGCGTCGTCATCCACAAAGCGCAGTGCATCTTCTTTCACGTGCAAGTAATTGGCAACGCCAGTGGCGAGCATGCTCGCTGGTTGAACGAAAACCGCGTCTTCAGAAAGAAAGTCCAGGCCATGCAACAGGCTGTGTAAAGCCAATGTCGATTTGCCCGAGCCGCTTGCGCCTAGCAGAAGGATGCCGCGCCCATCTCTTCCGACGCAGGCGCCATGGAGTGGAACCAGGCCCAATCCGCGCGTGGCTAACATGAACGTGGCGAATTCGATCAACTCGTAACGCAGATAATAAGGGTGGCTCAGCATATCTTCCGACGCCACCACCAAAGCCCTCTGTCGCTCGGGCGCCAGTACCACGTAATTCGATGCATCCATCACGCCACATAGCAGGCCTGCGCCCGACTGCATGCGTACAGGCGGCGGTTCGATCACGCCGGGCTTGGCCTGTCGCGGCAATAGGCGAAGCTCGACGCGGAATTCCGCCGCAACGATAGGCAACTCGTGCGACGGCAGTCCGCCATAAGCGGCTTCGACAAGATGCAGCAGCGCCTCGCTGTTGCTTTCGAACCGAAAGCGTCCACCCAGAATCTGCTTGCACATGAAGAATGCGCAAGTGAATCGTTCGCCAAATGGATCTGAATTGGTGTCCTGAACGCTGCCGTCTAAATCGTAATCAAGGTCACTTTCGTTGTTCGGGCGTTTCAGCTCAATGGAATACACGAGGCGGCGCCGTATTAATCGAATGGAAGTCGACAGGTACGTGCCCCTTTTGCTGGAAAAGGTTGCACCGCATGGCGTCGGAGGCATCGCATGTCGATACCAGCCTCTTGACGGTTTCTACCGCGACCGGCCACCAACTATTTTTCAACATTGGGCAACCGAAGGCCTGCCACGCGGCACTTACGTGCACGCAGCGTTGATGTGCAAGCAAGCCGGGGTACCGGCCCTGGCATATGCCCGCTGCAGCTAGTCCCCGCAGCGACGATGAAGGCTTCTTCGAGATGCTAAAGATTCAGGTTGGGCATTCCTACTTCCTCAGGTATGACCGGAAACAATGGGAGCGCGGCAAGCCTTATCCCCCACTCGCCACGATCCAGATCGCAGCCCTCCTGAGGCAGATGGGGCACGAAGTAAGCCTGTTCGATGCGATGCTTGCTGAAGGTGTCGAAGACTATGACGCGTCTCTGCGGGCTGCGGCCCCCGACGTGGTTGTCTTCTACGAGGACAACTTCAATTACCTCACCAAGATGTGCCTCAGCCGCATGCGCGAGGCCGCCTGCCAAATGATCGCCGAGGCACGCGCACACGGCGCGCGCGTGATCGTTGCCGGCTCCGACGCATCCGATCATCCCGAAGCATTTCTCGCAGCGGGCGCACATGCCGTGTTGCTTGGTGAAGGCATTGCGGCCCTAGCTGAATTGATCGGGCGAGTTGAACAAGACCCAGACATCGACACTCCGGATTGGACAGCCGGCATCGTCGGCATCGCCACACTGGTGAGCGGACAGACGCGCTTGATGCGAATCGGCGTGCAACCGCCCGATCTGCGCCTGGTCGGTCATCCGGCGTGGGACCTGGTCGACATCGAGCGCTACCGCACTATGTGGCACGAACGTCACGGTTACTTCAGCCTCAATATGGCTGCATCAAGGGGCTGCCCCTTCCGCTGCAATTGGTGCGCCAAACCGATCTGGGGAAACCACTACAAACAGCGCAGCGCGCACGACGTAGCTGCAGAGATGACGTACCTGAAGCAGACGTATCGACCAGATCACATCTGGATGGCCGATGACATCTTCGGTTTCCACGTCGATTGGGTGACGGAGTTCGGCGAGCATTTAAGCGCCGCAGATGGTTCGATCCCGTTTACCATCCAAACCCGGGCCGACCTGATCAGCGAACGCATGGCTGCGGCGCTTGAGCACGCCGGATGCGGCGAGGCTTGGATCGGCGCAGAGAGCGGCAGCCAGCGCGTGCTCGATGCGATGACTAAAGGTACGAAGGTTGCCGAGCTAATCACAGCTCGCACACGGCTTGGCAGCCATGGCGTGCGCGTGGGCTTTTTCATCCAACTGGGTTATCTGGGCGAGGAATTGGACGATATCCTCGCGACCCGTGCGCTGGTTGCACAGGCAGCTCCCGATGACATCGGCGTGAGTGTCTCCTACCCCCTGCCAGGCACGAAATTCTACGAGAAGGTCAAGGCGCAGCTAGGTAAAAAGACGAATTGGCAGGATAGCGACGACCTCGCCATGATGTTTCGCGGTGCCTACACTTCTGATTTCTACCGCCGTGTGCGTGACTTGCTGCATGAGCAAGTCACCCTTCAGCAATCGTCGGCCGCCGGAGAGATACCGCATGACGACAACGCTTTCACCGCGCTTGCAACGCAATGGCAAGCATTGATTGCCAGCGAACATGAGCACCGAAACCAGGATGCCACATCGCCGCACACAACAAAGCCAACTCACACTATCCCGGTGCCTCATGCTGCCGCCGCTCAAAACCGTTAAGACGGGCTTGCGTCGCACCACCGAAACGCTTGCCGTAGAGCTGGCATCGGCGCTGCCGGGCAGCACGACGCCAGCGTGGAACGAACTTGAATGGAAGCTGGCGTCGGCGGTTGCCGCCGCACACGGCGTGTCGTCGTTGCTTTGCAAACGCTCCACGTGGAAAAACCCTGCATGGAGTTCGTTTCTCGAAAGTCAGCGTGAGCACGTCGAACATCGTCATCAGCGCATCGAAACGCTGCTAAAGCGCCTGCATGCTGCCGCACGCGATGTAGGAGTGGCCATGGTCCCTTTGAAAGGCTCCGCGTTGCATGCACTGGGGCTTTATACGCCGGGTGACCGCCCCATGGCCGATATCGATCTGCTGGTGCAAGAGGGCGACGTCGCGCGTGTGACCGACCTTCTACAAAAGCTTGGTTACGTCGAATCATTTGTGCAATGGAAGCACAGGGTATTCAAACCCGCTGCAGGCGAGCCACTTGTCGGGTTGGGCGAACATCGAGACACCCCCATCAATATCGAACTGCATACGCGAATTCAGGAGCGTCTACCGATCACCACGGTCGATATCACCGCGCGTATCTATCCAAGGAAGCCTCAGCCAGGCTTGAATCCCTACCCATCCCTCGGTGCGTTGATGAGCCACCTGTTGTTGCACGCGGCCGGCAACATGTGCGGACGCAGTTTGCGACTGTTGCACTTGCACGACATCTCGCTATTGGCAGCGCGAATGAGCGCAAGCGATTGGGACATCTTGTGGGACGGACGCGCGGCCGAGCATCCCTGGTGGGCGATGCCACCGCTGCGATTGGTCGATCGTTATTACACCCAAGCCATACCCCGCTCTCTCTTTGGGCGACTCGACCGCGACTGCCCGCCCCTGCTTCGGATGATTTCGCGACGTCAAACGCTGACGAAGGTTTCATGCTCGGAACTTTGGCTACACGCACTGGCTGGCATCGAATGGTCCCGCTCTATGCGCGAAGTTGCGCACTACATTGGCAATCGCGTAAGACCCACTGACGAAGCGACAAAGGAACGCGCCGACATGGTGCGTACCCAACTTTGGCTTCAGGGGCAAAGCTGGGTGACATCGACGCATAGGCGCCGCATCCTCACCTGGCTCACGCGGCCGGTGCCGCGGATGGATACGCTATACGTGGTGCGCGCCGCCCTGGACCACGCGGCTTCTGTAGCCTAACGCGAACGATTTGCTTCGTCGCGAAATTGAAGATACAGCGTCTCAAACGACCGCGCGGTGTAGTCGGCATCCTCCGACATCGCGCGCTGCTGCGCTGCTTCGGCCAGGCGGAGGCGTAGGTCCTCATCCGTCAATACGCTACGGATGGCATTCGCCAGTGCGGCATGGTCCTCCACGGGAACAGCCAATGCAGCCGACGGCGACCACTCTGCAATATGTCCAACTGCCGTGCCGACCGTGGGCACGCCTACCAATGCGGCTTCGAGCATGACCAGCGGCCCTGCCTCATGCAGCGACGACATCACCAATAGATCGGCCGACGCCATGATCGGCCGCAATTCACGCTGTGTCTTGAACCCTAGAAAGTGGACGCGCCGCTCTAATCCAAGCTGCTGGACCAGTCCATTCATTTCGCCTTGCAACGTATCGTAGCCAACGATGTCTATCTCAAATTCCAGCCCTGCTTCGGCCAAGGCGGCTAACGCCCGTAGCAAGGTCGGCTGATCCTTTACACGATTGAGGCTGGCGACGTGGATCAGCCGCGCATGTTTCGTGTTGCGAAGACGTGGAGCAAGCGGAGGCCACGCGTCCACGTCGACACCCAGTGGTATACGCTGTGCCTTAAGACCGAGCACACGTAACGATTCAATGATGGGCGCACTGGCTGCCGTGATGGCATGGGCACCGCGTAGCACAACCGCTTCACGCAGACGCCCTTTCCATTTGCGCCGGCCACCATAGCCGATCTCATGCAGTGCGACGAGCTCGCCACCGGCAATATGCACCAGGCTCGGTAGACGCAGCCATGTTGCCGCGGCAACGGCGACGAAGCTGCAGGAGCCTGAAAAGATGGCCTGGATCACATCAAATGGCGCACGGCGATGCTCGGCGCGAATCGCCGCAACGGCACGTAGACGTGGCCATCCGTCGCCAATGTTATGAATGGTGGCGCCAACAAGTTTCCACTGGCCCGCTGCAGCTTCCTGTCGCAACGCGAACACATGGACGTCGTGCGTTCGCGCCAACCTCTCGATCAGCGCCAACAGCACCGGAATGACACGAAACTCGCCCGTACGATCGACACCACCGGGCACGACCAGTGCGAGCTTCATCGCATCCTCCGTCGCCGATCGTAATAGATCTGCGCGTACGCCTCCGTCCATTGACGGCCGACCGCCGCGAATGACAGCGCAGCATCGAAGTGGGCACGCACGCGTTCCGGCGACGGCCGATTTGCGGCGCTGCATACTAGCGCCTCGGCCAGCCGTGCCGCGTTACCAGAGGGCCATAGATGGCCGACATAGCCTCCCGTAAGCGCGCGGAACGAGGGAATGTCCGTGACAATGGGCGTTACGCCACAAGCCAGCGCCTCCAGCACGGCATAGCCGCAGCTTTCGGCGAGACTACCGGAAACGAATAGATCGGCGGCACGCATCAATGGCTCGATGCGCGCGTGCTCAACCTTGCCTAGCAGATGTACACGGCCAGCAAGTTGAGGGTAGCGTTCAATGCGCCGTTGTACGTCTTGGAGCAATGGCGCATTACCAAACGCGCACCATAGTTGCAAGCCAGGAAGCCGTAGCGCCGCCTCTGCCACACCATCCAGCACTGTCAAAGGATCTTTGCCTTCGCTCAGATGTCCGACCCAAAGCACGCAAGGATCGCCATAAAGCCCTGTCTCGGCGCGGGCATGGGCTCGGCTCCCCATGGTGAAGCGACTGCTGGATTCCGGTATCGCGAATAAGCGTGCATCGGCTCCGAACAAGCCGGCATCTCTAAACGGCTTCGCTAGCTCGGGCGCGGTGAAGGCAACGCCAGAAGCCACCGTGTACCACTGCCGCCACCGTGAACGTGTCCACCAGCGCGGCGTTCGATCGGCGTGATCCTGGAAAAGAATCGGCAGTAGCGGCAGGCACTGCGATATGGCGAATGCGTCTTCGGCAAAGCCCAACCCATGCACATGTATGACATCGGCCTTGATATGACTGAGCAGCCGGGCGAAGCTGTTCGCGCGGCCCGCTGATTCGTCGGTTTCAAGAAAGTGGTAGTCGATATCGTTACGTATCACGTGCTCCGTACGTGCCGCTGCCTGTATCACCGATATGCGAGTTCCGGCGCTGGAAGCCGCCTCAGGTATATCCACCAAGGAAGGCCATTGTTCGAAAACCTCGGTGGGCGTGCAGCCTTCCGGCGCCGGGAAGAAATTGATTTGAGCAACGTGTAGCGGCCGCATCGATTCAGAGCCCGGAAACTTGCGGCATACGCAAGCGCACCAGTCGGTTGGCCAGATTCAGTTCCCACGGGCGATCGTATTTGCGATGGCGATAGCGCCACGAAGCCATGGCACTCAAGCCGCGCTTGGCCCAGGTTGGCGAGCGCAAATCTTGTGCGGTTGGAAAGCGGCAACGTAAAACCGTAACGAAGTCGCGGATGTGTTGACGCAACTCGTCGGTCAGCCAAGGCGCATCGGCATGGCAGGCGTAGTCGACCCAACGAGGCTGCATCCACTCTTCCGGGGTTTTCGGAAACACAACGGGATCTCCGTGGAGATCGAGAAGCGGTGCGCCGATGTGTTTGCCACGATCTTTTTCGTGCTTACTGCTATCCGGTAACGGCGTGTAGATGTAGACGATGATTTCGGAGGCGGGATTGATCCGCTTGAGTTCGCGGATGAACTCGAAGGTGTGCTCGGTTTCTTCCACCGTGTTGACCGGCGGCGCCACCATGAAGGACAACTCGGGGATCACGCCGTTGCGCCGACACAGTTCGGCCACCTGCAGCGTCTGGTCGGGGCGCGTGCCCTTGCGGATCTCCTTGAGCATGGCACCGCTCGGCGACTCGGCGCCCACGTAGGCCATGCGCAGACGACTGGCGCGAACCAGATCCCAGGTGCTCTGCGAAAGATTCAACAGCGCGTCGGAGCGCGCGTAGCACCACCACGGCATTTCCAGTTTCGCCATGACTTCGAGCAGCGGGATCATGTCCACTTCGCGATCGAAGAAGTTGTG
>CAJCJD010000095.1 GCA_903970555.1 Vulcanimicrobiota bacterium
CCGGACTCGATGTGCCCCGGATTGCGCATCACCCCGCCGACGTAGGTCTTGCCGGCCAGCACGCGCTCGCGACCCACGATGTCCGCGAGCACATCTTCGTGCCCAAGGCCGTTCTGCAACGACAGGACCAGCGTTTCGGGCCCGATCAGTGCCATTGCGCCTCGCATCGCAGCATCGGTGTGAAACGACTTGACCAGCACGACCACCAGATCGACGGCGCCGGCTTCGGCGGCACGCGTCGTGGCCCGTACCTTCACGCGACGGGAGCCGTTGGCATCGTCCACCTGCAGGCCATCGCGCCGCATCGCCTCCACGTGCGCCGCCGTGCGGTTCACCAACCACACCTCGTTGCCGCCTTCGGTAAGCGCCGCGCCGATGGCACAGCCCAGCGCACCCGCACCCAGAATCGCAATCTTCACTGCCGTCTCCTCAGTATGGAGACCAAGATACGAGTTGGCACTCATATCGACAATGCAATGATTACAATGACGTCATTGCGCTGGATAATAAAGCCATGAATCCGACCGAACTTCCCGATCTGAAGCTGCTGCAGCTCTTCGACCTTCTCTATGACGTCCGCAGCGTCACGCGCGTGGCCGAGCAGCTTGGGCAGAGCCAGCCAACCGTGAGCATCTGGCTGGGCCGTTTGCGCGAGCATCTGCAGGATCCGTTGTTTATTCGCACGCCGGGCGGCATGGCGCCAACGCCGCAAGCCGATGCACTGATCGGGCCGTGCCGGGAAATTCTCGAGTCGCTGCGGCGCTTCGCTGCGTGGGAAATCGCATTCGATCCCAGCACCGCAAAACGGCGCTTCCGTATCTGCATGACCGACGCCAGTCACATCACGCTGCTTCCCCGAATGCTTTCGCACGTGCGGGCGCAAGCACCGGGCATACGCCTCGAAGCCACGCGGATCGATGGCAATACCGAACGGGCGCTGGAATCCGGCGAGGCCGACCTGGCGATCGGCCATATACCCTGGCTGGGCGGCGGGATTTACCAGCAGCAGCTCTATACACAGGACTGGGTGTGTCTGACGAATCGCTATCACCCGAGGCTGGGCGTTAAATTCGGCTTGAAGCAATACCGCACGGAGGCACATGTTGCAATTACTGCCGGGACAGGCGCGCAACTGCTCGAACAAGCGCTGGTGCGCGAACACATCGAGCGGGACGTGGTGCTGGAGTTGCCGGGTTTTCTGGGACTAGGGGCGATCATCAAAACGACTGACCTGATTGCCACGCTGCCGCGACACATCGGTGAGGCTCTGGCTAAAGTCAATGATCTGGCCATTCGTCCCTGCCCGGTTCCTGTGGATGGCTTCGCCGTCCGGCAGCACTGGCACGCCAGATATCACCATGAAGCGGGGAATCGTTGGCTGCGGGGGCTGGTGGTGCAGTTGTTTGGCAGCTCGGGTTGAGCCAGCGTACTCGACACCACGCCTACCCTCCTGTCCGGGCCGAAAGATGTGCCGTTATTTGTTAGCGGCACTGCAGCAAACATGGGGCAATTCTATTCCTCGCAACTGTCGATGAAATCCTGCGGCTAGCAAATGTTTTCGAGGCGGGGCGTTGAAGAACTGTAGCGCAGGACTCCGACCGAACGGCCGTTACGGAGAGGGCGTCGACATCCGCAGCGAGCCAATCATCAGACTTAAGGGTAACGCGATCCTGGCCCAAAAGATCGGCGTGGCTGCCACTTCGGCAAGGTCGCGCCGGATGCCAGGCCACCGCCGTGGTCAGCCAAGCACCGGTCGCGCCCACCAGCACAGCAGCGCCAAAGCGTTTCGTTAGTGCGTGACGGTCCACCAGCGCGACGCTGGTGGAGTTCACGGACGCGCCGCGCGTCCCATTTTGATCCGCGTAAGAAAAAAATTTTTTGCCTGCTGTAACCGTATCGGGCCACGTGACGAACTAGCTTACAGATGCGCGAGGATAACGCATCGGTAGTTGCTGGACAGCAGGTTCACCCGATACACACATGGGCCGCATACGCCGCATTGGCTGCACCGGCCCGGTCAACAATATCCAAGGAGTCGTCATGAAAAGTATTGCAATCGCAGCATTCGCCGCAGCGTTGCTCGTCAGCGGTGGTTCGGCGTTCGCACAGGCGAGCGGCGCCATGTCCAATGATTCGATGTCGAAAGACGCGATGAGCAAAGACTCGATGGCCAAAGGTTCGATGTCCAAAGACTCAATGGGCAAGGACGCAATGGCCAAAGATTCGATGAGCAAGGACGGCAGCACGATGAAACCCGACGCGATGAAGAAAGACGACGCGATGAGCAAATAAGTGCCCAAGGCGTTCCCGGCATGCCGGGAACGCACCGCCGGATACTCATACCGCTTCGCTTATCCAGCGGGAGTCAGTCATGCGGGTAACATCATCTCTGTCTGTCGCCGCGGCATTGATTTCAGGGAACTCCCAGCGTGCACCATCATGAAGCAAACGAAGTTTTCTCCCGCGTCGACGCCAATCCCGGAGATTCGACATGAATGCAATCCTTAAGCCCCGTGCATCGCACGACGCGGCGCGCACGATTCAACCCGCGTGGGTACGGATCACGCACTGGCTCAACGCGCTGGCTGCGGTGCTAATGATGCTGTCGGGCTGGCGAATCTACGACGCCTCGCCGGTGTTTCAGAGTTTTACGATTCCGCCCGGCATCACGCTCGGCGGCTGGCTTGGAGGTGCGCTGCAATGGCACTTCGCGGCGATGTGGCTGCTGTTCTTCAATGCCCTCTTCTATCTGGCCATGAACCTCGTCACCGGACGGTTCATGTCGAAGTTTTTCCCGCTTTCGCCTCGCGCGATCTTGCACGACCTCGGCGAAGCGCTGAAAGGTCGCTTGTCGCACGCGGACCCGAGCCATTACAACGCGGTGCAGAAGTTCGCGTACCTGTTCGTGATGCTCGACATCGCCGTCTTGATCGTATCCGGTCTCGCGATCTGGAAATCGGTGCAGTTTCCGTTGCTGCGCGAATTGATGGGCGGATATGACCGTGCGCGCGTCGTTCACTTCTGCGCGATGTCACTGCTGGCCGGTTTTATCGTCGTCCATCTGACAATGGTCGCTCTTGTGCCGCGTTCGCTGCTTACGATGATTCGTGGCCACTAGCCGAGGTATTCCATTATGAAGCTATTCAAACCTTCCTCCTGGAGCGTCGATCACGAGTCGCTCAGTATCGACGTGCGTCGTAACCTCGATATGCCGTCACGGCGACTGTTCGGCAAGCGCATTATCACGCTCGGCGGCCTTGCGATGCTGACCGGATGCAGCCTGTCGGACGACAAGTCGGTTGAGACGTTTTTATCGCGCGTGTCGAGAATGAACGATAGCGTGCAGGGCTGGCTGTTCGATCCGAGCCGTCTCGCGCCGACCTACACCGAAGCACAGATCACACGCCCGTTCCCGTTCAATGCGTTCTACGGCATCGACGATGTGCCGCAGGTCGATGGCAGCGATTTCCGCCTGAAAGTGAGCGGTCTCGTTCAGGACAGGCGGGACTGGACTCTTGCCGATCTTTACGCACTGCCGAAGGCCGAACAGATTACGCGGCATATCTGCGTCGAAGGGTGGAGCGCCATCGGCCGCTGGGGCGGCACGCCGTTCTCGGAATTTCTCAAGCGCGTCGGTGCGGACACATCGGCAAAATACATCGGCTTCAAATGCGCTGACGATTACTACGAAAGCATCGATATGCCAACGGCGCTTCATCCGCAGACGCTGTTGACCTTTACGTATGACGGTCAGCAATTGCCTGCAAAATACGGTTATCCGATGAAACTCAGA
>CAJCJD010000096.1 GCA_903970555.1 Vulcanimicrobiota bacterium
CCCCGAAAATCGAAGAAGCCCATGAAACTGCTGGCGCGGTTGCTTCGCTCCACGCGCTTGGCCAACTCGAGCCCCACTTCGGTGGCGCCGATGATGATGTGTCGATAGACGCGCGGCCGGAGGGACAGCCACCAACTGGCAGAGCGGTCCAGCGCATAATTTGAGAGAACTAGCGCAAAAGGCGTTGCGAAGAACCAGGCAACCAGAGCGCGGCGTGGAATGAGCGTTGCAAAGTCGAGTGCGTTACCCAAGGTAACCGCGAGTGCCACAAATACACCCCATTCCAACAGCATTCGCGTCAGAGGACGCTGTATCTGCGGAACACCGTCCCAGCTAATCGGGATGCTCGGAGAGCTTAGGAACACGCGTGCCACCAAGAAGACGAGGATTGAGACTGCGAACAACTTGTACGTCACAATCACGTCGAAGCTCAGCGCGCAGACATCAAAAGCGCACATCGTTACGGCTGCACTCAGCACACCCTGCAGCCAGGCGACCGCCGACACTGTCGGGGTGCCTATCCGAAACGCCTTTTCCTGGATTGATCCACCCGACAGGAGACGCGACTTCTTGCGCGGGATCGGGGCGCTAGAGCCCCCTCCACCAAGCGAACCGGCGCCGGCGGCGTGTACCTCACGCATAGGAGTCTTGTGTGGCATCCCCTCGACCAATCTCGCCTGCTTTGTCTCCCAACGAGACATGTAACAATTAATAAATTGCAATCGGCATGCCACCGCCGTTCCTGCGTTTGGGGGCAGCGCTACGCTGTTTAGGGCATGTACTGAACGGTTACCGCACCACCATAGGGAGCCTCGAACTCGGCCAGCTCCAAATAAGAGCGTGGGTTTACATTTACGCTCGTCCCGGCCAGCCAGCAAATTACGTATTTTTCAGAGAGTGGATTATGTTCACTCGGCGTATCTCGGCATTGAAGCTGACGGGAGCAGTCGGTACACCAATCCAGCCTGATCCGGATCAAACAACGTCTTGAGTGGAGTCAACGCTTGATTGCCGCATCACGGCAACGCACATGGTCGGATCGGCACGCTATCGATCTAGTCTCTTTGATATTGAGCGGAACCGATATGCAATCGCTACGCGTGCCGCGCGAGCAATGAAAATGGCGTTACCCAGCACATAGCGACGCCAGAGGCGACGCGGTTCAAGCAGCAGCCTGAATAGCCACTCAAGGCCCACATTACGAATCCAAAGTGGCGCGCGCGGAAACCGGTTAGCGAGGAAGTCTAGGATCGCGCCCCCATTTACGATCAAGACGGGCTCCTGAGTGGCTTCACGCAGGTGTTGCGCTACGATTTCCTGCTTGGGCATCCCCATGCCAAGTACAACTACGCGCGGCCGATCCACGCGCAGGGCTGTTGCATATTCTGCAATTGAAAGGAAGCCATCGCGACTGCTGGTGACATTTACTCCATCTCTCTGCAATCTCTTCGCCGCGGCGGCGGCCACGTCCCCAGTGGACCCATAGAGCGCCACAGGAACGCCCCCGCTTGCCGCCAACACTTTGGGAATAAAGTCGGTACCGTTCATGTTGCGGCCGGGTTCCAACCCTGCCCACTGAAAAAGCAAACGCATGCCGACGCCATCGCGATACAGAAGGTCGGCACCCAACAGTAATTCCAGAAATTCGGGATTCGTGCACGCCAAATTTATCGCATGCGAATTTGCAAACGAGAGGATCTGCGTGCGTCCAGCAAGCAGGTCGCCGACAGGTAACGGGGCCTCTGCACCCACAATTGACACGGCCTGCATCACTCGCTCGATCGCACGGGTATTAGCATTCAATTGCAGCCATTCCTTAGAACTCGCGCAAGCAAGACCACGTTCGACTCAATTCGCGTGCGTTTGACCTGGCAGGCCGCCCAGCTACGTCGCAGTCACCTACCGCCAGCAGCCGGATCCGCCCGTCTGACAATCAGAAACCGCAGAGGACTTTCGTCACAAAGCCGAAGCGCGGCGGCTCACGAAACACCCAATAAGTCGCCGAATCTGAAATAATAGCAAATTGACGTAATTAACAACCGCAACCGTCTGAACCGCAAGTATTTTTCCCGTAGACCTCTAAACGAGACAGTTGAGAACATGACAGTTCACCGAATTTGCGACGTATGAGTTCAGCTGGGATCAACTTCGAGAAGCCTGCCGGCCCACAATGACAGAACCTGTCCTAGTCCGCAGAACGGTACTAATTGCCTTTGCCACAGGGGTACAGGCCATTATTCCCGCGGTCATCGCGGTGGGGTCACTGCTAGTCACGATGCGGCTGTGGGGCGTTTCGCTTCAAAGCCATCCCGCGACGTTCGTCGTGTTTGCGGCAGTGACCTTCATAGTGCTGTTCCGGCCACCAAGTGACGTGTCCACTCAGATGTCACTGCTGCCATTCCCAATGGCAGCTGCAGTGCTCATTCGCTGGTGTCTTCTGGTGATCATTATGGTCGGCATCGCCTACGCCACCAATTCACTCTCGTTGCTGCCCATGGCTGTGCTGCTGGCGTGGGTGGTACTTACTCCGTTGCTACTGTTCGCAGTCGTAATGTTGATGCACCGATTGATGCGCCGTATTGTGATGATGGCTTCTGCTCATCGTCGCGTAATTATTGCTGGCTACAACGAGACGAGCCTAGAACTCTATCGTCGCCTGCAAAGCAATCCGGTACTCCGCCTCGACGTTGAAGGGTTTTTCGACGATCGTGGAGCAGACCGCCTGGATATGTCTCAGGGCACTCGACTAATTGGCCGGTTGTCCACCATTGCAGAACACGTAAAGCAGCATCAAACGGACGTTATTTTCATTGCTCTTCCCATGCGTCACGTGAAGCGGGTGCTGGACCTGCTGGACGAGTTACGGGATACGACAGCGTCGATTTACTACGTACCGGATATTTTTGTATTTGATCTGATTCAGGCACGCTCTGGCGAGCTGAACGGAATACCTGTGGTGGCGATGTGCGAGACCCCTTTCCAGGGTTACCGCGGCGTCAGCAAACGCCTGTTCGACCTATTCTTTTCGGCAGGCGCGTTGCTTATCGCCTCGCCAATTTTCTTATTGGTCGCGCTCTCGGTACGGCTTTCATCTCCTGGGCCGATAATATTCCGCCAGCGTCGTTATGGCCTCGATGGCCAGGAAATTATCGTCTACAAGTTCAGAACCATGAACGTCACGGAAGACGGCCCCGAAATACGGCAGGCCTCCCGTACTGACAGTCGTGTAACGCGTGTGGGAGTCTTCCTGCGTCGAACTTCGCTGGATGAAATACCCCAGCTTGTAAACGTGTTGCAAGGCCGGATGAGTCTCGTAGGACCGCGCCCCCACGCCGTCGCCCACAATGAGATGTACCGCAAGCTCATAAAAGGTTACATGGTGCGCCATAAGGTACTGCCTGGCATCACTGGACTGGCGCAGGTCAGTGGCTGTCGCGGAGAAACATCAAGTGTTGAGGCGATGGAGGCGCGCGTTAAGTACGATATTGACTACTTGCGCCACTGGTCACTGACGCTCGACTTAAAGATTTTGGTATTAACCGCTGTAAAAATCATCTGGGACGACCGGGCGTACTAAGTGTTAGGGAAACTCTGATTAACCCATGATGTCTTATTATGCATTCAGGGTCATGTGGGGATGACGATGAAGCAGACAACGCTGACGGGTTTTGAGAGATACGGGAAGACGACGCGCCGAGCGCAGTTTCTGGCGGACATGGACAAGATCATTCCGTGGACGGAGCTGGCGGCGGCGGTGCAGACGGCCTACCCGAAGGTGAGCGAGAGCGGTGGTCGACCGCCGATCCCGCTGGAGCGGATGCTGCGGATCTACTTCCTGCAGCTGTGGTTCAACCTCTCGGATCCGGCGGTGGAAGAAGCCTTGTATGACTCGGTGGCGATGCGCAGCTTCGTGGGCATCGATCTTGGGGTGGAAGGGGCTCCCGACGAGACCACGGTGTGCAAGTTCCGGCACCTGCTCGAGCGTAACAAGCTGGGCAAGGTGCTGCTGAGCGCGGTCAATGAGCATCTGCGCCGCAGCGGCATCAAGGTTGCCAAAGGCACGATTGTCGATGCAACGATCATCGGGGCGCCCAGTTCGACCAAGAACCAGGATGGCAAGCGCGACCCGGAGATGCATCAGACGGCCAAGGGGCAGCAGTGGTATTTCGGCATGAAGGCGCACGTCGGCGTGGACAGCAACAGCAAGCTGATCCACACCGTCCTGGTATCGGCGGCCAATGTGCACGACCGCGAAGCGCTGCCCCACCTGCTGCATGGCAAGGAGACCCGGGTCTGGGGTGATCAGGGCTACCAGGGCCAGGGTGCCCTCATTCGCCAGCGGGCACCGAACGCCAAGGACTTCACCAACAAGCGGTATCGTTACCACGGCAAGATCAACGAGATCGAGAAGGCCAAGAACCGCAACAAGTCGCGGGTGCGCGCCAAGGTCGAGCACGTGTTCGGTGTGATCAAGAACATCTTCGGCTTCCGCAAGACCCGCTACCGGGGTCTTGCCAAGAACCTGCACCGCATGCAAGTCACTGCGGCGCTCACCAATCTGTACATGGTCCGACGGCGGCTGCTCAGAACGTAGGAGACGTGTCGGTGGAAAGCGGGAAATGACGGATATCGAAGGCAAAAACGTCGAATCGACGACCAAAAGCTGCGCGTTCCGCAATCTCATCGCCAAACCGTTGCCTTCGCTCATTCTCATGACCAGTTCTTCAGAGTTTCCCTAA
>CAJCJD010000097.1 GCA_903970555.1 Vulcanimicrobiota bacterium
CTCGACAACCAGAGCCGCGTTGCCTTCACCCGGCAGGTGACCTCCGAGGAGCTGGACATTCCCATACTGCTGCGCCGACAGAGCTTGAGTTTCATCGAATCGGTGCTGTTGCTGTTCTTGCGCCTGAAGCTCACGCATTCGGATTCCCAGGCGGAACGGGCCGTGGTCGACCGGATGGAGATGCTGGAGTACCTCAAGGCCTACGAGCGCAGCGACATTGTGGACGTCGCGCGCTTCGGCCGGCAAATGGACGGGGCCATCGAGAAGGCGAAGAAGCTGGGTGTGCTACTCAAACTGCCCGGTGCCGAGGACCGCTACGAGGTGTCAGCATCGTTGCGACTGCTGTTCCCGGTCGAGGAAATCGAGGCGCTCGGCAGGGCATATCGCAGCCACGCACCTGCGGACTCTGCGCGTGCGCCGACGGACTCTGCGGGGGAGCCGCGAGGGACGTCGTGATGGATACAAGGATGCCGCATCCCACGCTCGCGGCGGTCGAGCAACAGTCGCCGGCGCTGGCCGCCGGCCGGGAATTACAGTTCCGGCTGCGGCGGATCCAGACTTATCGCTGGGGAACCTTTGATGACCTTCGCGACATTGAGATCGCGCCGCAGGGTCACCTGGTGTTGGGCCCGTCGGGGTCGGGCAAGAGTACGTTGTTGGATGGTCATACGTCGTTGCTGACGCCGCCGCGCTGGCTGGATTTCAATGTGGCTGCGCGCAATTCTGAAAAGGGCAGCACGGGTGACCGTAGCCTCGCGACCTATGTGCGCGGCGCCTGGGCGACGCAGACCGGAGAGGCGGGCGAGAAGGTCAAGCGCTACTTACGCAGCGGGACCACATGGTCGGCCATAGCCGAGACCTACCGCGACGGCGGCGGGCGCGTCATCGTGATGGGGCGGATCCTGTGGATCACGGGCAATAGCTCGGCACAGGGGGACGTGCACCCACTGTTTTTCCTGGCGGAGCGGGAGTTCTCGCTGCGCGAACTCGCGTTCTTCCCGCAGTCCGGTTTCGACGTGCGCAAACTGAAGGCGTCACTGTCTGATGTGCATTTTTACCCGGAATTCAGCGGCTATCAGACCCGGTTCATGCGGCTGTTCGGGATCGTCAGTGACCGTGCGCTGCGCCTGCTGCACAAAACGCAGTCGGCCAAGGATCTGGGCGACTTGAACAAGTTCCTACGTGACTTCATGCTGGACCCGCCGGAAACATTTAAGGTGGCGGAGACGCTGGTCAACGAGTTCCAGGTGCTGAACGGTGCACACGAGGCTGTGCTCACCGCGCGAAAGCAAATTGAGGCGCTGCGACCGGCGCGGGAGGCCCTGGCGGAATACGATCAGACCCGTGCCGTGCTGTCGTTGCTGGCCGAGGAGCGCCAAGGCGTCGATTGCTTCCGCGAGCAATGGCGCAAGCAGCTGCTTGACGCACAGATGGAGGAGTTGCGCACCCGGGCCAGCGGTATGGTGCAAAGCATCGAGTCCCTGAAAACCAGGGAGGTTCAGGAAGAGAGTGCCTACGACAGCCTGTTGGCCAAGCGCGCCGGCGCCGGCGGTGCCGCGCTTGCAAGTCTCAACGAGCAACTGGATCGCGTCGAGAGGGTACGGTTGCCAGAGGTAGGCGTCAACCACGAACGTATGCGGGCGGCGTGCACGGCATTGGAGTGGGCGCTGCCAGCGAGCCCGCAGTCCTTCGCCGAAATGCAGACCAAGGCGCGCCAAGTAGTCGACCAGCGCGAGGCGATGAGCAGGCGGCAGGAGTCGGAGCTGGACCAGCACAAGGAAACCAAGCGCTTGACCGAAGAACGGTTCACAGCGTTGATAGCACAGATTCGGGCGATGGAGACTCGCAAGTCCAACATGCCCTCCACCCTGCTGGAAATCCGCGAGCAGATGTGCGGCGCGCTAGGGATTGCGGAGGAGAGTTTGCCCTTCGCAGGTGAACTGTTGCAAGTTAAAGCCGCCGAAGGCAAATGGACTGGCGCATTGGAGCGCGTTCTTGGCGGTTTCGCCATGTCGATGCTGGTGGAGGAGCAATATTATCGCCAGGTGGCCGCTTACGTGGATGAGACCCACCTAGGGCAACGATTGGTCTACTTACGCATGATTCCCCGCGCGGCGCAGTCCGTCGGAAACTTCGCTGCCAACTCGCTGGTTCATAAGCTGGACATCGCCCCACAGCACCGTGTGTGGCTGCAGGAGGAGTTGTGCAGTCGCTTCGACTACCTGTGCGTAGCGTCGGCGGACGAGCTGCGCGCGGTTGAACGCGGAGTAACGGTCACCGGCCAAGTCAAGCGCAGCCGCAGCCGCCACGAGAAGGACGACCGGCGGCGCCTCGAGGACCGGAAATATTGGGTGATGGGCTTTTCGAACAAGGAAAAGCTCGAGGCCTATAGCGCCGAAGCCAGGGAGTTGGCGCCGAACATCGAGGCTGCCAACAGGGCGATCGAAAAGGCGCGCAGCACGGCCGCGCGCAAGCGCGACCAGGTGATGCACTGCCAGAGCCTGGTGAACATGACGTGGGAGAATACCAACGTCGTTGCACTGCTGGACGAGGTGAGGAGTCTCAAGGCGCGCGTCGCCCAGGAACTGCAGGACCGCCCTGAGCTGGGCGAACTTGACCGCCAGATCGAGAAGCAGAAGGAGCATTGGACCCAGGCGACCCGGGCGCGCCAGGCCGCGCAGGCGGAAGCCAACGACGTGGGCGCGGAGCTCGCCAAGGCGCAACGCCGGCTGGACGAAATTCCGCCGGAGGCGCTGGCGGTGCGTCTGACCCCGACGCAGCAGCAGGGGCTGGAAAAGAGGTTCGCGGACACCGGGCGGAGGATTTCCCCGGACAATATGGACCAGGCCGCAGGCGCAGTGTTCAAGGCCATTGGTGAAGAGGAGCGTAACGCGACCGAGCGGTCGGGCGATATCAAGACGCGCATCGAAAAGCTTCTGCTGGTGTTCTGCGGTGCGTGGCCGGCGGAAGCGCAGGGGCTGGATGCAAGGCTGGAGGCGGTGCCCGATTTCATGGCGAAGCTCGAACGGCTGGAGACGGACGGCTTGCACGAGTTTGTCGCGCGCTTCAAGGCTCTGTTACGTGAGCAGAGCGACCAGAACCTGGCCGTGCTGCACACGCGCCTGGACCAGGAACGCCGCTCCATCCAAGATCGTCTGGATCAGGTCAACGCCAGCCTGCGCCGCTGCGCTTTTAACGAGAACACTTACCTGGTCATCGACTACCGCGACCGGCCGCCCATCCAAGTGACGGACTTCCGTCAGCAACTGAAGTCGGCGCTGAGTCACAGCTTCAAGGACGACGACGACCTGGAGATGGAGCGGCGCTTCGCGGAACTGAACGCCGTGGTGCAGCGCCTCGGCAGTCAGCAGTCGGACGACTTGAAGTGGCGCAACTTGGTGCTGGATGTGCGCCAGCATGTCGAGTTCTCTGCCACCGAGTTCGACAACGGCGGCATCGAGGTGGAGGCATACGACAGTGGGGCGGGTAAGTCCGGTGGCCAGCGTCAGAAGCTCACCACTACCTGCCTGGCCGCGGCGCTGCGTTACCAACTCGCCGGTGAAGACGGCGATTGGCCCAGCTTCTCGACCGTCGTGATGGACGAAGCCTTCGACCGTGCAGACAACGACTTCACCGCCATGGTGATGAACATTTTCAAGAACTTTGGATTCCAGGTGGTCGCCGCGACGCCGGTGAAGAATGTGATGGCGCTGGAGCCCTTCATCGGCGGCGGCTCTTTCGTCAGCATCCGCGACCGCAAGTATTCCGAGGTGCTGGCCATCACCTACATCGACGAAACCGGCAGATTGGACCTTCCGGCCGAAGCGCAGAATGTTCTTGCCGAAGAGCTAGCAGCCGAAGCGGACGCGCCGGAAACGTGAGCGAAGCAAAGCGTGTCTCGCCGTCGCAGGCGTGCGCGGCCGTGGCCAAGAAGTGGGATTCCCATCACGCGAATTGGTTGGTCGGCGCAGCAGATGCACCCGGCTGGCCGCAAACCTTCAGCCTGCATAACCTCACAGAAAAAGATGTTCTCAGGGACTTGCCCGCCACCCGCGAGTGGGTTGCCGGCTGGCGACAGTGGAGCGCCCCGGGTGGCACTGTTGAATGGACGCCGCGGCGCTGGTCATCCGGTGACCAGGAGTTACCCTCCCGGCTGGTCTTGGCCAGTCCGGAGGATATGGCGCAGGTTTTGGGCAAAGGCAAGATCTGGAGGCGCGCGGGTGAGCGCTACGCAGCCTGGTGCAGGCAGTTTCCGCGACTCGCGGGTTCTCGGGCAGTGGCACGGCACTGTGATGACATGCTCGTGGGATATGGCGACGCCGACTTCGTGCGGTTGAGCGCACTGCTGCAATGGTTGGTGGACAACCCAAATTCCGGGCGGTATCTGCGCCAGCTGCCATTGGCGGACTTGGATACAAAGTGGGTGTGGCCGCGCCGCGGCGTCGTTCAGGATCTGATGCGCCAGCTCCTCGATGGCGTTGATGACCTTGGCTTCCATGCGCTGTGCGGCCTGCGCGCGGAACCGGCACGGCTGCGCATGCGCGTGCTGTGCCCACGCCTACGCACAGGAGTTGGCGGGCTGTGCGACATCGAGGCGCCCATTGCGGAGCTGGCGGCGCTGCAGCTCGCGCCGAGCATCAGCCTGGTGGTGGAAAATCTGAACACGGGAATCGCGCTGCCTGACATCGACGGCGCCGTCGCGTTCATGCGTTTGGGTATCGCGGTCGAGCAACTCGCAGCCATCGGATGGTTGCGTGGCGCCCAGCGGCACCTGTATTGGGGTGATTTGGATACGCACGGCTTCGCCATCCTGGCGCGCGCTAGGCTAAGGTTTCCGAATACCGTGTCGGTACTCATGGACGAAGAGACGTTGCTGGCGCATCGCGAGCTGTGGGTGCAGGAGCCGACACCCTGCCGCGTCGAAAGCCCCGAAGGACTTACCGTGGCGGAACTAGCCGTGTACGAGGGGCTGCGCGCCAACCGCTGGGGCGAGCGGGTTCGCCTGGAGCAGGAGCGTATCGCGTGGCCGGCGGCGCTGGAGGCCATCTCCAACGCACTTGGACCTGATCTATAAGTTCAGCAGAACTCGGAAATCTGAGAAGCGAATCTACCGAGCTGTTCTGTTGGTTGAGATGCGACCGGGGAACGGCTAATCAAAACACCTGTCTTCAGCCCAGAGGAGCTGGATGCATTCGGCATCTATCGTCTTCTATCGCCCTCAAGCGGAAATAATTGGCGGTAGATCTGACGGTAAGTTGGTTTTACGCTTTGAAAAAGAC
>CAJCJD010000098.1 GCA_903970555.1 Vulcanimicrobiota bacterium
GTCTGGCATCCGGCGCTGTTTCGGCTTGCTCTTATGGTTTGCGTGTTCGGCAGCGTTGCGCTGCTGCTCTATTGATGGCGAATGTTTCCACTGTGACCCTTATGAAAACTGCCCTTTACATCCGCATAGCCATAACCACCATCGTGGTGCTGCTTGCCGTGCTAATCGCGCACGCGTTATGGAGACACTATCAATATTCCCCGTGGACGCGTGACGGACGCATCCGAGCCTACGTGGTGCGCATCGCGCCGGATGTGCCCGGGCTGGTGACTCAGGTGAACGTTAACGACAACCAGGTGGTGAAGAAGGGCGATGTGCTTTTCGTCATTGACCCGGCGCGCTATCAGGACGCTCTGGATCAGGCCAAGGCGAACCTCGCGGCTGCGCAGGCGGCGCTGCGCGCGGCGGGCGCCAACATCGATGCCGCCACGGCAGGTGCTGCTCAAAGCAAGTCCAATTTCAATATGTTGGCGGAGCAATCCAAGCGCCGTCAGAATCTGGCTGACGTCGTCTCGACCGAGGACCGTGCCAATGCGGCAGAGAGCGCCAACGCGGCGCTCGCCGGGCTGAACAAGGCGCAAGCGGGGCAGGAGCAGGCGAAGGCAGCTCAGCAACAGGCTGTGGCCGCCGTCAATCAAGCGCAGGTTGCCTTGGCCACCGCACAACTGAATCTCGATCGCACGCAAGTACGCGCGCCGGTCGACGGCTATGTCACCAACCTGCTTGTACGCGTTGGCGATTACGCCAGCGTAGGCGCGCCACGGTTGGCGTTGATCGACAGTCATTCCTATTGGATCGACGGCTATTTCGAAGAAACCAAGTTGCCGCACCTGCGGGTCGGCGATCCGGTCGATATCCGGCTTTTGAGTGGCGGCCCGCATTTGCATGGAACGATCGAAAGCATCGCGCGCGGCATAACGGATGCTGCCAATCCCACTGGCTCGGACTTGCTTGCCAATGTGAGTCCCACCTTCAATTGGGTGCGCCTTGCTCAGCGCGTGCCGGTGCGTGTGCATGTTGATACCGACCATATGCCGGCGGGCACTGTGCTGGTAGCCGGTATGACGGCGACGCTGATCGTGCATCCCGATGCACACGATAACTCGCACGATGCGGCGCGGTGATCGATCGATGCGTAACGTCATCTCCATGACTCGTCTCAGGTCTGCTGCAACTGTCGCAGTACTCTGTGTTGCGCTGGCCGGCTGCGTCACGCCACGCGGATTGCATCCCACTGGTGCGAAGATCGATCCGAATAGCCTAAAGAGTGATCGCAGCCTCGCCGGCGTGCCACTCAGTCCCACCGCGTGGCCGAATAAAGATTGGTGGGTTGGGTTCGGTGATCCACAGTTATCCTCATTGATCGAGGAAGCGGTGAGGACCAATCCCAGCCTCGATGAAGCACAAGCCCGCGCAATGCAAGCGCAGGCGGCGGCCAATAGCCTGAACGCAGCGCGTCAACCGCAAGCGGAGCTGGATGCCAGCGCTATCGGTGCACGGCTTTCCTCCAAAGATCCGATCTATCCGTCCTATGACCTTGGTACGTTTGCGTGGAGCAAATCGGTCACCGCGGGTTTTTCCTGGGACCTGGATTTATGGGGCGGCAAGCGTGCTGCGTGGGAAGCGGCGCTCGGTCGCAGCCGTGCCGCAGAATTGGACGCGTATGCGGCACGCATCGAACTGTCGGTCAATGTGGCGCGTGCTTATGTAAACCTTGGCTATGCTTTTACCGAACAAGATGTAGCTGAGCGTGAGTTGCAAAGAACCACGCAGTATCTGGCACTGACACGTCGTCTTGTTGCCGGAGGCCTCGGTACGCCCCAGCAAGAAGCGCTTGCCGATTCGGAAGCCGCCAGCGCGGAACAACAAAAAGCGCAGGCCGACCGGGCTATCGATGCTGCTCGAAGCAGTCTTTCTGTATTGCTGGGGCAGGGGCCTGATCGTGGCCTCAACATTTCGCGGCCACGCGTGCTGGATCTCGGGCAATTGGCTTTGCCCGATACGCTTTCCGTGAATCTGATCGGCCGCCGCACGGATCTGGTCGCGGCGCGCTGGCGCGTCGAGGCCGCTGGCAAAGATATCAAGGCAGCACGGACAGAGTTTCTGCCCAACGTCAGCCTGACTGCCATGGCCGGTTTCGTTGCACTGGGAGGAAGCACCAATGTGTTCCAGTTGCCGGCGCGTACGTATGAAGGTGGGCCGGCGTTGAGTCTGCCCATTTTCGACGGTGGTCGCTTGCGAGCAAATCTTGCCGCGGCGAACGCGAGTTACGATGAAGCGGTCGCGCGTTACAACACTTTGTTGATCGGCGCGTTGAACCAGGTGTCCGATCTGGTCTCCGCACTTGCATCGGTACGTACGCAGATTGCACTGGAAAAACGCGCTGAGATTGACGCCCAGAAAAGCTGGCAGGATGCCATCTCCGGTTATCGCGGCGGCGTGACCGGACCGCTCACGCCGCTCATCAGTCGTCAGCAACTTCTGCAGGCCGAGCAGCGTCTGGCTGCGCTGGAAAGTCAGCAGGCGGATCTTTCCATTCGCCTTATCGATGCGCTGGGCGGTGGTTATGGCGCAGATGCTTCCAGTGGTGCGCCAGAGCAGAACGGCACGCGCTAAATGTCACGAAGCAGGTTGCTGAAAAGCGAACCCCAACACGACTACATGCCACGCTGGGATTCGCTCTGATCAGCCCCGCATTATCGTCACGTCAGAATTTGTACATGGCGCTCACGTTGACCTGGTTGCCGCCGGTCGACAGGCGATTGTCGCCGTTGGTGGTGGTGTTGAGGATGGCGTGAATCCACTCCAGCGCGAACGAGTAGCTGCCCACGCCGTATTCCAAATTGGCCGCTACCTGATGGTTCTTCAGCAAGCCGGTCGAACCATTGTTCAGCCATTCGATCACGTCGTTCGCACTGGGTTTGCTGACCCCATAAAACACGTTTGTGCTCCAGTGTTGCGTGAACTTGTAGCCGGCGGATACGTAGCCGCCTTTGTCCTTGATGTCGCCGAACTGCGATAGGTCGCCGAAGATTTCGCCGATGCCCCGGCCGTCATAGATCACGCTCTTGAAGACCCATGGTCCGGGCGTCCATTGGCCGCCAATCTCGACGGCTTCGCTGGAGAATTGGCGTTTGATTGGCGTCGGCTCGGTACCGCCAACGCCACTGAGATTGATCTGGCTGTAGTGAGCGGCGAGGAACAGCATCCATTCTTTCGCTTGCTCTACGTGCAGCCTGGCCTCGATCTGCGGACGGAAGCCAGCGTTGCCGGCGCTGACGTAGTTCACTTCGTTGCCGGGGCCATCCCAGGTGCCATTGAAACCGCCGAGGTCCAAACGCCACAGTGGGCCATCCGTGCCATGGTTGAGTTCTTGCGAGTAGATCACGCCAGGGAAACGCCAGCCGATGAGGCCGGTGCCGTAACCAAGCGGGAAGGCGATATGGCTAAGCGATTCCGGTAGGTTGTCCAGCGGGAACATCAGATCCCACATCTGGCCGATCTGAATCCTGCTGCCTGTGAGCGGGTTTTCCAGCACCATATAGGCTTGGCGCAGACGGGGCAGCGGTTGTTCCTGCGAATACGGGCCAGTGCCGTTATTGCCGCCGAAGAAATCCATTTCCAGATGCGCGCCACCGACCCAGTCGCCGGCTATCTTGGCGCCGGTTAAATCGAACAGAAAGCGTGTATTGCGGACGTCGACACCGCTGAGACTGCCACCCGAGCCGGGTATGGGGAATTCGGCATTCTGTCCGTTGCCGTAGGTGAAACTTCTGGTCTGACTGAATGCGGTCGCATCGATAAAGCCGTGGAAGGCCACCGACAGACCTGGCGCCGTGGTGAAGGTTGGCTTGGTCAAGCCTGACGCGGCGGCGGTGACATTGGCTTGCTCTTGCGCTTGCGTCTGCTGGATTTGCGTCTGTTGCTGGGTTTGCTGGTTTTCCAGTTTCGCCAGGCTGGCATGCATCGCCGCCAGATCCTGCTGTTGCTGATTAAGTTGCTGCTGTTGTTTTTCGACCAGTGCCTTGAGCGCCTTGACCTCGGCATCCCTGCTGTTGGTGTCCGATTGCGCAAACGCAGGGGCTGTCACCGTGAGGCCCAGAACAGTGAGGGCCAGAAACAAAGCATGTCGTTTCATGGAGTTCTCCCTTTATCGAGCAGTAGGGTCAGGGATGCCTCTGACGGCATCCGCTATGGATCATCGGGGGGCGTTTGGTGCGCCAATGGGCAGAACTACTTGCCCGTGTGTCTCGTTGATGACTTCGGCAGCGGATAGATAGAAGGCCAATGCGGCGGTGATCAGGCCAACGTAACCGCCGGCAACGTGCAAGCCGCTCATGCCGGTCCATTCACCTGCGGCCAACAGGAAGAACGTGATCCACAAGGCCAGAAAAATAAGCTGCAGTGCACGCGCGGCGCGCAACGTGCCCACCCACATGTAGAACGTAAACACGCCCCACATAAACAGATACCAGCCGACAAAAGCACCCGGCACCTTGTCATGCAGAAACAGCACGAACAGGGCGAAGGACCACCAGAATGCACCGTAGCTGACGAACGCCGTCGCGCCGAACGTATTGCCGCGCGGCAATTCCATGATGCCGGCAATGATTTGTGCCGTTCCGCCGTAAGCCATGGCAACCGCAAGTACCATGTTCATTGAGTCGGCAGTGAACCAGCCGGCGTTGATCATGCTTAACAGCCACGTCGTCAAGGCAAAGCCCGCTAAACCCAGCGGTGCTGGGTTGGAGAATCGAGTCACTGCGTGTTCGTTGCTCATTGCAAGAATCTCCCCAAAAGGATGGTTAGGAATGAGTGCTCCCCGTTATTCGCAGTTCTGTGGCTCCCTATGTCTTCAAGCACCGGTAGTAGATATCCCTGATTTCCTGCACCGTTTTTTTTTGATTTGCTGCGAGAGACTGTCTTAGATGGCGATCGTTGCAATTGCGTATGGGCCAGAAAGATTTCGGCCGCTGGAAGGCCAAGCCTTATGCGGGATAGGGATGCCATGTCAGGCGCAAATGAAGACCGACACATCGTGTCGGCAGCAGAGCTGTCGTTATAAGGGTGCGCGCCAATCCCAACATGGGCCCCTCCCTTCAAATTCTCAAAAAGCCCCTGGCTTCTTTTTGAACGCTGAACTGATTTGGATCAGTTTTAGTGCAGTGCCTGCGGCAGCTTTTTTGCTGCGATGCAATGAATTTTCGGCAAAGTCTGTGGCAACACGCGGACTTTACCTAAATATGACGACTGTGGCACGTGAAGAGGTGAACTTTCTCAAGGCGTGTTTGTGGCTTTTCGTGCTGCTCTGCGGCTTTCGCCACAAACGGGCGAATAGCCGACCATTCCGTGGGAAGCCGGGCAACAGGTCTACGTCGTTTACGGAGGATCGCGCCTCAGCCACTCCTGTACGCGCTGGAGATCATCCGGCGTGTCCACATCGAAGGCATTTGATGCTGCAAAAGCATCCACGCGTTCAGCTTCCTGCTCAAGCAACGCACGTGCTCCGCGTGAGCCGGATTGCGCCATCAATGTTGCGAAGCAATCGCGAGGAAACAAAGCGGGCGGACCCAGGACACCGTTTTGTTCTGTTGCAAGAAGACGATCCGGCGCATGGGCGTGACGTTGAAGCATGATGTGGATAAATGCGGCATCGAGTAACGGTTGATCAGCCAGACATATCAACGCCGACGATGCATGTGGGAATCGGTGAGCCAGTTCCCGCACGCCGGTCGCAAGCGAGTTGCCCATTCCAAGTTGCCAGTCTTCACAATGCACTATGTTCACTGGCAAACCACCGAGTGCCGTTTCGACGAGCGCGGCGTGAGCACCAGTGACTGTTATGACGGGCAAGCCGGTTTCCAGTGCAATGCGTGCCACACGACGTACCATGGGCTCACCCGCAATGTCTGCCAGTTGCTTGACGCCGCCAAAGCGGCTCCCTTCGCCGCCTGCAAGCAGCACGACAACAGGTGACGCGGGACCGTAGAGGGGCGCCACCATCAATGGATGGTTCCATCGTTGTCGCGCAGCGAACCACCGTTGCGCTGGTTGATCACTGCCATGATCTCCGCCGCGATCGCCAGGGCAATTTCTTCCGGCGTTTCCGAGCCGATATCCAAGCCGGCAGGAGCATGCAAGTGCAAGCCGTTCAATGCGGTGCTGTTACGCATGCGCGCTACGCGCTCACGCGATCCAAGCGCGCCGATATAAATTGCCGGCGTATCCTTCAGTGCGCTGAGATATGCCAGATCATGTTCGAGATTGTGCGTCATCACCACCACCGAACTGTGCGCATCGAGCGGCAGTATGTTGGGTAGATTTGTCGGTGTGGCACAAACGGTCTTCAAGTTGGCCGGAAGATTGGACGCTTGCAGACGTGACGAATCATGATCCACCAAGGTGGTCTGCCATCCTAATGCGCTAGCCAGCGGTAACAAGGCACGAGCTGCGGCACTGCTGCCGATGATCACCAGTGCGTGAGGTGGCGCGATGGCTTCCACCAATACGTCGGCAACGCCTCGCTCGGAAGGCAGGCGCAGCGTGCTGGCGTGCCGCGTTGAGGAGGTCGTTATGTTGTGGATGATGGCCTGGCTGAGTGCCAGATCATGGATGGAATCGTGCAGGATGTTGTGTCCGTTCCATATCTGTCGACGCGGCATCATCGCCTTATCGTCGACAGCGAACAGGGTTGCCAGCTGCACCTGTTGACGTTCATCGAGGCAACGTGCAAGCGTGTCAATGAAGTCTGTGTCATGGCTTGCCAACAGTGGTTCGATAAAAACTTCCAGTTCGCCGCCGCATCCCATTTCGATCAGCACATCGAGGCCCGAATCTGCGTTGTAACGGACTAGCCGCGGCTCCCCGTGGGCCATTACTTCAAAAGCGCGCGCCACGATATCGCGTTGCGGGCAACCACCGGAAAGCTCGCAAACCACGCGACCATCTTCAAATACAAGCATGCGAGTGCCGGGGCGGCGAAAGGTGGAGCCGCGTGTGCGCGTGAGCGTGGCCAGCGCTGCCTTGGGCGCAGAATCGCGATGTAGGCCGCGCAGCGCGTCGATCAAGGTGCTCAGCTCGTGTGCCGAATTCATCTTTCCTGTCGCTATCGAGAAGGGGGCAAAAACGTGAGCGTCATGGTGGCAGGTATATAACGCTAGATGTCGCAGGCAAAGCTGTAGTGAAGGTTTTTAAGAAAATCGCACTCCAGTACAGATCATCCTATCGTCAGATGGCATCTTCTGATATACCGGTTTTTTGCGGCCGATCTGCTCAGATACGGGTCTAGACCCGGTTCCCATGTGTCTTGCTGACGCCATGCGGAGGTATCCATGTTGTCTCTGTCCGTGAACGGTCAGGCCTACCCGGTCGATGTGCCTGACGATATGCCGCTGTTATGGGTGTTGCGCGACGTCATCGGCCTTACCGGCACCAAGTTTGGTTGCGGCATTGCGCAATGCGGTGCGTGCACGGTGCATTTGGACGGCCAGGCGGTGCGGTCCTGCGTGCTTCCCGTGGGCTCCATCGGTAACAGAGCCATCACAACGATCGAGGCGGTTGGTAACACGCCAAGTGGCCAGAAAATTCAGCAGGCGTGGCTGGATGTGGACGTGGTGCAGTGTGGATACTGTCAATCTGGACAGATCATGTCCGCGGCAGCCTTACTGCAACGCACGCCCAATCCGAATGATGCGGATATCGACGCTGCCATGTCAGGCAATATCTGTCGATGCGGCACCTATGTGCGTATTCGTGCCGCGATCAAGCAGGCTGCAACGGGCAAGCAGGAAATTTTGCAGACCCTCGTCAGTGCGCCAGAAGGAGCCAAGTCATGAAGATTGGACCCGACAGCCCACAAGATAAACACGACGATATCGACCTCGGCCGCCGCCATGCCTTGCAGGCGGGAGGATTGGCGATTGCTTTCCTCTGGGTAGGTGGCACTGGCGTCGCATCGGCAATGATCAACGCGCGTCGACAGCCGGGCGATGCGGCGGCGGCACTCGCGGACGGCAACCCGACTTTCGCGCCGAATGCTTTTATCCGCATTGATACCAGCGGCGCAGTGCGGTTGGTGATGCCTAGCGCGGAAATGGGGCAGAGCATCTACACCGGTTGCAGCATGCTGCTGGCCGAAGAGCTCGGCGTGGGATTGGATCAGATTACCGTAGAGCACTCGCCGCCCAGCGATGAGCTTTACGGCATACCAGCACTAGGAGGCCAGATCACTGGCGGCTCCACCAGTACCCGTGCCACCTGGACGGTGTTGCGCGAAGCGGGCGCCGTCGCACGTACGTTGCTGGTGAGTGCGGCGGCGACAAAGTGGCATGTGGATCCGGCTACCTGCACGGTGGATCGCGGCGTCGTACATCACACGCCCTCGGGTCGCAGCCTTGGATTTGGTGAAGTGGCGAGCGAAGCGGCCAAACTGCCCATGCCCGACAAGGTGCAGCTCACCGATCCGAAAGATTTCAAACTGATCGGCAAGCCGATGCGCCGCGTGGACGCGGCCGACAAAATCAAAGGTGCCACGCAATTCGGCATCGATGTACGTATTCCTGGCATGAAGATCGCCACCGTGATGGCGTGCCCCACGTTGGCCGGCAAGCTCGCGGCCGTGGACGACAAGGCCGCTCGCGCTGTGCCGGGCGTGGTGGATGTGCTGCGCCTGGATAACGCCGTCGCCGTCGTGGGCGACCACTTCTGGGCCGCCAAGCAGGGCTTGCAGGCGCTCAAGATCACCTGGGATCACGGCGTAAACGCCAACCTGACCACGCAACAGCTGCGCGATGCCCTGGCCGACAGTGCGCGCCACGGCAAATCCATCGTGGCACGCGATGACGGTCCGCAACCGCAAGGCACTCTCGTTCAATCGGAATACCAATCGCCGATGCTCGCCCACGCGACCATGGAGCCGTTGAACGCGACTGTCTTTGTCACCGCCGATAAATGCGAGATATGGACGGGTACCCAGGTACCCGCGCGAGCCGTTGGCGAAGCGGCCAGGATCACCGGATTGCCGCAAGACAAAGTCGTTTTGCACAACCAGTATTTAGGCGGTGGTTTCGGACGTCGCCTGGAGACCGATTGGGTGGAGCAGGCGGTGGCCTTCGCCAAGCAGGTTTCCTATCCGCTCAAGGTAATCTGGACGCGAGAAGAAGATATTCGTCACGACCGCGTGCGTCCTATGTATCACGATGTCATCTCCGCTGTGCTCGATGCGAATGGGCGTCCCGTGTGGTACGGCTATCGCACTAGCGGCGGATCGGTACTGGCGCGCTTCGCACCGCCGGCCATGGGCAAGGACGGCATGGATAGCGATGCCGTGGAATGCGTCGCCGAAATCCCCTACGACATTCCCAAAGGTAAAGTGGAATGGATCCGTCACGATATGCCACCAGGTCTGGTCGTTGGGTGGTGGCGCGGCGTTGGTCCCACGCACAACTTGTTTGTGTTTGAAAGTTTCATGGACGAGCTGGCTCATCATGCTGGCAAGGATCCGCTCGAATACCGCCGTGCGCTCTTGCAAAAAAGTCCACGCGCCCTTGGGGTGTTGAACCTTGCTGCGGAGAAAATCGGCTGGGGCAGCCAGCCGTTGCCCGCGCGCGTGGGGCGTGGCATCGCCTTGGGTGAACCCTTTGGCAGCCACGTGTGCGCCATCGTCGAAGTTGAAGTGACACCGCAGGGCGAAGTGCGGTTACGTCGCGCTGTCGTCGGTTTGGATTGTGGCATTGCCGTCAATGCCAGCTCCATCGAAGCGCAAGTGCAGGGCGGTTTGCTGTTTGGCCTCAGCGCCGCCATGTTCAGTGATATCACGATCAAGGACGGCGCCTTCGAACAAAGCAACTTCAACGACTACCGCAACCTGCGCATCAATGAAGCGCCGGTCATCGAAGTGCATCGCGTGATCAACACCGAATCCCCGGGTGGCTTAGGCGAAGTGGGTACGGCCATTACTGCCCCGGCGCTTGCCAACGCCATTTTCGCGGCCACTGGCGTACGCCTGTACAAGCTGCCGGTGGACAGGCATCTGCTCGTCCAGAGCCCTGATGCGCTCAAGTCTGTGGTATCTGCCGCTGTGCATGCGGGGAGGGACGTGGCATGACTCGTTTCCTCATCATCGTCGTACTTGTGGCGCTGCTTGGCATGGGTGCTTACTTCTATTTGAATCGCACCGACACCGCCGAAGGCACCGCGCCCCCGATTGCCGGCGCCCCATCTTCGGCTGACGTGCTTGCACGGGGTGAATACCTCACGAAGGCCGCTGACTGTATTGCTTGCCACACGGTGCCTGGTACGGGAAGCGCGTTTGCCGGTGGCGTGGCGTTCAAGCTGCCGTTCGGCACGATCTATTCCCCCAATATCACCGCCGACGAAGCGTCCGGTATTGGCAACTGGAGCGACAATGATTTCGTGCGTGCGGTGCGCGAAGGTATACGCAACGACGGTCAACATCTTTATCCCGCGTTTCCTTACACCTCGTATACACAGCTGAGTCGCAGCGATGTATTGGCGATCAAAGCCTATCTTTTCAGCCTGCCTAAAATCTCGCAGGCGAACAAAGCGAATGACTTATCGTTCCCTTACAACCAGCGTTGGGCGATGGGTTTCTGGAATGCGGCGTTCTTCAAAAGCCAGCGCTTCACGCCTGATCCATCGCAATCGCAACAATGGAATAGCGGCAAATACCTCACCATCGCGCTGGGTCATTGCGCGGAATGCCACACGCCGCGTAACTTCGGTTTCGGCCTGGAGCATGGCAATGAGCTGGCCGGCGAAGAACTGCAGGGCTGGCGTGCCTACAACATCACCTCCGATCCGCAACATGGTATTGGTGCGTGGAGCGACAGTGATATCGCCAGCTATCTGACGACGGGCCATGCCGACGGAAGGGGTTCTGCTGCCGGCCCCATGGCCGAAGCGGTCGAAAACAGTCTGCGCTTCCTCAATCCTGCTGACGCCGCCGCGCTTGCTACCTACCTTCGCACTGTGCCTGCGCGCGAAGGCAAAGATCCCATCACTATCGATGCTACCGCTGCTCCAACCTTGGCTTCGAACAACGCCGCACCCGGCGGCGACAACGCGAATGCAGACAATCCCGGCCTCAAGCTGTTTGAAGGTGCCTGCGCCAGTTGCCACCAATGGAATGGCAAAGGTCAACAGACGTCGTATGCGTCGTTGCTTGGCACACGTGGCGTCAATGATGTGCATGGCACCAATGTCACACAAATCCTCTTGCATGGCGCAGGTCCCCATGCGTTAGCGCCGAATATCTTCATGCCGGAATTCGGAAATGCTTACTCCGATACCGACATTGCCTCGCTTACCAATTACGTTATCGGCCACTTCGGTAACAAGCAGGGCAACGTGACACCCGATGAAGTAGCGCAGCGGCGTAAACAGCTTTAGCGATGATTCAAGACAGTGAGTGACGAACGGCACGGGTGATTCCGTGCCGTTTTTTTATCTCTGTCGCGCCAACTTGCATTGGCTATTGATGTATCGCGGACTTGGTCTGCTTTTCCTGATATACGTATTGTATGGCCTGGTTTGAATCTGCATTGCTGCACGCTCAAATGTAAGGGGTAAGCGAATGATTTTGCACCGGTACTTCCATCGCATCACGATTTGGCTGCTTATCGCATTTTTATCGACATGCCTGGGTTCGTGTGCGGAAACACCAAGCAAGCCGATCGTCAACGCTGGCGACGCGCGTTTCGAGTTCCTCACCCCATCGCTGGTGCGCATGGAATATTCGCCCGGTGGCGTTTTCATCGACTCGCCTACCGCCGTTGTACAGAAGCGCGACTGGCCTGCGGTGCCTGTTCACACCACGGAGAAAGATGGCTGGTTTGTCGCCAGCACTAGCGCCATGACATTGCGTTATCGGCTGAATTCTGGACCTTTTTCCGCCGACAATCTCAAGGTGAGCTGGAATGTTTCCAGTGGTAGCCCGCGTGACTGGCATCCCGGCGACGTGGATACGAAGAATCTGGGTGGGTTGACGTATTCGCTTGATCACGTCAGCAAGGACAATCTGCCAGAAGGAAACATGGACCTCGAAAGCCCCGTCAACGACATCATCCCGGGTATCGAAATTCCGCTGGAAAAGGCCAAGCCAGGCCTGCTTAGCCGCAGCGGTTACGCTTTTATCGACGACAGCCAGACGCCGCTGTGGAACGCTCAGACAAATTGGATCGAGCCGCGCAAGCAACCCTATGGCCAGGACTGGTACCTGTTCACTTACGATCATGATTACCAGCATGTGTTTAAGGAATACGCACAGTTGTGCGGGCCCATTCCAATGATCCCGCGCTACACGCTCGGCACATGGGTAACGGATTTCAATTTCGAATACTTTCCCGGCACGCCTGAGTCGAAGCAACCCGATTTCGAGCGCTACAACCAGCAATATCTTGAAGATGAACTTTCCAGGCTGCGTCAGAACCACATTCCGTTCGATACGTTGGTGCTCGATTTCGCGTGGCACAACTACGGCTGGCAAGGTGGCTACGATTGGAGTCCACTTTTTCCGCACCCCGATCAGTTCATGCGCTGGCTGCATGACCGCGGTATCAAGCTCAGCCTAAACGACCACCCAGGGTATGCGAATACCGAAGAAAGCATCCTGTCGTTCAACGATAGTCACGCGCCAGAGGTGCTCAAGGCGCTTGGACGAGAGGTACCGCCGAAGCCATCGTTCGACATGGATATCTCGCGACTGTGGAAGTTTTCCACCGATCCGAACGATCAGGGTCTTCGCCAGCGGTGGTTTGCGATCAATCATGATGACAGCCACTGGAAGCCGATCCGTACCGACCGGTCTTGGCAGGTACAGGGGTACAAGAACTATCAGGGCGTTGCATGGTATCGCGCAAGGGTGAAGTTACCGGCGACGCTTCCCACAGCGTTGTATATCTATCTGGGCGAAGTGGGCCAGACGTACCGCATCTTCATCAACGGTAAGGAAGTCAGTCACAGCCATATCCAATGGCCGCGACGGTTGACCTATGCCGATATCGCACCCCACGCCAAGGCCGGACAAGACAACGAGATCGCGCTGCGCGTCGAACCAGGCCCCCAGGGCGGCGGCCTTTTGCGGGCGCCGGTAGCATTGCGAGATGTGCTGCCGCCAAAGCGCATTTATTTCGATTTATCCAACCAACAACAGGCCGATATTTTCATGCGCGATCTGCACGGCCCGCTTATGCAGGCCGGTGTGAATGCGTGGTGGGTGGACGGCGGTGGTGGCGCGGCCGATATGCCGGGGCTCAACAAGCAGTTGTGGACCAATAAGGTTTTCTACGATTACACAGAGCAGGTTACCGGTCAGCGCGGCTTTATCCTCAGCCGTTATGGCGACTGGGGCAGCGAACGTTATCCGGCCTTCTTTACGGGCGACACCTATTCGGAATGGCCCGTGTTGGCATACGAAGTCGCCTTCACCGCGCGCGGCGGCAATGTGCTGGTGCCGTATATCAGTCACGACATCGGTGGCTTCCACGGTGCAAAGATCGATTTTGATTTATATGCACGCTGGATCGAGTTCGGCACCTTTAGCCCGATCTTGCGCATGCATAGCGCGCATGCCAACCCCCGTGAAGGGAATGTTCGCATGCCTTGGGTCTACGGTGACCAAGGCATTGCATTGATGCGGAAGTACTTCACGCTCCGCACGCAATTGATTCCTTATGTCTATACCTACACGTGGCAGGCGCACACCGAGTCGATGCCGATCATGCGGCCGTTATACCTGGTCTATCCCGACCTGGAAGAGGCCTACAGGCAATCACACGAATACTTCTTCGGCGATGAAATGCTAGTGGCTCCCGTGCTGGATGAAAGCGGCAATCGCACCGTTTACCTGCCGCCAGGTGAGTGGGTCGATTTCTTCACTGGCAAGCACTATCACGGCGGATCTTCCTTTACTTCGCATTACGCGGTGGACGAAACGCCGGTCTTCGTTCGCGAAGGTTCGATTGTTCCCGAGCAGGAAGTCAGTGACTACTCCAATGCAAAGCCGCTCGATACGATCATCGTGAATGTCTACGGTTCAGGCCAGGGGCACTTCGAACTCTACGAAGACGATGGTATTTCGCTCGGCTACAAGCAAGGCCAATACGCATTGACGACGATGAGCTACACCACGACAGGCGGAGGTGTCCATGAACTTGTCATTGCACCCACCAAGGGGATGTTCAACGACCAAGTGCAGGACCGTTCGTATGCGGTTCGGATCCATGCGCAAGGCAAACCAAAGTCGATATCGATCGGCGGCAAACAGATAAGCCAATGGGCGTGGGACGATAAAGAAGGGATCGCCACGATTACGTTGCCAAAGCACAGTATTCGCGACAGTGTTGATCTGATATGGCAATGACCAGCTGCGTCGCCATTTTTACGGGCGATGCGGAAAACGATAGCCCGGAAGTCATGCACCATTGGCCATCGTTGCCGGTTATCGTGGTTCGGTTCAATGCCATAGAAGGGGAGTTGCCATGCAAGTTTTGCGCTGGATGATTACTGCGGCACTCCTTGGGGGCACTTCGGCCCTGATTGCCTCGCCTCCGATCGCCGGTACTGTCCAACCGGTCAAGACCGGCAGTGTGGCGAGTGGCATCGATTTCACCGGTATGGATCATTCGATCAAACCCGGCGACGATTTCTTTAGCTACGTCAACGGCACTTGGGTCAAAAACACGCAGATTCCTGCTGACCGCTCCAGCACAGGCCCGACGCAGGATTTGGAGGAGCTGACCGAGCAGCGCACAGCGGCCTTGATTCGCAATATGGCGAACACCCACCCAGCCGCTGGCTCAAACGAACGCAAGATAGCCGATTACTATGCCGCTTTCATGGATGAAGCTGACATTGAGAAGCGTGGTTTGGCGCCGCTTAAATCCGAGTTGGACCAGATCGACGCGATCAAGACGCGCGATGATCTCGCCCGCGTGTTGGGCAGCGAGCAGCGTGCCGATGTAGACCCCATCAACGCCACCAACTTCCAAACCGAAAATCTGTTCGGGCTGTTCGTCACCCAGGCGTTGGAAGACCCTGCGCACAACATGGCCTACCTGTTGCAGGGCGGCTTGGGTATGCCCAGTCGCGATTACTATTTATCTAAAGACGCTGAGATGGCGGGATATCGCGCCAAGTACCAGGCCTATGTGGCGTCGTTGCTGAAACTGGCCGGGACGCCACGTTCGGATGCGCAAGCCAAGGCCATCATCGGGCTGGAAACCAAGATTGCGCAGGCGCAAGAAAATCTTGTGGACAGCGAGGATGTGCACAAAGCCAACAATGTATGGAACACGACTGACTTCACCCAAAAAGCACCGGGCTTGAACTGGCCTGCTTACTTCAAAGCCGCCGGTCTGGATGGACAGGCTCGGATCGATGTATGGCAACCCGTCGGCATCACGGGGATTGCTGCGCTGGTGGGTAGCGAATCGCTCGATACGTGGAAGCAGTTGTTGCGTTATCACGCGCTCGATAAGGCGGCCCCTTTGCTTCCCAGGGCCTACGCCGATCTCAATTTTGATTTCTACGGGACGACTTTGGAGGGCACACCCAAGCAGTCCGACCGATGGAAGCGCGCAGTGAACGCGACAAGCTTCGATCTGGGCGATGCGGTGGGGCAAGTCTACGTGAGGCAATATTTCCCAGCTTCCTCGAAAGCCAAAGTGCAGGCGATGGTGAAGAATCTCCTTGCAACCTTCGATGATCGCATCGACACACTGGCTTGGATGACCCCGGCAACGCGAGCCAAGGCGAAGGAGAAGATCGCTACCTTGCGTGTCGGCGTGGGCTATCCGGAAACCTGGCGCAACTATGGCACCTTGAAGATTCGTCCCGATGATGCCCTCGGTAATCATCAGCGAGCGGTGGCGCAAGAATATCGACATCAATTGGCCAAGCTGAGCCAGCCCGTCGATCACGGTGAATGGTGGATGACGCCGCAAACGGTAGATGCGGTGAATCTTCCACTGCAGAACGCGCTTAATTTTCCCGCAGCGATCCTGCAGCCGCCGTTCTTCGATCCGAATGCTGATGATGCCGCCAACTACGGCGCGACAGGTGCCACCATCGGTCATGAAATCAGCCACAGTTTCGATAACACCGGTGCCGACTTCAATGCGCAAGGCAAACTCGAAAACTGGTGGACGCCGCAGGATGCCGCACACTTTCAGGCCGACACGCAAAAGCTCGTCGAACAGTACAGCCACTATCAGGCATTGCCCGGCCTATACGTAAATGGGCGGCAGACGCTAGGCGAAAACATCGCCGACGTGGCGGGGCTAGCCGTCGCTTATGCGGCTTATCACAAGTCGTTGAACGGCAAGCCGGCACCGGTGATCGATGGCCTCACCGGCGATCAGCGTTTCTTCATCGCTTACGCCCAGAGTTGGCGCGTCAAGATTCGCGACGCGGAATTACGCCAACGTCTGGCTACCGATGTGCATGCGCCGGACAACATCCGCGCACAAGCAGTACGTAATATTGATGGTTGGTACGATTCATTTGATGTCGTGCCGGGCGAGAAGCTTTATCTGTCGCCAGCCGACCGGGTAAAGATATGGTAGGCGGCCGCTAGGGTCGCTTCAGCTGACTTCTCAAAGCTTGCTATGTTCCACTTGCCGCTCGCGGTGCATGAGCGTCCATTCGGCGTGCTCGGTCAGCGCCGCATCGCCGAGTGAATACAGTATTTCGCGTTGCGCTATGGGGTCGGCAGTCTGGTCGAGCGCCGCTCGTGCCCCGGCAAATATGCGCTGCATAAAACGGTATTGTCGGATCAGTTCCTTGTCCGCCTTACGATAGGCGTACGCCTCGCGCACTGCGGCAACGATTGACAGTACGCCCATCATCAGTACCAGCAAAGTTTTAGTATTCTCCGGAAGTTTAAAGGCGAACACGGCAAGAAACACGCTGATGGCGATGCCGCCCCACAGGCTGATCGAGCCAATGGTTTCGGTGATGTGGTGCAAGCCCGTGCGCTCGATCGTCTTGCGTTCGAAGTAGTGGAGTTGCCCTGATTTTCCCGATTCGCCAACCCACTCGGCAATGACGGTCGCCAATCCGCTTGCCGTGGGTTCTGTCGCATCCGGTGGTGTCGACAGGCCGGCCGCGCGCATCACGTTGCGGATCCATCCAAGTTCTATGTTTTGCTTCTGCAAGAAATTGTCATGCGCAAACTCATGGTCGATCGACGCGGAGATGCCAGCGCGCTGCCAGTACGACTGTATGCGAAGGCCTTCGGCTAGCGCGCGATAGTCCAGGTATTTTCGATGCCAACCGCGACGCTCGGCGAGTACCGCGACGAAGCCGCCGCTGGCGAACAACAGCAGAAAGAGGTAAATCAGGTAGTTCTGCGCGGCCAGATGCGCGTAGAGCGTGAACGCGATACCCATCAACGCAGCAAGCGTGTAGGTTA
>CAJCJD010000099.1 GCA_903970555.1 Vulcanimicrobiota bacterium
CCCTACACGACGCTCTTCCGATCTGTCCGGACGAGGGATGCCACGGCCGACGGACACTTCGTCTACGCCGTGCGCACCACGGGCGTGTACTGCCAGCCTAGTTCCACAGCACGGCTGCCGAAACGCGAGAACGTGGTGTTCTTCGATTCGGCCGAGGCAGCCGAAGCGGCTGGCTATCGACCGAGCCGCCGCGCGCACGGTGATCAGACCAGCGCGGCGTCCGAGCGTGCCACGCTGGTGGCGCGCGCCTGCCGACTGATCGAAGCATCGGAGACACCGCCCCAGCTCGATGATCTGGCCGCCGAGGTCGAGATGAGTCCCTTCCACTTCCATCGCCTGTTCAAGGCCGAGACGGGCCTGACGCCCAAGGCCTACAGTTCGGCCTATCGCGCCCGCAAGCTGCGCGAAGAGTTGAGTGCCCCGAACGCCTCCATCACGAACGCCATCTATGACGCCGGCTTCAACTCCAACAGCCGCTTCTATGAAACCTCTGATCAGCTCCTGGGCATGCGTGCACGGGACTACCGGGCGGGTGGTGTAGGGGCAGTCATCCGCTTCGCGGTAGGGCAATGCTCGCTGGGCGCCATTCTGGTCGCGCAGAGCCAGCGCGGCATTTGCGCCATTCTGTTGGACGATGACCCGGACATGCTGGTGCGCGACCTGCAGGACCAGTTTCCCAAGGCGCAGCTCATTGGCTGTGACGGCGAGTTCGAGCAACTGGTCGCCCAGGTCGTGGGCTTCATCGAAGCGCCGGCTATCGGCCTGCATCTGCCGCTGGATGTGCAGGGCACGGCTTTCCAGGAGCGTGTCTGGCTGGCATTGCGCGACATTCCGCCGGGCACAACCGTGAGCTACGCGGAGATTGCCGAGCGCATCGGGTCGCCCAAGGCAGTGCGTGCTGTCGCGCAAGCCTGCGGCGCGAACCACCTGGCCGTGGCTATTCCCTGCCACCGCGTTGTACGGCGCAATGGCGATCTTGCCGGCTACCGCTGGGGCGTGGATCGCAAGCGCGAACTGCTGCGCCGCGAAGCTCAGATCTGATGGAGCGATTTCAAATGACTTCACCCAACACGAAGATCGATCGCCTGGATTGGGCAGGCATTTCCGCGCAACTGGACATTGAAGGTTACGCCGTGCTGCCCGGCCTGTTGGACGCGAGCACGGCACATGATCTGGCGCGCCAGACAGAAACCATGAGCGCCGCACATCGCGTGCCGTTGGCCTCGGCTGACCTGGGGCATGGCGAACTGTTCTACTTCGATGCCAGCCTCCCGACTCCATTGGAGATATGGCGCACGGTGTTCTATCGCCACTTGGCTGTCATTGCCAATCAATGGGCCGAAATCCTGGGCGTGGACGGCAGCTACCCAGCGGAGCTGGGAGACTTTCGCCGACGCAATCAGAAAGCGGGGCAAGTTCAGGCGCAATCCCATTTGAACCGGCTTGGTGTCGAGGACTATGTCGCGCTTCATCAACGCAGCGCTGGTGAGCAAGTGTTTCCCCTGCAGGTCGTCGCACTGTTGTCCGAGCCGGGGAAGGACTTTCACGGCGGCGAGTTTGTGATGACGGAACAGCGTCCACGCATGCAATCGCGTCCCATGGTGCTGCCGCTGAAGCTTGGAGACGCGGCGATCATCAGTACATCCGAACGCCCGTTCAAGGGAACCAGGGGTCATTACCGGGTCAACCTGAAGCACGCTATCAGCCGCGTGCGCCAAGGTGAACGCATCGGTATGGAACTGACGTTCCACGATGCGCGGTGATACGTGATGAGAACTGCAGTCATGCTTAATCTGGACAAAGCATTCACGCTGATCGGGTCTGACGGCAAGCCATATTTCAGCGCCGTACCCGGCATGTTTGGGGGCCATCGCGGTGGCAAGTTATATGGCCGTCTCGACTGCCGCGCGGCACTGCAAGCGATTGCCCGTGGTGGCTATGTGAAGCACCGCGTCTTCTTTCTGGACGAGGCCACGGCCATTGCCGCTGGCTACAGACCATGCGCTGTCTGCCTGCCCGAGGAGTACGCAGCCTGGAAGAAAAACCAACCCGTCAGAGCACCCGGCAGCGCCAGGAAGGAATTGCATTCATGAACTCACTTCAGTCTATGTTCGTCGGCTCGGACGCCATCGGATCGCTCGATGGACTGGAGAACAATATTGCGGTGGCAAATTGGACGGCGATCGAAACCGCGTTGGGGCTCGATGGCTTTGCCGTGCTTCCGTCGTTGTTGACGCCTGCTCAGTGCGATGAAGTTGCGACCTGTTTTTTTCAGGAGGAACGCTTTCGTAGCCGTATCGTGATGGAGCGGTACGCCTTCGGCCGGGGCGAATACAAATATTTCAGCTACCCGCTGCCTGATAGGGTTGAGCGGTTGCGGCAGTCGCTCTATCCCCATCTGGCACCCATCGCCAACCGATGGCACAGTGCGATGCGCATCGAGGAGCGCTTCCCGCAGACTCACGCTGAATTTCGGGAAATTTGCTATACAGCGGGCCAGCAGCGGCCGACACCGCTGCTGCTGCGGTACCAAGCCAACGACTATTGCTGTCTGCACCAGGATTTGTACGGCGAACACGTCTTCCCATTCCAAGCAATATTCTTGCTTAACGAACCGGGGCGCGACTTCGAGGGTGGCGAGCTACTGCTGACGGAAAGCGACCCGAAGAAGCCCGGTCGAGCGGATGTGGTGCCGCTACGCCAGGGGGATGCTGTCGTCCTCGCCGTCAACCACAGGCCCATGCGCTCCTTGCGCGGTTTCTATCGGGCGAATCTGCGTCACGGGGTCAGCCGGCTACATTGGGGACAGCGGCATACGCTTGGCATCATTTTTCACGATGCAAAATAGCTTGGCTACCACCCGCGGTTCTTCAAAAGATGGCTTCGCAATGAGCACGACGCGCAAGCTGCGGCTGGGGCCGCTGCCGAAAACCGAGAGCGTCAAGCTGACTTTCGCGTGCCCGGCCAGCCTGAAAACCGACCTCGACCGCTACGCTGCGTTGCACGCGCAGACCTACGGCGAAGCGGTCGATGCGGCGACGCTGATCCCGCACATGCTGGAGGCATTCATTGCCGGGGATCGAGGGTTCAGGCGAGGCAGGGGAGACGACACCGGGCCATCATCTCGCGCGGCTGTGCTCAAGGGGTGAGCGTTTGGATACGTTGCGATTGTCGTAGCCAGACTACGACTGGACGCGCCATATCAAATGCAAGGCGGTGGTGCAGCTTGCCGCAGTATCTGGGCACGAGTGGTTTTTCGGCTTCCAACCTGTGGTGCATGAAGGGATTCTTAGGCATCGATACCGACATGGCAAAACTCGCACCACTGGCGCGAGAAATCGGATAGAGCACGTAAAGGCTGCTCTCAAAGAGTGGGGCTGAAGTGCAGTCTCAAGTTATGTATGATTGGTGCTGATTGATGATATGCCGATACCACGCAAACCCGCACCAGCAAAGGGCCTGCTTTTCTGACGGTAAGAGCGACGGTAAAGGCTTTTTTCGATCACAGCCAAACCCTTTAACCATGCGGGTTCTGGGGCTTGTTGATGATCGAGTGGGAGTGAGCTTCGAAGTTTTCAGCAGCATCTCTTTCGCCATAAAGTGGAATGGACACCTATAGAAGTTAGGCTGCAGCTTTAGTCTATCGTTTGGCTATAACGCACGACGCCCCCCGGCGTCGCGCGCAATCCCATCTCACTGCTTATCCGGCAACGCATAAGCCATCACGTAATCGCCAAGCTTGGTCCCGAACGACCCATGACCACCTGCCGCGATGACCACGTACTGCTTACCACCGGCCTCATACGTCATTGGCGTCGCCTGACCTCCTGCAGGCAGGCGAGCTTCCCATAGCTGCTCGCCGGTATCGGTGTTGAACGCGCGCAGATAGTTGTCCGCCGTCGCCCCGATAAAGAACACGTGACCCGCCGTCGTGACTGGACCGCCGAGCATCGGCATGCCCATCTTGAACGGGATCGGGATGGGCGAGCTGTCACGCGTCGTGCCGATGCGCTTCTTCCAGATCACCGCATTTGTGCCCAGATCGACCGCCGATACATAACCCCACGCAGGTTGCTTGCACGGCAATCCCAACGGTGACAGGAACGGGTTCAGCGTCACTCCAAACGGCACGCCATATTGCGGCTGGACGCCGGTTTCGGTGCCCGTACCACTCTGGCCGGAGGCGGGAGGCTCGATCGGATTTTTAGGTCCGCGTGGAATGAGCCGCGAGACGAAAGGCAGCGCGATCGGATTGGCGATAGCGATGCGCCGGTCTGTATCGATGGCAAGTCCGCCCCACTCGAACATGCCGAGATTCCCAGGAAACACCAGCGTTCCTTGCTCAGAAGGCGGCGTGAACGGTCCTTCATAACGCAAACGATGGAACATCACGCGGCACACGAGTTGGTCGAACATCGTCGCGCCCCACATGTCCGCGCCGGTCAGGTTCTTCTTCGGCCTGAACGTGAGATCGGAGAATGGCTGGGTCGGCGACACGTGATCACCCGTAGCCGCGCCTTGCGGCACCGGTTGCTCGGGTGCGGGCACGATCAGCTTGCCGGTGCGCCGGTCGAGCACGAAGATGTTGCCCGTCTTGGCCGGCGCATAGATCGCGGGGATGATGTTGCCGCTGCTGTCCTTGATGTCGGCGATGGTCGGCTGCGCCGGCAGGTCCATGTCCCACAAGTCGTGGTGGACGGTTTGATAGAACCAGGCAAGCTTGCCTGTCGTTGCATTCAGCGCAAGCAGTCCGCTCGCGTAGCGCTCCTGATCGGGCGTGCGATGGCCGCCCCAGATGTCGGGAGTCGTTACGCCCATCGGCAGATAGATGAGATCGAGTTTCGGATCGTAGGCTGAGGGAGCCCATGAGTTTGGCGAGTTCATCGTGTAACTATGCTGGTCGCCAGGAATTGCGTTGGGGTTGGACGCGCCGGGATCGAACGCCCAAAGAAGTTTGCCCGTGTCCACATCGAATCCGCGTATCACGCCGGACGGCTCGCGCGTTCCATAGTTGTCGGTGACGGCACCCGCAACGACGATGACCTTCGATGTAATGATCGGCGGCGACGTGGGCTCATACTGACCAGGGGTCTTGACCGGCTGCAGATGCTGCAGATCGAGCACGCCGTTTTCGGCGAAGGTGGCACAGCGCTGACCGGTGGCGGCATCGAGTTCGAACAGGCGGCCATCGTTCACCGGGAGGATGATCCGGCGCGAGCACGCGGGCAGGGCCGCTGCGCTGCTGGTCTCGCGCGCCTGCGATGCGGCGGCGGTCTCGTGGTAGGAGACGCCTCTGCATGTTACGTGCTGGAAGCTGGGATCAGGCTTGAGGTCCGGGTTGAAACGCCATTTCTCCTTGCCCGTCGCTCCATCCAGCGCGATCGCAATCTGATGGGGCGTGCAGAAGAACAGCGTTCCATCGACTGCCAGCGGTGTCACTTCGTTGGTTATCTCGACCGGATCGTTCGGCCCTTTCATGTCGCCGGTGCGAAACGTCCAGGCCTCTTTCAAGGTGCCCGTGTTCTTGCTGTTGATCTGCGTGAGCGGCGAATATCGCGTTCCAGCTTGCGTATTGCCGTAGGCGAGCCAATCGCCCGGCCGGGAGGCGGCCGCTGCCGGCGCGCTGTCTGCCTGCGCCTGCACGGTGCCGTTGATTTCCTGCGGATCGTTGAACGCGGCATATGCAAGGGCGATGCCGCTAAGCACCACCGCTGCAGCGAGCGTCAGGCCGCCTTTCTTGACGGGCGTCGCAAACAGGCGATAGGTGAATGGAAGCAACAGCCAGACGCCGGCGATAACCAGTACGTCCAGGCGCGGCGCCAGCGCCCAAAAGTCGAACCCCGCCTCGATGACCGCCCATATCAATGTGCCAAAGAGCAGCAGCGCATAAAGATAAAGCGCCGATGTGCTTCGTCGCCAGACGAGATAAGCGACCGCCAGCATGAAAAGTCCGGCGATCACGTAATAAGGCGACCCTCCGATTGCGATCAGCCAGATACCCATTGCCACGAGGTAAATCCCCGACAGCAACAAAAACGCAATGGTGAGCCACTTTACGATGGGAGATGACGCGACAGGGGATCGCGCTGCCGGAGAGTTCGTGTTCATTTACGCACCTCGGGTTGTAGCCTCTAGCGGTTCTTGGCAGAACGGTGCCAAGGAAATTGCATGACGGGAAGGGTAACCGGTGTGGAATACGCTATGCCGGATCGACTTGATGCGGCTATCGCGCCGTCGAACATGGCGACGCGAAAGGCATACATATCGGCGGAGCGCCCGGGCGGGGCGCGCAAGCTTTCAAAAAAGTCGAAATTTCGGCGATGCGCATGGATGTGACTTTTATAGAAACAAGCGCTGCCCCGCAATCATCATGCCCGGAGGGTCACATCGAGCCGGGGCACGGGTCAGGTTGCGCGTCTAGCGCTTCGTGACTGCGGCAATATCGAACACGGCGCGGACTCCGAATCCGAGCTTTTCATACACGCTGGCCGCGCCGGTGTTTCCGTCTCTCACGTGAAGAAACGCGGTGTCGCCACGCTCGAGGATGGCCTCCGTGATTGCCGCGCTCAGTAGCTGCGCATAGCGCTTGCCTCGATGCTCAGGATGCGTGCATACGCCGCTTATGAACCGCCCCGGGTTTCCCGGAGGCTTTTTTGCTTGAGTCACACCCCCATGGTGGACCCAGCGAGTTGCTCATAATAAGCAGCTTCGGCCTCGGCCGGCGGGATATTGCCGATCGGTCCGAGCAGCCGTCGATTGTTGA
>CAJCJD010000100.1 GCA_903970555.1 Vulcanimicrobiota bacterium
TACGACCTCATCCTGGTGGCCCGCAACCGAGACCGCCTCAACCAGCTCGCCACCCGCCTTACGGCCGAGACGGGCCGAACCGTTGAAACGCTGGGCGCCGATCTGAGCGCGGACGAAGGCATCCGTCTCGTTGAGCGTGTACTTCGCACCGATTCAAGTATCACGCTGTTGGTGAACAACGCCGGCGTGGGCGCCACGGCCTCGTTACTGGCATCGGACCCGGACAAGATGGATGCCATGATCGCGCTCAACGTTATCGCGCTGACGCGTTTGGCTCGTGCCGCCGCGGAAGGTTTCGTTGCCCGGGGCGTGGGCTCGATCATCAACATTTCATCGATCGTTGCCGTCGCGCCGGAACTGCTCAATGGCGTTTATGGTGGCACCAAGGCATTCGTCCTCGCCTTCAGCCAGTCGCTGCATCACGAATTGAATGACAAGGGCGTGCGAGTGCAGGTGGTGCTGCCCGGTGCTATCGACACGGAATTCTGGGACGGAGCAGGCCTGCCGGTCGACAACCTGCCGAAGGCCATCGTGATGAACGCCTATGACTTGGTCGATGCAGCGCTTGCAGGCTTCGATCAAGGCGAATTGGTAACCATCCCATCGTTGCCCGAAGTCGCTGATTGGCATGCATTCGAGCAAGCACGTAAGTCGCTGGGCCCGAATCTCTCGCACAATCAACCCGCGACGCGTTTTAAGGTCAGCGCCGCAGCCTGAGATTTCTGTCGCTCGTTGCGCGCGTCGTTGGTGTATCGGTTGAATGTGTGCCGATCGACGAACGCCAACGTGCGGCAGCATTTTCACGCTGCAAAAAAAACATGTCAGCGAAGCCCCGTGCGCGCTGCTTGGAGACAAGCCGCGGCGTTGAGATGCAAGAAAATGCCCGACTCCAGCGTCAAGGCGCTGAAATCATCACGCAGTTGCGCCCGGCACGTTTGGCATCATAGAGCGCCTTATCCGCCCTGCGACGTGCGCCCATCATGTCGGGCTCGTGATGGCTGGCGATGGCGGCGCCAATGGAAACGGTGAGTGCGTACGCCTCGCCGTCGATAAAAAACGACGTGCGTTCAATCGCCGCACGAATGCGTTCTGCCAGCGCCAACAGGTCGTTCGCCTTGACGCAAGGTGACAGCACCAGGAACTCTTCGCCACCGACACGTCCCACCAAGTCACTACCGCGCAGCATGCGTCGTATGTTGGATACCAGCTCGAGCAGAACGCGATCGCCATCGTCGTGACCAAAGCGGTCGTTGATGCTTTTGAAATGGTCCGCGTCGATCAACAGCACACCAATCGATTCCTGTTTCGCGCGTGCGCGCGATAGGAATACTTCCGATGCCTCGAGCAACCCAAGCCTGTTGGTGATGCCCGTTAGCGGATCGATGCGTGCGAGATCAAAAAGCTCGCGTTGTAGAATCTCGTTGTAGAGCAACAGAAAGCCCACGCTCGCCAGCAACGGCTGGAGCCCGAACAGCAAGACGTAAATCGTATTGACCGGCGATGGCGTGCTGATTCCCGACAACGGGGTAGCCATGCTCCATAGCGAGACATTGCGCCACACCAGCAACGCGAAAGCCAGGACATAGGCCCAAAGAAGCATGCACTGGGCGCGTGTCTCGCGCTTGTTGCAGCCGCCCCACAGTGCGGCGATGTTCAGGGAGATGTTGCAGGCGATGATGAAGGAGCCCCACAGCACCCGTAGCGGATAATTGGGATGCACAGTGCTCAACCACGTCACCCCGATCCACCCCACAAGGCCCAACACCAGCGCTGGGCGCCAGCGAAGCGGCCGCATCAGCACCATCCGCAGTGCAACAATCGTTAACGCCTGCGCGGACAGACTGAGGGTATTGCCCAACAACAGTATGGCAAGCGGCGGAATCTGACCAACGAGGGCAAGTATGAAGTCGCTGCCCGCTTCCAGCAGCAACGCCCCGGCACGCAGGCGCATGCCCTGGAGTGCATGACCGCTTCTGCCGTGTGTGCCAAACCACAGCATCAGCGCAAGCACCAAAGCCTGGCCGCCATTAATGAACGCTAGCGTCTCGACGTTTAACTGCATCGTGAGAACCCCGCGTCGGGCATCTTGCTGGCTCTCCAAGGGTTGAAAGCTTGCCTATGACTATGTCGGCAGGCATGCCCCAAACCTCAAGCCAATACGCCCGAGGGTGTCTACCGCATATCGAATCTCAGGACTGCAAACATCATTTTCTTGCGACCTCCGGCGTTTTAATGGCTCAATGTGACGTACCTGAATGGCCGTCTGAATCGGCCCGTGTGTGACGAGGCAAAGAGTGTGCCACTCAAAAAAGCCCTCTTTGGCGAGGGGCGAGTCACGCCCGATCCGGCCGGAAAAGCACGTTAATGAATGCGTGGCTGACTCCAGGCTTGCCTGTGAAGGCGCCGCGGCGCCCGTGAGGACTGCCTTCATCCGGGAATACAGCGTGCATAAGCCACAAGACGAAAGCCATCGTCGCCCAGTGATGACCCGCCACCGAGCACGCCCGATGAAAGCGGTCGTGTGCGTGACGCAGAGCCGCCGATGGCGTGCGGATATGCCCCTAGCGATGCGGCCAACTGTGCATCTATGTCCGCGACGGATGCAACGAGCAGGCCGGCGGTGTCGGTGACTGAAGAGCATGCTCGATGATTCGCCGGAAGCACGGTTTCCACGTGTGCCAGGGCGATGAATGTCGTAGCAAACGATCACCGGAATGACTGGCACATTTGTTTGATAGAGTAGAAGACCCCTTTTGGCCGAATGGGCAGAACAAGGTTTTCCGTAACCAGGACGTTACATTTCTGCCGCTATTTGCGCTCAATGGCACCCACCCGTAAGGAGAAGCACCATGGCTAAAGCAGACAAAGCCAAGCAACAGCGCAAAGCGCCGTTGAAAACGCCAAGCTCGCTAGGCGAGGCGGCGCGACGCGATATCACCGCCGAACTCAATGTGTTGCTGGCGGATATCTTTACGCTATACCTGAAAACCAAGAACTTTCACTGGCACATGTCTGGGCCGCATTTCAGGGACTATCACCTCATGTTGGACGAGCAGTCCGACGAAATCTACGCAACGACCGACCCTGTCGCCGAACGGGTGCGCAAACTCGGCGGCACCACGCTGCGTTCGATCGGCCAAATCGCCAAGCAAAAGCGTCTATTCGACAACGATGCCGATTACGTCACGCCCGCAGACATGCTGGCCGAGCTGCGTGAGGACAATGCACGCCTCGCCGAATACATGCGCAAGACGCACGATCTGTGCGACGAGTACAACGACGTAGCAACCGCTAGCCTGTTGGAAAACTGGATCGACGAGGCCGAGCGCCGCGTGTGGTTCCTGTTCGAAACAGGACGTACCGGTTAAGCCATCGCGCGATGTGCTGTCTGGATGTTTGGATGATCGACATCCACCTTCAAAGGGCTGCGAAAGCGGCCCTTTGGTTTGTTCGGTCAGTGCACCACCACATCGGCGAGCTGATTGCGCGATCTGCTGAAAGAAAACCAAGGCACGCCTCGAAACGAGTCGGCGACGATCCAGGCCGCAGCCGTCATCACGGTCGACATCAGCAACGCAGTCCACGCGAAACGCTGCGTAGGCGTGGCGATAACCGCTGGAACCCACACGAACAAGGTGAAGATCCCCATCATCCATGCCTCCAGCACGGCCGCCAGACGCGGAAGCAAGAAAAAGAAGATCGCTACGCCTGCGGCGATGTGCGCAACGCCCGTCACGGCGGCCCAGCCGAGGCGGTCGGGAAGCCATGCAGGCACTAGATCGGCCGTGGGTTGGGCATAAATAAGATGTTCCAGACCGATGAGCGGCAACGCTAACGCGAACAACCATCGCGCTAATCGCATCGCTTTCGTGCTGGTAAGGGGCGCAACGTAAAGAGCGCCGTCGGGCGTCGCCATCAACCCATAGACAATCCACGCAGCGGCGACCAGCAACGCGATCTCTGCACATGCGCCCCAGTTGACCTCCTGCAGTGGTGTGACGAGCAGATGAGGCACATGCAGAAGTAGCAGCCAAAGAAGCGTGTATGCCGCCAGCATCAATGATGCGGGCGCAACGGTCCGCCTATTCAACAGGCCTATGCCTACCGTGCACATGAAGGCACCGGAAACATACGCGATAAACGCGCGCCCAGGAATGTCCGGAGGAACCGGCTGCCACACATAAGCGAAGTCGCCGGAGAAGAGGCTAAGCGCACCAAGCGCCACGAATGTCACGGCAAATACGACATAACCTACGCCTTTCATGCGCATACCGACGCTCCTGATTCGATCATGGAAAAAGATGATGCCCCTGTGCCCATTCCAATCACTGGCATTGGCGATCCGCAAGAGCCAATTGACGACCGAATGCGCATACCAAAGCACGTCCGCTAATACATGACATCAGATGACATATTTAGTGCGACATGATGCCCACCACGCTACAGAAGGGGCATCACATGAAAGCGTTCCGCGTCATATCCGCTGCGTTCCTGCTCGGCGCCAGCATGGGCACAACCATTTCCGTCCATGCGTCGCAAGACGCGCCAAAGCCGACGCAAACCGCACCTAACCTTACTCACCTGCACGATTTCGATTTTCTCGTCGGCAACTGGCATGTTCGACATCGTCAGTTGAAGGCGCGACTCGCTGGAAGCCGCGAATGGGTAACATTCGACGGGACATGCAGCATGCACAAGCTTATGAACGGTTGGTCCAATGTGGACGATAACGTCATCAACAAACCCACTGGCACGTATCGTGGCGTGGGGCTGCGTTCCTACGACGCCGTGTCGGGGCAATGGGCGATTTGGTGGCTGGATAGCCGCGAGCCTTTCGCCAATCTCGACCCGCCCGTCAAAGGCAACTTCGACAATGGCGTGGGCACGTTCTACGCGAACGACACGCTCAACGGAAAGCCAATCCGTGTGCGTTTCGTCTGGTCGCACATCACGCCTACATCAGCGCAATGGGAGCAGGCTTACTCGCCCGACAACGGAAAGACATGGGAGACGAATTGGGTGATGGAATTCCAGCGCGTTCACTAGATTGCCCGCGTATTGCCCCAGAACAAACCGTCAAAGATCCGTGGTAACGGCTAGGATGTCGCCGGCGCGCATGGGGCGCGCCGTTTTTCTATTCCTCTCAGAGCAATCTCATGAATCGTCGAACACTGTTGAAGGCCGCGCTGTTGAGTGCTTCGGCATTTGCCCTGCGTCCTGCCTTCACGTTGGCATCGGACACGGACGCCGCGATGGCGCGTTTGGCCGCACTGGAACGCCAGCATGGCGGTCGACTGGGCGTTGCCATCATTGATACCGCCAACGACCGGCGCATTCTGTATCGCGCCGACGAACGCTTCATGATGTGCAGCACGTTCAAATTGTTGTTGGTGGCTGCGACGTTGGCGCGCGTCGAGCGTGGTGCCGAACGGCTGGATCGGCGCGTGATTTTTGAGCGGGGCGCGATATTGTCCTACGCACCCGTGACCAGCTTGCACGTGGGGCCGCCCGGCTTGACCGTAGCCGACCTGTGCAAGGCGGCGATAACGCTAAGCGACAACACCGCAGCGAATCTGCTGCTGGCAAGTCTCGGTGGCCCAGCAGGCGTGACGGCTTACGCGCGACAACTCGGCGATCCAATCACCCGCTTGGACCACATCGAACCGGAACTCAACCGCCCAAGCCCCAACGGAGTGAGCGATACCACCACACCCGCCGCCATGATGGCGAATTTGCACGCGCTGATGCTAGGCAACGCACTTGGAGATACGTTACGCAAACAACTGACGGAATGGCTGTGTGAAACCACCACGGGCAGCAAGCTTTTGCGCGCGGGTATACCTGCTGGCTGGCGCGTCGGCGACAAGACCGGCAGTGGCAATGGCGCGACCAATGACGTCGCCATCATCTGGCCGCCGAATCGCCAACCATTGTTGGTGGCGGCTTATTACGCGGCGCCGACAGCAGACGATGCAGGTCGAAGTGCGGTATTGGCTGAAGTGGGGCGCATTGCCGCGTCGATCTAACTACGCGTCGTTACGCAGCTGCCTATCTCGCCGTCACAGCGTGGCCGTCTCCCGCTACGGCCACGTCATCGTGAGTGGCTTCATGCTGCGCAGATAGCCGCTTCATAAGTGGGAGCAGCGCGATTGCGACCGCGGAGCCTGCGATTGCCAGCAATGCCAGGTTGTCGAACAGCTGTGTATAGATCGCAAGGCTCACAAGCGGGTCGGTCACACTCCGGGAAATGCTGGCCACGTTCGCAACCACGCTGCCGAGGTATTCCGACACGCCCGCCGCGACAAACAGCGCGCCCATCATGAAACCGCCCATGCGTGCCGGCACATAGCGGGAAATCATCGCGAGGCCGAGCGCAGCAACCAGCAATTCGCCGAGCGAGTAAAAGCCGTAGCCGGCCACCATCACCCACGACGGTACTTTCCCAGCGGTGGCCCAATGACTACTGAAGCCAAAGATAGAAAATCCGATCGCTACAGCAGCGAAGCCGATAGCAAATTTCGCCGCGACCGGCAGGTCGCGTTTGCCTAGCCGTCGATATATCCATGCAAGCAGGGGCGAAAGCAACATGATCCACATCGCATTCACAGCTGGATACTGCGCGGGAGACCAGGTGAACAAATGTCGCCCAAATAGTGTCTGGTTTCCGTCCACATTGCGTAGCGCGAAAAGCGTCAGCGACGTCGCTTCTTGCTGGTAGAAGATGTAGAACAGGGATGCTTCGAGCAGAAGGATGAGCGCGGCAATCAAGTCCGCACGCTCCGACTTTGATCCTTTCGCGATCATGTAAGCGAAGATGCCGAGAATGGACACGCCACCGATGTATACGCAGGCTATGCCGATTTCACTATGTCGAATGATGAAAGCCGACAGGAATACGGCCAGAACGCCTCCGGCCAGCACTGTCGCAAGGCGCCCCCAGTGCAAAGGGCGTGTGTCAGGCGGCGAACCCATGCTCGCCAGTGCGCGTGTCATGAAGGCATAGCTGAGCAACGCGAGCACCAGCGCGACACAACACAGCGCAAACGCGACATGCCAACCTTGGCGATCCTTGATCCAAGGCGTCAGCAATACCGCCGCGGTCGCGGCAATATTGTTGGTCATGTAGTAAAACGTAAAAGCGCTATCGAGCTTCGTTCCAACGCCGTCGTAGACGCGTCGAACAAGATTGGCCGCATTCGCCCTGAACAACCCATTGCCGACGATGATCGCGCCGAGTGCGATGAAGAGCCGCTGCAAATCATCGGCACACAACGCAAGCAAGAGATATCCGAGCCCGAGCGTGCAAGCACCGAGGATCATGCAACGTCGTGTGCCAAGCAGCTGATCGCCGATCCATCCACCGACCGCGGGCGCTGCGAAAATCAATGCCGAAAATGCGCCCCAGATAAGATTGACCCGTGTGTCGTCGATGCCGATGCGTTGAACCATGAAAAGCACCAGCAACACGGCGACACCGTAATAGCCGAAGCGCTCCCACATCTCGATAAGCAAGACAGTCAGAAATGCGCGTCGCGCATGGGTCCGCGAATGTGCAAGCGACCGGTCTTCCCTATCGAGGAGAGAGGTCGGCGACATGATTCAGTGTTCTCGCATGGCAGAGCGCGGGCGGTGCAGTTTCGCGATCCGCTCTGCGGTTTGCGCGAGCTGAGCACGCAGGGCCGGTGGCCCGATGACGACTACCTGATCGCCGAGTCGCAGTAGTTCGCGGATGCCAAACTCCATCGACTCGATTGGCAATCGACATCGAATCCAACCTTTTCGATCCGGTTTGCCTGCCGTTTTCGAGGCGGAGCTGGTGACATACGGGCCGAGCAAGCTGAGCCGCTTAAGGCCGATGGGGGAAAGTCGCACATCGGCGTAATCGAGATAGACGCTGGCCTCATAGTCGCGCACGCTCTTTTCCCAGTGCGCGACCAGATCGAATTGCTTCGGACGGATAAAGGTCTCGTCGCCTATTTCAGCGTCATGAATATGCGCTGCGCGATAAGTACAAATGGATCGGCTGTTCTGTGCCACGAGATACCAGACGCCACTCTTCAGCACGAGTCCAAGCGGCGCCACCTTGCGCATTCGCACATCGGTTTCGCCGGAGGGGTGATAACGCATCTTAAGCATGCGCTCGCTCCACACCGCATGCGCGATCACGGGCAACGATGGCAGCTGATCGACGCTGTGAAACCAACCGCCCGCATCCAGATGAAAGCGCTCGGCGATGCGTTCCGCGCCCGGTTGTATGTTCGATGGGAGCGCCGCCAGCAACTTGAGCCGCACGGTGGAAAGCACATCGGCCAGCCCCATCTGCGCCGCGGGGCCGGGAAGGCCGGCGAGAAACAGCGTTTCCGCCTCCGATTGATTAAGGCCGGTCAGCATCGTGCGGTAGCCATCCTGCAACTGGAAGCCGCCGTTACGGCCGCGATCGGCATAAACCGGAACGCCCGCGGCGCTCAATTGATCGATGTCGCGATGGACCGTGCGAACGGTGACTTCCAGTTCCGCCGCCAGCTGGGTCGCGCTCATGCGTCCCCGCGTCTGCAGCAGCATCAGGATAGACAGGAGACGGCTCGCCAGCATTTTCGACCCCATCAAAAATACATGACATCGGGTGACATATTTAGCGCGACAAGATGTTCGCACAATCGGACGAGGGCCTACACATGAAACGCTTCTACGCCACGCTTGTCGTTATCGCCGCCGTCGTTGGCATGGGCTCGGGCAGCCTTGCCTTTGCAAACCAAGATAGCCCCAACGCGGCGCCATCCGCGCCGAATCTCTCAGGCTTGCACGATTTCGACTTCTTTGTCGGAACCTGGCACGCCCATCATCGAAAATTGAAGGAGCGCCTGGCCGGCAGCCATGACTGGGTGGAATTCGACGGCACTCTAACCATGCATGAGCTGATGAACGGCCGGGCCAACGAGGACGAAAGCATCTTCAACGTGCCTGGTGGTGCGTATCGTGGCGTGACCTTGCGTGCCTACGATGACGTCACCGGCCAATGGGCGATCTGGTGGCTCGACGGCCGCATGCCTTTTGCTCCGCTCGATCCGCCCGTCAAAGGGCACTTCATAAACCGTGTCGGCGTTTTCTATTCCGACGACACATTGCGCGGCAAGCCGGTCAAGGTTCGATTTACCTGGTCGAATATTTCACCGACCACCGCACATTGGGAGCAGGCATTCTCGGGCGACGGCGGCAAGACCTGGGAAACGAACTGGACTACGGATTTCACCAAGGTTGCGCAAACAGGTTCGTAGAACAAACCCACGCAGCACGCCGCTATGCGATTCAACGCGGCGCAAAAAAAGGCCTGGTGCGACCGCGAATCGCACCAGGCCTGGTCATGTCGTACGTCAGCTATCTTTCGAGGGGAGGATCAGCCAGCGTCGATGACTACGGTTTCGCTGGCTGCTTTGCCGAACGAAGGAGGACGATCCGACGGCGCGGCGCCGAACTGCATATTCGGGGTATCGGACATATGGAATTCCAGCGTACCGCCAGCCACCAGTTCAGCGTGGCTGATCCAGCTGCGCGTCCACGGCTTGCCGTTCCACTGCATCGACTGGATGTAAGGGCGGTCCGGTCCATTGTTGATCGTGCGGATGACCAGCGTGCGACCGCCGGCAAGCGCGATTTCCGCCTTGTCGAGCAACGGACTGCCGAATACATAGTTGGTGCTGACGGGGTCGACCGAGTACAGCCCAAGCGCGCTCATGATGTACCAGGCGCTCATCTGGCCGCAGTCTTCGTTGCCGGCCAGGCCATCGGGTTCCGGCGGATACATGCTTACCGTCAGCATGCGCACGCGCGCCTGCGTCTTGTAGTGCGCGCCCGTATACGCATACAGATACGCCATGTGATGGCCGGGCTCGTTGCCGTGCGAATACTGGCCGACCATGCCGGCGATATCCGGCGGAGCATCCGGCGGCAACTTGACGTTGGTCGTGAACAGCTCATCCAGCTTGCGCTCGAACACATCCTGGCCGCCGAACAGGCTCATATAGGCGTACAGGTCGTGCTGGTTGAGGAAGGTGGCTTCCCAGGAATTGGATTCGGTGAAGTCGCGCCACTGCTTTGAATGACCCATGCCGCGTGGATCGAACGGTTCTAGCCACTGGCCATCCACGCCGCGCGGGCGCACGAAATTCATCTTGGTATCGAAGACGTTGCGATAGTTGCGCGAGCGCTTGCGCAAGGTTTCGGCCAACTCCTTCTCACCCGCGGCATCGGCAAGGTGTGCGACAGCCCAATCGTCATAGGCGTATTCCAGCGTCTTGCTGACGGCTTCCCAATCCTTGTCGCTGGGGATGTAACCGAGTTTGCGGTAGTAGGGCAGGCCGCGGTAATCATCGTCCATCGCGCGCTTGCGATAAATCGGCCACGCTTTCGCGTAATCGATGCCGGTGAAACCCTTGGCTTGCGCTTCGGCCAGCAGCACCACCGAGTGATAGCCGATCATGCAACCGGTTTCGACGCCCTGCAGCGGCCACACCGGCGGGCCTTCCGGGCTTTCCTCGGCCATGCGCACCAGGCAGTTGACGAAATCCGGCACGCGATCGGGTTGATACAAGGTCAGCAACGGATGTTGCGCGCGATAGATATCCCACAGCGAATAGGTGCTGTAGTTGTTCTGTCCCTGTTCCAGCTGATGGATCTTCAAATCCATGCCGCGGTAGCGCCCGTCCACATCGCTGAACAGCGTTGGCGCGAGCATGGTGTGATACAGCGAGGTGTAGAACACGCGCATGTCGCGCTTGGACGAGGTCTCGACCTTGATGCGGCTGAGTTCGTGTTCCCACGTATCGGCGGCCGTCTGTTGTAGCTGATCGAAATCCCATCCGGGAATATCGGCGTCCAGGTTGCGCAGCGCACCTTCGATATCCACGGCCGAAATGCCAACCTTCACCAGCACCGGCTCACGTGCAACGTCGTCGATATGCAGGGCCGCCTTCAGATGCGTGCCATGCAGCTCACCGGTACCGCTGGGTGCTGCAACATCTTCCGAATACAGCGTGGCCTGCGAGAACGGGCGCGATACTTTCATCGCGAAATAGATATGCCGGCCATCGGCCCACTGATGCACGCGACGGCCGCCAACCAGCGTATCGTTGCCGATCAGGCGCAGTTGCGCATCGGTGACCTTGCAAGGTGTCTTGTAGTCATCATGAAAGCCATGCGCGAGATCCACCAGCAAATGTCCGTCACCCTTGCCGTGGAACGTATAGCGGTGCAGGCCCGCGCGTAGTCCGGCGGTCAATTCCGCACGGATGTTGTGATCGGTCAGATGCACCGTGTAGTAACCGGGGCGAGCATGCTCCGAAGCGCGATCGAAACGCGAGCGGTAGCCTTTGCCCGGATGCGCCTTGCTATTGGCCGTAAGCTGCGGCCCCGGTCCGGGCGCACCGTCGAATTGGGAGTGATAGTTCGCATCCGGCAAGCCGCGCTCGCCGGGCTGCAACAACACCGGGCCTTGTGCCGGCATCACCAGCACATCGAGCAGATCGGCCGCGCCGGTGCCGCTCAAGTGCGTGTGCGAGAAGCCCATGATCGAGCCATCGGCCTGGTGATAGCCCGATGACGCATCCCAACCCGCGTCGTTGGTGTCGGGGCTGAGCTGCACCATGCCGAACGGCATCGAGGCGCCGGGATACGTATGGCCGTGACCACCGGTGCCGACAAACACATCGACGTACTGCGAGACACCGCCCGCTTTTGCAATGCCGTTTGCCAGCGGCTTCTTGGCGCCAGCGCCGTCGGCCAGTCGCGCAAGCGCGGGCAACGGGCCACTCAGTACAGCAAAGGCGCCAATGCCTTGCAGGAACTGTCGACGTGACACCATGCGGGTTCTCCAGAATTCAAAGTCTGTCGTTGGACAGGTAAACGCGTCAGCGACAGCCTTCGGGAGCTAGATCCCGATCACGTGCAAAACGCACTCAACCACGGTGACGAAACGAGCGGTGGCCCGGTGCGTCCATCACACGACTTTAAACGAAAAATTTGTCTCGATCCAAATTTTTCTGCGTCATCTGTAATGCATTGATCAGGATAGATTTATCGGCATTTATGCTGCGACGCAAAATTAACCCGGTAATGACAGTCGGACCCGAGCCGCCAGGGCTGTCGGAATCACTTAACCTTGTCATCGAAACACCTAACCATGTCACCGCACTAATTTTCGTGCCTAACCGTGTCGTTAGCCCCAATATTTGCGGTTGACCTTGTCACTGCGGTTCTGAGCCACCCTGAGCTGGTTGCAGGTTGCCGATAAGCATCGGCCTTCGTAAGAATCCTCTCGCCCCGTTCTTCATAGCGAATCAGAGATAAGAGTACGTCGGACCAGGCTTTCGAACCGGGGGAAGGGCTGGGTCTCACGTAGGTGAAGCGCAAAGGATGATCGGTCGCACCGAACACATTTGCTACCAGCAAGAGATGAGTGCGCGACGCGCCGCGATGGACGAAAGTCTTGTTCGCAAAGAACTGGTGTTCTTCAACGGGTGACGCGCTACGAGCATGGACTTACGAAGGCGAAAGACGTCCTCGTCACAGAATTGCGGATCGAGTTTGAATACCGGTAGTGAACGCCTCAGGTTTCGCGGCGTGACTACGAACAGCGCCATGACCTGGCTCAGGATTTCCTCGTACTGCTGGTTTCCTCCATAGGGCGGCCCTTTCGGGCCGCCTACACCAGTGCAGTACAAAGCTGTTTCGAACATTAGTAGCGCCTTCCATTGTTCATAGGCTTCACCGTGGCGCGGACCAACGCGTGCGTACCAGCGGGCCCGTTTCAAATCGCCGTGTAGCCAAGAGCGCGGAGCGGGTCGAAATGATGATTCGCCAACGAGCCATTCGGGTGGCAGCCTGCGCTCGCCAGTGGTTCCGGTCGCTTTCCAATCGAACAGCGGTGTGAGATGAATGCGACAGTGCGTCAGCCAAAACCGGCCCCAATCAAGCTGAAAGGCCGGGAGCATGCCGGCAGACCGATCGCGCGCAAAACAGAGAGGGCAATAGGCATGCCGAGTAGTGGGCGCCATTAACAAGGAAGTTCGGTTTGGATCAGCGGCGAATTGTGCTAAATGACTCGACGTAACATTCAGCGCAGAGGCTAACGAACGGCGCGCTTGCACATCTGAAATTCCATCAGGATCGCCAATATCGCCCGGACTCATCCCCGTAATCTCACGGATCAATGACGACCTAGACAGGTTCCACAACCCCCCGGCACGATCTAGAACGGACGAGATCGATTCTCCAAGCCGAGGGGGTGCCGTATGCAGACGCAACGAGAGATTCGACGACCGTCCGTGCGTCTTATTCAAGTTAGTCAACGGCACTATGGATGTCCTCCGTATCCGGAACGGTAAGCGCTTGTTGCAAGATAGCGCTATCGATGAGTTCCTCGCCCGATAGGACAGCATGTACCGCGGCGTGGCGTATCAAGGTCATGATGCCATCCAAGCTGCCACCAGAATGCTTCGCTAAGAAGTTCATTGCCGTCTCCGTGTCCAGCCGCGAAGGCTTTCGTAAGGGGAGCAAGCGCACGATGCTGCGCAAGAAGTTGGCGAAAGAACTGCCAACCTCCCAAGTTGCGAGTTCGAACCGCTTGAAACGTGCATCGAGGTGCATGTCTGATCGGAAAGCTTCTGCCGCCGCCGTCACGCCAAAAGCGAGGATCGGCAGCTGCAGTTCATTCATCAGGAATTTGATTGCGTCCAAGGCACTCCGCTGCTCTTGAACGGAGCCCGCAAGTACGTCCTGCACTTCATCGACGATCAACGCGCGGCAGTGCACCGCTTTCAGCAGACGTACGACAGTGGCTTCGCGATCAGAAGTGCGATGCGAAGTCTTCACAGGGCCATTCAACGCTTCGAGGATGCGTCCATAAACGGTTCGAGCGTGTCTGGCTCCTGTCAGGGAAATAGAAATGATAGGCACCGCATCAGCACCTGACCTGCGCGCATACGTACGTTGAATGAGGCGGGCGAACGTCGTCTTGCCGGCACCCACGGGACCCGTGACTAGCATGCCGGTAGTGCGTGTACGTGGGGGGGCATCAAGAAGCCAGCGCGTGTAGGAGAGCATGTGGGTAATAGCCGGATAACGGACGACCAGATCACCACGGATGATGGCAATGCGTTCCTGCTTTCCGAGCTCTGCTTGTGAATGGACACTGGCAGCTAAGTGTCGATAGTTGCAGCTTTCAGGTCGTGCTTCTTTATCGCTATGTGTAGGTAGAATCACGGAGGGAGAGGCACCTAAATGCTCGATTGACGCCGAATGAGTCAGTTCAGACATGATTAGCTCCAAAGTTCGCCGTCGTAAATCGCATTCAAATCTCCGCTCGTGATCGACTTAGGTTGAGTCGGAACAGCTTCTACGTTCTTCGCATTGTCAAATGCCACGCTGGGCTGCTGCTGATTGCGTGAATGCGTTGCACGTGCGGCTGAGCGTGCGTGTTTGGAGGTTGAAGCTATTGCATCGTTGATTCTGATACGGCGTGACTCCAGGCCAGCATCACGTACGGCGAGTAGTGCGGGGTCATGTGTCCGACGTCTGCCATAGGCGCGATCTGCTTTCCACTCCCAAAGCGAGATCGCCGGTGTATTGGGTCGGGTTACTTCGGCGCGAAGCAACTGCCCATTCGGTCCGCGCAGATAAACAAAACGAATGTCTCTCGGGTCAAAAAATATCTCCCGCTTGTCTGCGGATCCAATCCATTCCGCCAGTGCCGGATGCCAGTAAGTGTGATTTTCCCACTCGATACCGTAGCGATGAATACGACGAAACGTGGAGGGCAAAAAAGTCACCAACAACTCGAAAGGCGTCCAACACGCAGGGGCGACGTCCGGCAGGCCATGTTGCTTGGTAGCGTCCTCCCATTCGATGAGCGGCGCATGCCCCAACACCCGATGCAATCGCAAGTGATATTGCGTGACGATCTCGTTGACGAACCAGGGGCGAAATTCACCTAGCGTCATGGCGGATGCTTTTTCACTGTCGTAGTCGCCACGCTCGCGCACGTCGCGCTGAGTAGCCCCAGGCAGTAGCCGGCATCGGCCCATCATTGTGCCGATGAGTCGTTCGATAAGACCGCCGTAATGAGGGCTTCCGACGGGTCGGTATTGCAAGTCAATGGCGAGCGCCTCACAGCCTCGTTGCAGGGCGCGCGAATGAAAATCTTTGCCGTTATCGACATAGATCATCTTTGGTCGCCCGATGCATGGCCACGATCCCTCAACGCCAAGCCATTCGAGAAAGGGCTCTTTAGGCAACAACATGTTGATTACACACAGCGCCACCGACGTGGCAGATGGCGGATCGAATGAGACATATACGCCGACCACCATGCGGGTGCGAACATCGATAGCCAGTGTCACCCAAGGCCGACCTAAGACAAGGCCGCGATTGTCATCTGACCGCAAGATCACGTCGGCAAGCGTGTGATCGATTTGAATGCACTCGAAGGGAAACTCGGCTTCGATATGGCCCGGCATCGGCTTGAGTTGATATTTGGCTGCTTTTGAGCCATGGCGGCGTTTTAGAAGCATGGCGGCATCCATGCGCTCTAGCAGGCTGTTGAGAAATACCGCGTAGTAGCGACAATCATAGCCTCCATCAATGATCAGGTTTTTGCAGTGCGCGGAGCGGATATCCAGCAACTTGGTATGTTCTCGTATGTCTCGGTGGACGAACGGGTGCCGGCCGA
>CAJCJD010000101.1 GCA_903970555.1 Vulcanimicrobiota bacterium
CGCGACGGCAAACCGGAGGATCGCACCAACCATGCTTACGGCGTCGCCTTCGTGCTGCTCGCCTATTCCACCGCGTTGAAGGCAGGCATCAGCGAAGCCGCCGCGTGGATGGATGAAACCTGGCAGTTGCTGGAGCTCCGCTACTGGGATGCGCAAGCCAACCTCTACCGCGACGAAGCCGATATCAACTGGCACTTCAGCGATTACCGCGGCCAGAATGCCAACATGCATATGTGCGAGGCGATGCTGGCGGCGTATCAGGCCAGCGACGAGCCGCGTTATCTCGAACGTGCGTTGACGCTGGCCGACACCATGACGCGCCAACAGGCCGCGCTGGCCGACGGCCTGGTGTGGGAGCACTACAAAACCGACTGGAGCATCGACTGGGATTATCACCGCGACGATCCCAAGCACCTGTTCCGCCCCTGGGGTTTCCAGCCCGGTCACCAAACCGAATGGGCCAAGCTGCTGATGATCCTCGAGCCGCTATTGCTTGAGCGCGGCCGTGAAGAATCCTGGCTCGTGCCAACCGCCAGACACCTGTTCGACACCGCATTGGCGCACTCTTGGGACAACCAGTACGGCGGCATGTGCTACGGCTTTGCGCCGGATGGCACGATCTGCGACGACGACAAATATTTCTGGGTGCAGGCCGAATCCCTTGCCGCCGCTGCACTGCTGCACGCAAACACCGGCGTGGCCAGCTATGACGAATGGTATGGGAAGTTGTGGGCCTATGCGTGGGAGCATCTGGTAGATCATCGCTATGGGGCATGGTTCCGCATCCTCACGCGGGACAACCGGCACTACAGCGACGAGAAGAGTCCCGCCGGCAAGACGGACTATCACACGATGGGCGCCTGTTACGAGGTGTTGTCGCTGATACGCGCCGGTGCCGTTCCCTGATCCTCACGCAGAGACATCCATGAGCCGCCTGACCTCGCTTCGTCCGCTTGCCGTCGCCTTACTGCTCGCATCGAGCGCCGGAATGGCGGCTCAAACGCCACCTGCCTCGAACTACGATCCGCTTCAAACCTTCGCGCCGTTTGTGTATCCGCAACCGGTGAATGCGTTCCGCACCGCAAGTGGTCGCCCTGGTCCGTTGTTCTGGCAAAACCGCGCCGACTATCAGATCAAGGCGACGTTGGAACCGACGACGCGCAAGCTCACCGGCGAGGAAACGATCACCTACACCAACCACAGCCCGGACGATCTGGACGTGCTGTGGCTACAGGTGGAACAAAATCGCTATCGCAAAGATGCGCGTGGTGCATTCGGCGGCGGCAAGTTTCCGACGGAATTCACCGATGGCGAACATATAGAGTCCATCGCCGTCGAAGGTGCCGATGGCAAATTGCAGAAAGCCGAATGGGTTGTTTCGGATACTCGTATGCAGGTGCGTCTGCCGCAGCCGCTGAAGGCGCGCGATGGCAAGCTGCGTTTGCATATCAGCTACAGCTACACGGTGCCCGGCGAATTCGGTGGCCGCACCGATGTGAACCCGACCAAGAACGGCGAGATCTTCGAAATTGCGCAGTGGTATCCACGCATGTGCGTCTACGACGACCTGCGTGGATGGACGACCGATCCCTACCTCAATAACGAGTTCTATCTCGAATATGGCGATTACGATTACTCGGTCACCGTGCCGTGGGACATGATCGTGGTCGGCTCCGGCGAGCTGTTGAATCCGCAAGATGTGCTCACCAAGACCGAGCTGCAACTCTTGGAGCAAGCGCGCCACAGCGACACCACCGTGATGATCCGTTCGGCGGAGGAAGTAAACGATCCGTCGACGCGACCAAAACAAAGCGGCACGCTGACATGGCACTTCCGCATCCAGAACAGCCGCGACGCGGTATTTGGCGCATCCAAGGCCTACATTTGGGACGCTGCGCGCATCAATCTGCCGAACGGCAAGACAGCACTCGCCGAATCCGCCTATCCAGTGGAAAGCGCCGGCAACGGTGCATGGGGCCGCGCCACGGAATACGTGAAAGCATCCACCGAATACTTCTCCAAGCAGTGGTATCCGTATCCTTACCCGGTGGCGATCAACGAAGCCGGCTCGGCGGGCGGCATGGAATACCCGAGCATCACCTTCGATTCGAAAGAAGCCAAAGGCAGCGATTTGCATGCACTGATCGCACACGAAATCGGCCACACCTGGTTCCCGATGATCGTGGGCACCGATGAGCGCCGCAACGCGTGGATGGACGAAGGCTTCAACACGTTCATCGATGTGTATGAAGCCGACAACTTCAACCACGGCGAATTCGCACCCAAGCGCGATCCCGAATACGCGCCCGGCCATGGCAATCCGGCCGACGAGATCGTCAAGGTACTCACCGATCCCGATGCACCGGCCCTGCTCACGCGCGCCGACGACATCCGGGAGAAGTATCGTCATCCGGTGACTTACTTCAAATCGGCCTATGGCCTGGTGCTGTTGCGCGAGCAAATCATCGGACCGGAACGCTTTGATCCCGCCTTCCGCAAATACATCCAGACCTGGGCCTACAAGCATCCTGGCCCGGCCGATTTCTTCCGCTTCATGGAAAGCGAAACCGGCGAAGATCTGGGCTGGTTCTGGCGCGGATGGTATGAGTACAACTGGAAGCTGGATCTTGCCGTGCAAAACGTGGCGGCCGTGGATGGCGACTGGCACAAAGGCGCGCTGGTAACGGTCGCGAACCTCGACAAGCTTGTGATGCCCGCAACGCTGGAAGTGGTCTACGCCGACGGCAGCAAGCAGGACATCCGCGTGCCGGTGGAAACCTGGATGGAGCACCGCAGCTACGACATCCGCGTGGATGGCGACAAGGCGGTGAAGTCCGCCACCATCGATCCCAATCATGTGATTCCGGATGTCGATCGCAGCAACAACACGTTTACGGTGAAGTAAGAAACGCCATGCCCGCGTCAACGCCCTCCCCTGCTTGCAGGGGAGGGCTGGGGTGGGGTTTCACGAGCTTGCGGCGAGGTTGGAAGCCCCCCTACTGCACGTAGTGGAGGGAATTACTGCGTCGTCATGTCACGGCTCAGGCGGCGTACGGATAGCGCGCGAAAAATCGTCACCAGGCCCACTGGCTCGCGCTCGCGCCGTGATATCTCCCTGCTGCGTGAGCACCGCTAGCGGATAGCGTGTATCCAACGCGCCCACCTGATAGAGATAACTTGGCAAATAGGCCGTCAATAGCAGTCGATAATCGTAGGGAAGCCCCGGATCGATCTGCTTGGCCATGCCGTACACGATCGTCACGCAATTCGAAGTCGCCGTGTTGTAGTACGCAGGCTTGGCGGCAAGCTCATTGGCTTCTTTGACGTAAGCCAGAAACAACGCCTTCATCGCGGGCTTGTCCATACGCAGCGTGTAAAGGCGATCGTCCTCGCCGCGCACATTGGTGCGCACGCGGATGATGTCTCGCTCATCGGCGGCGACGATGGTGCGTTCGAACCGCTTGAAGAAGCCGCCGATGGACGAAAACGATTGCCCGCGCTGGCGACGTATTTCCACCGAAAAGGCCACATGCGAGCCATCGCTGAAGCCGAACGACACCAGCGCATGCGAAATGCCCGGCATGCCCCACGACGAGAGGATGATGTCGGCGCTCGCCAGCTGATCGAGGTCGTAGCTGCGCGTCTCCCAATGCGCGTCGTAATCCTCGTCGGAACGCCAGTTGAAATCACGCACGTTGTACAGAGTAACGTGGTTGCCATCGACGTTGCCAGTTAAGGAGCGCGCCACGTCATCGGCCCAATCCCGATGATTGGATGGCACGATGGTGCTCCACCACGCCAGCAGGATCACATAGGCCAATACATAGGCCGCGATGGGAACACCACCGCGCCGGGCCCATATCAAAGCCAGGACAGTCAAAACAAAGATTACCCAGGTCACAGCAGCCACGACTCTGACCACCTGACCACCCGGCGCCTGATACCAAAGGGCCAATGCAGCCCATCCACCAGAGATCACGGCGACCAGCACAATCAGCACGTAAAGAATCCATCGCACGATCACCATGCCATCTCCCCCTCGCCGATGTGTGGATAATAGACCGGCAACGACCGCTCATCCTGCTTTCTTGCCAGAGAAGAATTGATGAAAGGCCGCAATCCCACCTGGATCGCCCGTGTCATGGCCATCGCAGCCTTGGCCTTGATGGCTGGTTGCGACATGGTTGGGGTGCATCACGTTACTCCTAAGGAATACGCGACCCAGCGGCGCAGCGATGTGCTCAGCACGCGCAAATTGAGCGACGGCACCTTGCAAACGCTCAACGTCGTGGCGCTCACCCGCGACGAGTGTGCCGCGAATTTCACCCGTTGCACCAACACGCTTCTGCTTTCCGATGGCCTGGACGACGAACACCGTCTTTCCGCGCTGGCCGAGCTGTGGCTTTCGAATGCGATCCAGCGGGACAGTGCGAACAATGGTCCGCAGGTCAGCGATCCTGCACTCGATGCTTACCTGCAATCGGCGCGCTACGCCTATGCCTACCTTTTCTACACCCCGCGCAATCCTGGCGAGCGCGCCTTCGAAACGCGGCAATCGCAGGTGCTGGATTTCTACAACTACGCCACGCAGCAAGCTGTCGGCAGCTTCTTCAAGTTACTGCCTGAACTCGGTACCGACTGGAATAGCCGGGCCATTGCCGGGTGGAATCTGCTCAAGCCAAGCACGGATGTTTACCTCGGCTCCGGCGACTACATCCCGAAGGAATTGATCCCCGCCGAAGGGCTGCGATTCAGCGGTTTGCGCAATGTCTACCGGCGCGACGGTTTCGGCTCGGAATTTGTCGCCATCGGTTCGCCGCCTCCCGAAACGGATCAGCCATGGCGCGAACCGAACTATGTACCGCTGACCGCCGTCCTGGAATTTCCAGGCGATACGTTGAGCAGTGTGCTCAGCACGCACGATGTGCGCCTGTTCGCGAAGAATCCCTACCTCGACAGCTCCATCACGCTGGACAATCAAATCATTCCGCTTGCGGCCAACTTCACGGCGCCCTATGGCGTATGGCTCGCGCGTTCGGGCTTCGCGACGCAATCGATACGCTCACTGTTTGGACGCGGCGGCATCACCAAGCCCGAAGTGCTGTTGATGCAGCCGTACGATCCCAATCGGTTGACCGTGATCATGTTGCATGGCCTCGCCAGCAGCCCGGAAGCATGGATCAACGTCGTCAACGAAGTGATGGGCGACGAACAGCTACGTCGCACGTATCAGGTGTGGGAAGTGTATTACCCGACCAATCAGCCGGTAGCGGCGAATCGTCTGGAGATCAGCAAGGCGCTCGAAGAAACGATTCATCATTTCGATCCAACCGGGCACGCTGTCGCATCTCGGCACATCGTGCTGATCGGCCATAGCATGGGCGGCGTGATTGCGCGACTATTGGTTTCATCCAGCGACGACAAACTTTGGAGCGTGGTGCCGCAACGCAAAGATCTGACTCCGGAAGAAAAGCAGAAAGTGCGACAGCTGCTCGCACCGTATCTGCAATTCGAACCGATGCCGCAAGTGACGCGCGCGGTCTTTCTCGCCGCACCGCACCGAGGCACTCCCGTTGCGCAATGGAAACTCGCGCGCTGGATCGGCAATCTGATTCGTTTGCCGGTTACCTTGCTGGAACAAAGCAAAAACCTGACCGATGCGATGCAAGGCAAAACCACGAGCGGCGACACACCCACGCGCCTGCCCAACAGCATCGACAACCTCAGCAATGAGGATCCCTTTATCAAAGCTTCCAGCACATTGCCGATATCATCCAACGTGCATTACCACACGATCGTGGGCGTCTATAAATTGAAAGGGCCGTTGAACGACTCGGACGATGGCGTGGTGCCCTACGCCAGCGCACATCTCGATGGCGCCGATTCCGAGCTTGCCGTACCCGCGTGGCACAACGTGCAAGACACGCCGCAGGCGATTATGGAGCTGCGCCGCATTCTTCGTCTGCATGCCAGCACCCTGCACTGTCTGCGCAGCGATGGCACCCATGAAATCGCTTCATCGATAGCCATTTGCCCCGACTCATCCACGGGGCAGTAAGAAGCGACGCCATCCTGCTTCTACTCGATTAAGCAGCGAACGCCAACAAGGCCTGCGTGAAGGCCTCGGGCTGCTCCACGTTGGAAAGGTGCGCCGCCTGTAAAATTTTCAGTTGCGCACCAGCGATGGCCGAAGCCAATTGATTACTGTGCTCAAGCGGTGTTGCCGGATCGTCATCACCGGCAATGATAAGAACAGGCAATGCAATCAACGGAGCAAGCTTGCGCATATCCATATCGCGTATGGCGGCGCAGCAGCCTGCGTAGCCCTGTTGGTTTGTCTGCAGCAACATGACTTTTATACGCTCAACCTCAGTCGGTACCGCCGCTTGAAAGGCTGCAGTAAACCAGCGCGTGACGACCGCTTGCGCAACCGCAGTCATGCCCTCTGTACGTACCGTCTCAATACGTGTATCCCAGGATAAAGGTGGCCCCATGTAACTGGACGTGTTGCACAGAATAAGCTGCGCTATACGCTCGGGTGCGTAGACACCGAGCCATTGACCCACCATGCCGCCCTTTGACAAGCCACAGAAATGTACGCGCGAGAGCGCAAGCGCGTCCATCAATTCGATGACATCGCGGCCTAGTCGGTCCATCGAATAAGCACCTGGCGGCGCATCCGACATGCCATGCCCACGACTGTCGTAACGCAGGATGCGAAAGTGATCGGACAGCGCGGCGACTTGCGCATCCCACATGCCCATGGTCGTGCCCAACGAATTGGACAGCAGGAGCACCGGCTTGTCCGCACGACCGTCGAAACGGTAAGCGATACGGCAACCATCGCCGGTGCGGAAAAAGAGAGCCTCGCTCATAGGCGCTCCAGCGCTATGGCCAAGCCCTGCCCGACGCCGATGCACATGGTGACCAGCGCGCGTCGGCCGCCGTTTTTCTCCAATGCGTGCAGCGCCGTCATAACCAGGCGCGCACCGGACATGCCTAGCGGATGTCCCAGGGCGATAGCACCACCATGCGGATTGACGCACGCGTTGCCGATTGCTTCCACACCCAGTTCGCGCAGCGACGCGATCACCTGAGAAGCGAATGCCTCGTTGATTTCGATGACGTCGAAATCAACGATGGTCAAACCCAGGCGCGCCATCAATTTGCGGCTGGCCGGCACGGGGCCGATGCCCATCACGCGAGGCTCGACACCGGCGGTTGCCATGCCGAGCACGCGTGCACGCGGCACCAAACCGTAGCAGCTTGCCGCGGCCTCGGAGGCCAGGAACATGGCTGCGGCGCCGTCATTGACGCCGGATGCGTTGCCTGCCGTGACGCTGCCATGGGTACGAACCACGGGCCGGAGTGCCGCGAGCGCCTCGGCGGTGGTATCCGCGCGCGGGTGTTCGTCGACGCTGACGCTCGTTGATCCCTTCTTGCCGGCAACGGTTACCGGGACGATTTCTTCGGCGAAGTAACCGGCAGTCTGCGCGCACGCCGCACGTTGCTGGCTTTGCAACGCGAACGCGTCTTGCGCGTCACGGCTGACGCCATACGTTTCGGCAACATTCTCGGCTGTTTCCGGCATCGAATCCGTGCCGTATCGCGCGTGCAGGGCCGGATTGATGAAACGCCAGCCGATGGTGGTGTCTTCGATCGCCTGCGTACGCGCAAACGCCGTCGTGGCCTTGCCCATGACATAAGGCGCGCGACTCATGCTCTCCACGCCACCGGCGATCGCCAATTCGATCTCGCCGGCAACGATTGCTCGCGCGGCGCTTCCAACCGCATCCGCACCGCTTGCACACAGTCTATTGATAGTGGTGCCGGGCACAGTGACCGGCAGTCCGGATAACAGCGCCGCCATGCGTGCCACATTGCGATTGTCCTCGCCGGCCTGGTTGGCACACCCCAGAAACACGTCGTCTATAACGGTGGGGTCCAATTCGGGATGGCGCGCGAGCAATGCCCGGATCGGCACACTGGCGAGATCGTCGGTACGCACCGCAGCCAACGCACCGCCGAAACGACCAATGGGTGTGCGCACCGCATCGCAAATAAAAGCAGATTTCATGCGAACGCTCCTTTGTCGAACGTGGTGCCGCTCTTGGCTTCGACTTCCGTCAGCGTGACGCCCGGCGCAAGCTCGATCAAGCGCAGACCGCCGTGACGCTTATCGCATTGAAATACGCATAGATCGGTGATGATGAGATCGACCACGCCGGCACCGGTAAGCGGCAACGTGCACCGTTCGAGAATCTTCGGCTCGCCCTGGCGATTGGTGTGTTCCATCACCACCACCACGCGCTTGACGCCGGCTACCAGATCCATGGCCCCGCCCATGCCTTTGAGCATCTTGCCGGGAATGGTCCAATTGGCGATGTCGCCGTTCGCAGACACCTCCATCGCGCCCAGTACGGTGAGGTCGATGTGACCGCCGCGGATCATGGCGAAGCTGGCAGACGACGGAAAGAAACTGGCCGTCGGCAACGCCGTGACAGTCTGCTTGCCGGCATTGATCAAATCCGGATCGACGTCTTCGGCGTAAGGAAACGGTCCCATGCCGAGCAAGCCGTTTTCGCTTTGCAGGGTGACTTCGATATCGGGCGGAATATGATTCGCCACCAACGTTGGAATGCCGATACCCAGGTTGACGTAATAGCCGTCCTTGAGTTCTTTGGCTGCACGCGCAGCCATTGCATCACGATCCCAGGCCATCAGGCTGCCTCCCGCTCACGTACGGTCAATTTTTCGATTCGCTTCTCGTTGACCGTGGTTTGCACGACGCGATCGATGTAGATGCCCGGGGTATGCACCTGATCGGGATCGAAGCTGCCAGCCGGAACGATTTCTTCCACTTCGGCCACCGTGATGCGCGCGGCGGTAGCCATATCCTGGTTGAAATTGCGGGCGGTCTTGCGATACACGAGATTTCCCGCGGGATCTGCCCGCCACGCTTTGATGATGGCAAGATCGGCCGTTAACCAGGTCTCGCGCACATAACGTTGGCCTTCGAATTCCTCCACGGGCTTCCCTTCAGCGACAACCGTGCCGACACCCGTGCGCGTGTAAAAAGCGGGAATGCCAGCGCCACCCGCGCGAATGCGTTCGGCGAGCGTACCTTGCGGATTGAGCTCCAACTCCAATTCACCGGATAGGAACAACTGTTCGAACAGTTTGTTCTCTCCCACATAGGACGCGATCATCTTGCGGATCTGTCCGTTGTTGAGCAGCGTCCACAATCCGAATCCATCGGCGCCGCAATTGTTGGAAATCACGGTAAGGGATTTCACGCCAGCATCGCGGATCACGGGAATCAGGCTCTCTGGATTGCCGGAAAGACCGAAGCCTCCCGACATGATGCGCATGCCATCGTGCAACAGGCCTTCGAGCGCGGCGGCAGGGCTGGGGTAGATTTTGTTCGGCATCGTGCGATGTCCTGTTCCGTGGGGCGTGGAATCTATGCAACGGGATGTCGGCGCTAGCCGAGGTCTCCGCCGGCAACGGGCAATACCGTGCCGGTGATGTAAGAAGCTTCGTCGGAGGCGAGAAACAGAATCGCCGCGGCCTGCTCGTCGAGGGTGCCGTAACGCTTCATCAGGCTGCTGCTCACCGTTTGATCCACGACGCGTTGATACCAGCTCCGCTCCTGCGTGGTCGGCGCGACAGTGTTGCGTGGAATCCGGCGCGGCGGCGCATCGGTGCCGCCGGGTGCCGTCGCCACAACACGAATGCCAGATTCGGCGTATTCCATCGCCAGGCTCTGCGTGAGTGCGTTGACCCCACCTTTCGCCGCTGCATAGGGCACACGATGTATGCCTCGCGTAGCCACCGACGACACATTGACGATCGTCCCGCCGCCTGCGTCGAGCATGTACGGCAGCACCGCACGGCAACACCATAAGGTCGGAAACAACGAGCGCCGCACCTCGGCTTCGATTTCTGCTTCGGCGTAATGCGCGAAGGGTTTGGCCCAGATGGTGCCCCCAACGTTGTTGATCAGTATGTCGATGCGCGCGTAAGCAGCGTGACCTTCGGCGAGCGCCCCTTCGGCTTCGGCATAGGATTCCAGATCTGCCTGCACGGCTATCGCTGAGTGACCCTGCGTCACGAGCGCCACGGCCTGCTCATGGATGTCGCTCGAACGGTCGATAAGGATCAGGCGCGCGCCCTCGGCGGCGGCACGTTCTGCGACACGCCAACCGATACCTTGCGCCGCGCCTGTGACGGCCATGACCTTGCCGTTGAAGCGGCCTGAGATGTTCATGCTCCTTCTTCGACCAAGGCGGGCGCCGGCGAAGCATTCGGCGTGAATTTCTCATACAGGAAGCGCGCCGGCTTCACGCCCACGATGTCGAAATGGCGGCGCACTGCCTCTACCATGGGAGGCGGGCCGCACAAATAGACGTCCACATTGCCGCCATGCAGATCGCGCGAATCGAGATGATCGGTGACATGGCCCTTGCGCGGGTGATCCGACTCGGACGTTGAGATGCAGGTGGCAAACGTGAAAGTAGGCAAACGCTCCGTAAAGGCCTGTAGCCGTTCCACCAGCACCAGATCCTGATCGCGCGTGACGCCGTACAACATATGGATGGGTTGTGCGCAGCCGTTAGCGGCCAGCACTTCGAGCATCGACAGGAAAGGCGCCAACCCCGTTCCACCCGCCAGGAACAACAAAGGACGCGTCGGTTCCCGCAGATAGAAGCTTCCCGATGGTCCAACCATCTCCAGTCGCTCGCCGACGTGTGCGCGATCGAGGTACGCACTCATCGCGCCGCCCGGCACGCGCTTGATCAGGAACGAAAGGCGCGTTGCGCCAGGGCGCGAACTAAACGAGTACGAGCGCGTCTGCTCCGATCCGGGGATACCGATATGGACGTATTGCCCCGGCATGAAGACCGGGGCTGCCCCAACGACATCGCACTCGATCTCCAGCGCCGCATCTTGATGATGTTCGATCCTGGCGATCGTGGTGTCGTAGCGCGCCGGACCCGTTTTGCAAGCCGTCGAAGGCAACGGCACCGCAATCACGCAATCGGAGGACGGCACCATCTGGCACGTCAGCACCATGCCGCGCGCGGCTTCGTCCGCGCTGAGCGCATCCTCGAGGTAATCATCGCCCAGATCGTACTTGCCCTGCTCGCAACGGCATTTGCAGGTTCCGCAAACGCCGTCGGAGCAATCCATGGGCAAGTTGATGCTCTGCAGGAAAGCCGCATCGAGCACTTTCTCGCCTTTGCGGCATGTGATGAAGCGTGTCACTCCGTCTTCAAAATTCAGCGCGATCGAATAGCTCATAGGTAACACTCGTTGCAGTAAGCCGACACGTCAGATGTGGTAGACGTCGATGACGTGATGGATGTAATCGTTCTTCAGCACAACTTTCTTGGAGACGATCACCGGAACCTCGCCGCCGAGATCCAGCGTGTAGAAAGAGGTGCCGAAGTAGCTGTCGGTGGCTTTGTAGCGATGGCTCAGGGTGTGCCAGTTGAAACGCACCAATGTGCGGCCACCCTCGTCACTCAAAATCTCCAGATTGCTGAGGTTATGGCTGGTACGCGGCTCCGGCATGCTGGCGCCGGAGCGTTCGGTCTTGATGCGGAAGACACGATCCTCCAGGCCATCGCGGTTGGTGTAATAGATCAGCGAAAGCTCGCTGCTGGGGTCCTGGGTCAACGTATCGTCGTCGTCCCATGCGGGCATCCAGAACTCCACCTGCGGCGCATAACAGGCGAGCCACTCGTCCCACTGGCGATCGTCGAGCAATCGCGCTTCGCGATACAGAAAGGCGGCGATGGCGTCGTAGTTGTGTTTCATGCGGCCACCTTGTCGTCTGCAACGTCATCCGAAGCGAAAGCGCGCTACATGCACTGAGCCCAGTAGGCGTGCTGACGCACGAACAGCCCTTCGTCCTCGGTGCGCGTGCCGCTCAGCAACGGTGACAGACCCATGGCCCGGGCGTTTTCGTCGGGTCCGGCGATCCATTCCGTCGCACCGCGACTCAGGTCGTTCCACTCGGCACTGATGCCCATGTAGCCGATCTGACAGGCGCGAAATTCCTCCAGATCGTCGGGCGTGCCCATGCCACTGACGTTGAAGAAATCTTCGTACTGCCTGATGCGCAATGTGCGCTCCTGCGCGCTCTCGCCCTTGGGCCCGAAGCAATAGACGGTCACCTCGGTACGGTCCACCGAGATCGGCCGCACCACTCTGATCTGCGAGGACAGCTGATCCATCAGGTAGAGGTTGGGATACAGGCACAGATTGCGGGTCTGATTGACGATCGGGTCCATGCGATCCTGCCCTAGCCTGGCGGCGAGTTCGTCGCGATGCGCGTACACGGGCCGCGCTTCCGGATTGAGAAGTCGCGTCCACAGCAGCATGTGGCCATGCTCGAACGCGTAGACGCCGCCCTCGTTCTTGGACCAGGTTTTGACATCCACGATGGCATGCGAGTCTCTGGCATGCTCTTTCGGACGCTGTACGGTGGCCACATAGTTCCAGTGCACGGAACTGACGTGATAGCCGTCCGCACCGTTTTCGATCTGCAGCTTCCAGTTGCCGTCGTAGACATACGAGGAGCTGCCGCGCAACACCTCCAGACCTTGCGGCGACACGTCGACAATCTGATCGAGGATCACGCGCGCGGAGCCGAGATGATCGGCCAGCGGCAGCACATCGGGATTCAGGCTGCCGAACAGAAAGCCGCGATAGTTTTCGAAGCGCGCGACGCGGCGCAGGTTGTGGGAACCATTGACGTTGAAGCTGTCCGGATAGTGGCCGGTCTTGCCATCTTTCACCTTGAGCAGTTTGCCGTCGTTGCCGAACGTCCAGCCGTGGAACTGACACGTGAAACTGCCCTTGTTGCCGTGGCGGCGCCGACACAGCATCGCGCCACGATGCGCACACGCGTTGATCAGCGCATGCAGTTCGCCGTTCTTGTCGCGCGTGATGACTACCGGCTGGCGGCCGATAGAGGTCGTGAAGTAGTCGTTCGGCTCGGGGATCTGGCTTTCGTGCGCCAGGAAGATCCAGTTCGCTTCGAAGATCTGCTTCATCTCCAGCTCGAAGAGCTCCGGATGCGTGAAGACATCGCGGCGGCAGCGGTAGGTGCCGGCCTGTGGATCTTCGACCAAAGCAGAGGTAATGAGCTTTTGCAAAGTATCGGGGTGCTGGGTCTCGGTCGACATGGAAAAATCTCCGTCTAGGCCGGGCTATGCAGAGAGCCCGGCTATCAGTGATGGTCGTTGTGCAACCGGCTCAGGCAGCTTCGGCGCGGCGGCGCTGAACGATTTCGTCCACGACATGCTTTGCGAGCGCCGTGATCACGAAATCGAACTGGATTTCGACGAAGGGCTCGGTCATGCCTCTCGCTTGAAAGGCTTGGGGATCGTTGTGTTCGACAGCATCGGCGATCAGATCGTCGCGGGTAGCGAAGGCAAAATCGTCGTGCAGGTATTTGTCGCCGGCGATATTGATCTGCGTAGTGAGCTGGCGATGACCCGGTGCGCTAACGAAGAAATGAATGTGCGCAGGACGCTGGCCATGGCGGCCAATCGCATCGAGAAGCGCCTGCGTCGGGCCATCGGGAGGACAGCCATAACCCGACGGCAAAATGCTTTGGAATTCATAACGACCACTCGCGTCGGTTTGAATGCGGCGTCGCATGTTGTACTGACTTTGGCTCTTGTCGAAGAACGAATACATGCCTTTGGTGTTCGCATGCCACACGTCGACGATCGCACCCGGTACAGGCTTGCCGCCGATGTCACGGACCACGCCGTGCATGATCAACGTCTTGCCCTTATCGCTGCCATCGTCCAGCCGTGCACGGCCTTCGGACAAAGGCGCGCCAGCGACGTAGAGGGGACCCTCGATCGTGCGGGACGTACCGATTTCCACGCCCGCCGCCGCGTCGGCCGCATCCATGCGCAGATCGAGGAAGTGCTCCAGGCCCGTGCCGGCGGCAAGCAAACCCGCCTCGCCCGCACCACCCAGATCGTTGATGTAGGACACACCCGCCCAGAATTCGTCCGGCGTGATATCCAGATCATCGATGGCCGTGAACAAGTCCGATAGCAGACGGTGAATGATCGCCTTGGCGCGTGGTGAGCCCTGGTTGGACGTCAGGCCGCTGGCGACCTTGAGAAACTCCGTTATGCGAGCAGATTTGGCGATGTGTGTGTCCATGCGAGCGGCCTCTTGTGCAGGTGCTAAGTGGGAGGCGTCACTGCGCTCCCGGTTCGGATAAAACGACGCGTTGTTCAACGATCGTCGTTATGCAGCGAGGATGGATGCCGGCATAGAGGCATTACCTCGATTTGCATGTAGGGAAACAGCGGAAGGGACATCAGGTATTCGTGTAGCTGGGTGGGACTGTCGACGTCGAAGATGCTGACGTTCGCGTACTGACCCGCGATCCTCCAGATATGCCGCCAGGTGCCGCTTCGCTGAAGCTCCTGAAAGCGCGCCTTTTCTTTGGCCTTCAACGGCTCGGCGACATCGGCCGGCATATCCGGCGGCAACTTCACATCCATGCGTACGTGAAAGAGCATCGGGTCAATCTCCTTGCGGCGCGGCGGTCACGCCGATGGATAGACGTTCGCGGTCGCGACGAAAGGCACTGATACGCTCTTCATCTAGCGCAATGCCTAAACCTGGTCCCTTGGGTACATGCAATTCGAACCCTTCGTAGCGCAACGGCTCGGTGAGGATTTCTTCCGTCAACAACAACGGACCGAATAGCTCGGTGCCCCACTGCAACGTCGGAAACGTGGTGAAAAGATGCGCCGATGCGATGGTGCCGATCGCGCCTTCCAGCATGGTGCCGCCGTACAACTCGATACCCGCCGCATCCGCAATGGCCGCGACGCGTCCGGCAGCAAACAGGCCTCCCGATTGCTCCGTCTTGATCGCAAACACATCGGCCGCTGCATGACGTGCCAACTCAAACGCCGAGTGCGGACCTTGCAGCGATTCGTCAGCCATCAACGCAATCGGAAAACGCCGCACGAGACGCGCGAGCGCCTGCGGCGACGCGACAGGCTGCTCCGCCAGATCGCAACCCACGTCAGCCAGTGCAGGCAACCCACGGACAGCCTCGGTTTCGCTCCAGGCCATATTGACGTCCACGCGTACGCTGGCTCGATCGCCTACAGCGCGCTTGATGGCGGCGACATGTGCGATATCCGTACGCAACGGGCGTCCGCCGATCTTGAGCTTGAAGACGTTGTGCCGCCGCAGATCGAGCATGCGCTCGGCTTCGGCGATATCGCGCGAGGTATCGCCCGAGGCGAGCGTCCACGCTACCGGCAATGTGTCGCGACGACGGCCCCCGAGCAGTTCGGACAAAGGCAGCCCGGTACGTTTGCCGAGCGCGTCGAGCAACGCGGTTTCGACAGCGCACTTGGCAAAATGATTGCCTTTGACCAGTTTGTCGATTCGCCCCATCAAGCCCTGCACACAACGGCTATCCGCGCCCATCAATTCGGGCGCGATATAACGATCGATCGCGAGCTTCATGCCCTCGGGGCTCTCGGCGCCGTAAGACAGCCCGGCAATCGTGGTGCCTTCACCGATTCCGACGATGCCGTCGGAACTGTAGACGCGCACGATCATCAAGGTTTGCCCGCGCATCGTCGCCACCGACAAGCGGTGCGGGCGAATCGTCGGGATATCGAGCAGAAAAGTTTCTATGCGCTCGATGCGTGGCGCAGAACAATCGAAGGGAAAAAAAGCGTGTTTCATGGCTCGATTGTTCGAGCCGGCCAACGCGCAAGTCCAACACTATTGCTGTCTGAAAGAATACTTAAAAAGTATACTTGGCCTTAAATACACGCGATTTAACGATTATTGCGGCGCACCATAGTAAAATTTGCATGATAGGTCACCCCTTATGGATCTACGCCAACTGCGTTATTTCGTCACTGTGGCGCGCGAGCGCAACGTGACGCGCGCTGCCGAATTGCTGCACATTGCCCAGCCTCCACTGAGCCGGCAGATTCAGCAGTTGGAAGAGGAGCTCGGTGTTCCCCTGCTTCTGCGCACAAGCCGTCCGCTGCGTCTGACGGAAGCGGGACGCATGTTTTATGAGCAGGCGCTACAAATTCTTGGCCGCGTCGATCAGATGAAGAAAATGACTCTGCGCGTCGGCAAAGGCGAGCGCAACGTGCTGTCCATCGGTTTCGTCGCGTCCGCGCTGTATGGCGGACTACCCAAATTGGTACGACGCATCCGCCAACATCGTCCGGACCTGGATGTGCAACTGCTGGAAATGTTTTCCATTCAACAAACCGAAGCATTGAAGGACGGGCGTATCGATATCGGCTTCGGGCGACTGCGAACGAATGATCCAAACGTCGAGCGGCTCGTGCTTCGTGAAGAGCGGTTAGTGGCTGCCATACCGCCGGACAATCCGCTGGCTCTCGATGACACTCCGCTCCCCATTTCAGCGCTGGCCGATCAGTGCCTGATTATTTATCCGAAGGATCCGCGCCCGAGTTTCGCCGACCAGGTACTTTCCTTGCTCAACGATCATGGCGTGCATCCTCCGGAAATTCACGAAGTACGCGAACTGCAAACAGCGCTGGGATTGGTAGCTTCAGATGCCGGAATCTGTTGCGTACCTTCCTCCGCACGCTTCATGCGTTCCGATGTGCGCTACCGCCCGCTCGACGATCCTTACGCCACCTCGCCGATCATCCTTAGCCACCGCATCCATGATCAGTCCGAGCACATCGCGCTGGTGAAACGCCTGATCGAGGAACTCTACGCCGAAAATCCACCGTGGCTGGATTGACCTCCACAACCATCAACACCGCCTTGCTTTGCATCCAACGCACACAATGGCTGCGGGTGCTCGACTCACGGAGTAACGGTAGCGTTTCGCTCTGACCGCGGTGGCGATGTGGCCTCTTGCTTTCCGGTTTTCCGCATTCCTTTTCCGATGTTGTAGTACAGATTTTCGATTCGTTTTCCGATTGTGTACTACACGTCTCTATGCTCCATTGTTTATAGACACCGGAAACACATTGCCGTTGCGTTAAGAGGAAGGGACTCCGCATGCCATATCAGGTGAACAAGGTCTATCCAAGCAAGACCGTTATGATCGTTGTCGACATGCAGAACGATTTCATTGCCGAAGACGCGAAGCTGCGCTCTCCGCAAGCTGCCGCGATGGTGCCGAAACTTGCCGCGACGCTGGAATTTTGTCGCGGAAAAGGCATCCGCGTTATCTATACAGCGCACGTGCACCGTCGCGATGGCTGCGACATGGGCCTATACGACGATCTTTACGCTGCGATCGCAGACCGAACATGTCTGGTTGACGGAACATCAGGCGTTGAAATCTACAAGGATCTTGCACCGGCGGCTGGCGAACACGTTATCAAGAAACATCGCTATAGCGCGTTCTTTGGCACCGATCTCGACATAATCCTGCGCGAATGGGGCATCACGACCGTGGTCGTGTCGGGAACCACCACCGAGAACTGCTGCCACGCGACCGCTCGCGACGCGATGTTCCGCAACTACGGCGTTGTGTTCCTTTCGGATGCGACCGGAACGTTCGATTATCCCGACGTCGGTCAGGGTGCAATGTCGGCCTCCGACGTTCATAAAGCGACGCTTACAATCCTAGGGTTTTCGACCGCCCACGTCATGACCGTGGAGGATTTCAAGACGCGCGTTACCGATGCTGCAGCTCATGCCTCAATAACAAAGGTCGCATAGCCGCTCAACAACCCTACGCGCGATGACGGACGCTAAAGGCATTTAGCCACTGCGCTGTAAAACTTTCGCCGTAAGCCACCGACAGGAGCGATGTTAGTGCCTGCAATGCGCAGGTGCGCATCTGCCCCCAACGGCCTGAATCCCCCGGGGCTGGACAACCACACCATTGTCGGCATGTATAAATCGGAAGGATCGCTGGCGGAATCTGATGTGGAGCCCAGCGCCATCTCGACGGCACCGATTCCGACTCAGCTGTTTTCGCATGGTGTGACGTGCAGGAGACGTAACAACCGATCATCCACTGCGCACATCCTGCGATTGCAGAATGCAATGCTGAGGGTAAGGGTGCAGACGGCACCGCACACATCGATGAGCTGCCAGGATTCAGCCACGCCGCATTAAATAAATGCGTCCGCCATAAAAAAGGGCGGAGATCGGAAATCCCCACCCTTTAGTCGTAGTGATGGCGTCGCGCTTAGAACGGAATATCGTCGTCATCGAAACTGTTGTTGCCCTCCGGCGGCGGAACCGACTGGCGCTGAGGAGCATTGCCGTAGTCAGCACCTCCCTGACGAGCGCCGCCGCCTTGCGGGCGTTCGCGATAACCACCGCCACCACCACCCGTGCTGCCACCGCCTTCGGCACCGCCACCGCCCAGCATCTGCAGGTCGCTGGCGACGATGTCGGTGGAGTAACGCTCCACGCCGTCCTTGCCGGTGTATTTATCGGTGCGCAGCGAACCCTCTACGTACACCTGACGCCCCTTTTTGAGGTACTCGCCGGCGATCTCGGCCAGACGGCCGAACAGCTTCACGCGATGCCACTCGGTGCGCTCCTGCTTCTGGCCGCTCTGCTTGTCGGTCCATTGCTCGGACGTGGCGATGCTGAGGCTGGCAATCGCGGTGCCGCTGCTGGTGTAGCGGACTTCGGGGTCGGCGCCAAGGTTACCGACCAGGATGACTTTATTGATGCCGCGTGCCATGAAATACCTCAAAACTGAATCTGGACATAGGTTTTCCGGATGGGCGCCGAATTTCAATCCGCCCCTTCACCACGTGGGTGAAGGCCTGCGCCTGACGTCTGGGTGACCGCGAAAGTCACTGGATCCCGGCGTCCGCCGGGATGACGTGAGGTAGATCTGACACTCGACGCTGATCCAGCCCCGGCAAGAACCGTCAAGGAGCGGTTCGTTGCACATCCTAGTAATGATACACGCCCAGGGCCTATGACCTGATACGGCCGCCCAACCTAGAAGGTGGCCTTCAGGCGCAAGCCCAGCACAGTAGCATTGTGGTTGGCGCTGGTGCCGCCCGGATGCACGACGTACTGCACGTTGGGCATGAGGGACAGGCCGCGCCAGACCTGGAACTGGTAGTCGAGTTCGGTGATGTATTCGAAGCCATCCTGCACCGCCACCGGGCCCAGCCCGCTGTCATTAACCAGACGCTCGGCATTGGCAACTTGGCTGCTGACGCGATTGCGCCCGAAGGCGAAGCCGAGATGATCGTCCGGCCGGGACGCAAAGGGTGCGTTGTAGAGCAGCCCGATGGACATCATCTGATCGACCAGATCGGTATGCGGATCGGCCTGCACCACATTGGCGAACAGGCTGAGACCGCCACCGGCGGCATTCTGGGTGATCTGCTGCTGGCCCATGAAATAGCTGCCGGAAACACTGCTCTGCAACAAAGGCGTGTCGGTGCCCAGCAGTTCCTGCACATTGGGGACGCTGAGGTACACGTCCTGGTACTGGGCGGTGTTGCGCCAGCCACCGATACGCCAAGTGCCGGCGAGCGGCTGGCCATTCTGGCCGATGGCCAGATTGGTACGCCAGTCAACCTCGGCCAGCATCAGCGTGCCTGTATTCGGACCCGAGGTCGTCAGTTTCAAACCCTGCGAGGTGGACGCGTTATTGGGATTGACTTCGAAGCCACCTAATTTGATCGACCACGCCGGCGACGGATTGATGCCGACGACGCCACCGGTCTGGGCCAGCGGCCACGCGTCGACGCCTTTCGAAATCCAGCCCGGCAAGGCGCCACAAAAGTTCAGGCTCTGGAAGCTACAGGCGAACGGAAAGAAGTCGACACCGATGTCCATGCGGCCGAATTTGAGATCGACCAAGTCGTTCCATAGCGCCTGCTGCA
>CAJCJD010000102.1 GCA_903970555.1 Vulcanimicrobiota bacterium
CTGTTCGATGAAGTGCGCGGCAATCGACTGACCGCCACGGAAATTGTCACAGCCGATCGAGATGTCCGGCTGGTCCGGCAGCACCGCGCCCCAGCGCAGGAAATGCGTGCCCTGGGCGACCAGCTGTTCCAGCCGTTCGCAATAGGCCAGATAGTCGCCATAGCCGAGCAGGATGATGCCGTCGGCCTTCTTGCTGTCGGCGTAGTCGGCGTGCCAGTCGCGCGAGAACTGCTGGAACGAGATCAGCAGGTCGTAGCCACGCAGCGCGCAAGCGCGGGTGATCGAGCCGAGCATCGACAAAAAGAACGGGTTGATGTGCGAGTCGTCCGCGGTGGGATCTTCGAACAGCAACAACGCGAGAGTGCCCGAATGCTGCGAGCGCAAGTTCGAGGCGTTCTTATCGACCTTGTAATTGAGCTGATCCGCCGCCGCCTTGATGCGCTGGCGCGTTTCTTCGCTGACCAAGGGGCTGTCACGCAACGCGCGCGAGACCGTGGATTGGGAAACCCCGGTCAAATGAGCGATGTCGAAGGAGGTGGCCTTGCCTTTGATCTGCACGGCAGCGTAACTCTCGGCTAGAGGGCTGGCAGGGCAGTCGCCGACCCATCTGATAACGCCATCCTAACGGTTCCGCCGGGCATCTGTCCTGATTCCGGCGAACAGGCAATAAAAAGCCCCGGGGACTTAGGGGGAGTCCTCGGGGCCGGTGGAATCGGAGACCCAGGGGAGAGGTCCGATTCCGGTTGGCGACCCAGGGAGGTGGGCGCCGGGGGATGCCGTTGCGTGCATCCGATAACTTGGAACGCGCGCAGGCCGAAAAGTTGCACGCGACCTTTGAAAAGAAAGGTAACGGTCAGGCACGATTCATCCGAAAAGCGCGATCTCCCGGTTTTTTCCTGCGCCAAACAACATTTTCACAGTTCGAGCCCGAGGATGACGATTCATCCGACGCAGGGGCAGCATGTGACGAAAGCTCGTAGGAAGGCGGTGGCACCCGCACATCGCGCCAAGGCGCTGCGTGATCTTCGCCATCGAAAGATGGCCCGCTCTGCGCACGCGTACGTACGCGGCAACACCGAGAGGTTCTACGAATGGTTGCAGGAGCAGGGCGACGACGCCATTCCGCAAGGGCCTGCAATCTGGATCTGCGGCGACTGCCACATGGGAAACCTGGGTCCTGTCGCGGACGAACGTGGCGGCGTCCACATACAAATTCGCGACTTCGATCAAAGCGTGATCGGCAATCCCGCGCACGATCTGATCCGGCTCGGACTCTCGCTGGCGATGGCGGCGCGCGGATCGAATCTGCCTGGTTTGACCACCGTGCGCGTATTGGAGGCGTTGCTTGTCGGCTACGAAGCGGCATTTCCTGATTCGGATGAAGAAGAGCCTGCTATCCCTGATGCTGTGCACACAGTGATGAAGCGCGCGTTGCGTCGCAATTGGAAATCGCTCGCGCGCGAACGCATCGACGGTGTCGAACCCAACTTCCCCATTGGCAGCAATTTTTGGTCGCTGACACAACGCGAGCGTGATGCCATCAAGCGATTGTTCGCAACGCCGGAGATGGTGGAGCTCGCTACACAACTGCATCATCGCGACAGCGAGGGACAGGTCGAGTTGCTCGATGCAGCGTATTGGCGCAAAGGCTGCAGCTCACTGGGCAACCGGCGCTATGCGGTGCTGTTGGATATCAATGGCGACGTGACCGATGGCGAAGATCTCTGCCTGATCGATATCAAGGAAGCAGTTGCTTCCGTGGCGCCGCGTGCCGCCGGTGCACGAATGCCGCGCGACAACGCCAAGCGCGTGGTGCAAGCAGCAACCCATCTTTCGCCTGCGTTGGGCCACCGCATGCGCGCGGCATCACTGCTAGGCAGTGAAGTGTTTGTGCGTGAACTGCTACCGCAAGATCTGAAAATCGATATCGAGCGCATGGGGCGCAAGCAAGCGACGCGCGTAGCGATGTTCTTAGCCCACGTGGTAGGGCGTGCACATTCGCGCCAGCTCGACAAGGCAGCACGCAAAGCGTGGCGAGACGAGCTGTCGCGCAATCACACGCGTACGCTCGAGGCGCCATCATGGCTATGGCGCAGTGTTACGGGATTGCTGGCGTACCACGAAAAGCAATATCTCGATCATTGCAGAACATTTGTGGCTGCTGATGATCCATGATCCGCTGTTGCTAGCGGATCATCATGTATGGACCAAGATCAATTGCCGAGATACTTGGCGAGGAACGCCTGTGTGTGTTGCAGAAAGTCGGTGTTGTCCGCCTCGCTGTAAAAGCCATGTAGTTCCTTGGGTTTGACCAGCCACTCATAAGGTTTGCCGGATTTTTCCAGGGCATCGCGCAACACTTCTGCATTCTTGACCGGAACGCGCGGGTCTTTCTCGCCGTGGACGATCAAAACAGGAACGTTGAAATCGTCAAGGTGATAGAGCGGTGAAATGGCTTTGATGGTTTGATCATCCAGGCCGATCTGCTCGTTGAACACATTGTGGGCATAGTCGGAATGTTGCTGTTCCGGATCGTCGCGGATAATGGCGAAGTCACTCACACCGGCGAAATCAATGGCGCATTTGAAGGTGCCGGGCGAGCGGATAGGCAGCATTAGCGCCGAATAGCCTCCGAAACTGGCTCCAAATACGCATACACGATTCTTGTCGGCATATCCCTGATCGACGGCCCAGTGCACCGCGTCGATCAAATCCTGCTGTATACCTGTGCCGAACTGACGATAGCCTGCCAATCTGAAACCTTTGCCCCGGCCTGCCGATCCGCGGTAGTTCACCTGCAGCACCGCATAACCAAGGTTGGCAAGAAACTGCGGCCATGTGTCGTAACCCCATTTATCGCGGATGTCGATCGGCCCTCCGTGAGGCAATACCACTAACGGCAAGTTCTTTCCATTTGCCGGCATCGTCAAATAGCCGTCCAGATCCAATCCGTCGCGCGTCTTGAAACGGATCGGCTGCCGCGACGCCATTTGGTGCGGATCTATCCACGGAAGTACGCGAAATAGCGGCGTAAGGCTGACCGGCGTAAGCGTAAATAGAGCGTAGAAGCCTGGATCTTTATCGCTGTAGGCATAGACCAGAACGCGGGTGCCATCCCCACTCATGCCCGCAAATTTGATGGCGTAATCGGGATACTGCTCGCTAAGTGCCTTGTGGATAGTGGCCCAGTTGTCGTCATCGACATAGATGGTCTTGGGTCGACCGGTTTCCACGGTGGCGGCGAACGGCTTTTGTGGATACGGCGTCCAACTAACATCTTGGGCGCCGATACCGCCGAAATTATCGGAAGCCAATATTTTTAGGTTCGAGAGATCCAAGTTGGCGTAGGCCAGCGCATCGGGAGCGTCGTTCGGGCCATAGAGCCAATACGCATGCGTGCCGTCCTCGCTGATTCTGAGTGGCACGGCCGAGGTCCCATCGATCTGACGCCATGGCTGGTCCGCGTTGTCCCGAATGAAAACCATCCGATGGTCGTGATCGTCCACGCCGTAGGCAATTCGGGCGATGTCGTCGTGGATCACAAACTGCATGCCGGGCTTGCTGAACGTTCCGATTAGCTTGGCATCACCCGTTTCCGAATCGACATCGTAGACATCGGAGACCATGTCGCTCGGTCCATGAATCCGTATTACCGAGGCAGTGCCCTTGGCCGAAATAGTGTCGTTGTTGGTGTATGAGGTCCAGTAGAAATGGCCGTTTGGTGTGGGCGGAAGACCACTGAAACCACCGCGTCCAAACGGAAGGCCACGGCCATTGCGCGTGCCCCAACCGAACATGCTGTGCTGGTTACTGCCGTCGGCATTGACCGAAATGAGATCGGCAATCTTTGCAGGACCTTCGAGCCAGCCTACTTCCTTGGCCGTCAGAATGATCAGGCGTGTGTTGCTGGTCCAGATAATTTGCATCGGTATGGTGCTGGGTTGCAGCATCATTCGCCCGACGGGTTTCATGTCCGGAACGTGAAACACGCCGACCGTGTACTTGCTCCCGTCATCGGCATCGACTTTATCGCGCACCGACGCGGCTATGTACTGGCCGTCAGGCGACAGGCTCGGCAGCGTGATTTGGGCAGGTCGGGCGAAATCGCTGGCCGGTAGGGCGGCAGCACCGCCGGCAAAGGCCTGGAAACTCACGACGCAAGAAACGCATACGACGAAAAAACCGCGCAAGCAGCTGGACATCCGTGCACTCCCCCCGGGGTGGAAGCCGATTATGCCTATGTCGAGGGAGCGGGCAAATCAGGCGATCTGGATGGTCGTAAGTTAGTGCGCTTCGTCCCAGTTCTTGCCTACACCGACATCGACGATCAACGGCACGCGCAATTGAGCCGCACCGGACATCCGCGCAATGACCGCGTCGCGCACGGTATCGACGGCGTCGGCACGGACTTCGAATACCAGTTCGTCATGCACCTGCATCAGCATGTGCGCATCGTCGCGATCTTTTAACCAGGCGGCGACGGCGATCATCGCACGCTTGATGATGTCGGCGGCGGTGCCTTGCATTGGTGCGTTGACGGCGGCGCGTTCGGCGCCTGCACGCAGGGCTTGATTGCGTGCGGTCAGGTTTTCCAGATAGAGACGGCGTCCGAACAACGTCTCGACGTAGCCGTCGCGATGCGCGCGTTCACGTGTGGCTTCCATGAACGCATGCACGCCTGGATAGCGTGAGAAATACCGAGCCATGTAGTCGCTGGCCTCGCCACGATCCACGTCAAGCTGGCGTGCAAGACCGAAGGCGCTCATGCCGTACATCAGGCCGAAATTGATGGCCTTCGCCGCACGACGTTGGTTGTTGGTGACGGCATCGGGTTCGATGCCGAATACTTCGGCGGCCGTCGCGCGATGGATATCGCCGCCTTCATGGAAGGCGCGCAGCAGACCTTCGTCGCCGGAGAGGTGCGCCATGATGCGCAGCTCGATCTGCGAATAGTCCGCCGCCATCACCAGCCAACCTTCCGGCGCAATAAAGGCCTGACGGATGCGCCGGCCTTCTTCGGTGCGCACGGGAATGTTTTGCAGGTTCGGATCGTTGGACGAGATGCGTCCCGTCGCCACCGCGCCCTGGTGGTAACTGGTGTGCACGCGGCCTGTGCGCGGGTTGACGATCTCGGCGAGTTTTTCGGTGTACGTCGAGCGTAGCTTCGCCAAGCCACGATATTCGAGAACCAGTCGTGGCAGCGCGTGGTCGTCGGCAATGGCTTCCAACGCTTCTTCGTTGGTGGAAGGTTGTCCGGTTGGCGTTTTCAGTTTCGCCGGCAGGCCGAGTTCATCAAACAGGATTGCCTGCAATTGTTTGGGCGAGTCGAGATTGAATTCGCGTCCGGCCGATTGCCATGCCTCTTTTTGCAATTCATGCATGCGCTTGCCGAGTTGTTGGCTCTGCATGCGCAACTCATTGACGTCGATCAGCACACCGTGCTGTTCCATGCCGGCGAGCACGGGCACCAGCGGAATCTCGATGTCTTCGTAGACCTTCAATAGTTTCGGCTCGCTCTCAAGTAGCGGCCATAGCGCGTGGTGCAGGCGCAGGGTGACGTCGGCGTCTTCCGCGGCGTAGCGGCAGGCGGTGTCCAGGTCTACTTGCGAGAACGAAATCTGCTTCGCGCCTTTGCCCGCGACTTCCTCGTACTTGACGGTGTCGTAGCCGAGATATTTCTTTGCCAGCGAATCCATGTCGTGACGCGTGGCCGTGGCGTTCCACACATACGATTCCAGCATGGTGTCGTGCTTGAGGCCCTGCACGGCGATGCCGTAGTGCGACAGGATGTTCATGTCGTACTTGGCGTGCTGGCCGACCTTGGGGCGCCGCGTGTCTTCGAATATCGGCTTGAGTGCGGCGAGCACTTTGTCGCGCGGCAACTGCGCCGGCGCGCCAGGATAGTCGTGCGCCAACGGGATGTAACAGGCGTGGCCAGGTTGTACGGAAAGACTGAGGCCGACGATATCCGCGCGCATCGAATCGAGGCTGGTTGTTTCGGTGTCGAAGGCAATCAGCGGTGCGTCGTTAAGGCGCAACATCCAGCTGTCGAATTGTTCTTGCGTGGTGACCAACTCGTAGTGGCCTGGCGCGCCAAGATCCACGGATGGCGTGGTCTCGCCACGTGTAGGTGCGATAGGTGCCTTATCGACCGCTGGCGTGGCGACTGGCGCTGGCGCGGCAGATTCGGTGGCGGCGTCCAGTTCCTTCAGTGCGGCCTTGAATTCGTAGCGGGTGAACAAATCGCGCAACGCATCGATGTCGCGGTCGCGCAAAGTGAGTTGCTTGACCGTGTTATCCAGCGGCACGTCGGTCTTGATCGTGACGAGTTCGCGCGAAAGCGGCAGCGACGGCAATGCTTCGCGCAAGTACTCGCCGATCTTGCCGCCGATCTGGTCGGCATGTGCGATCACCCCATCGAGCGAACCGTATTCGGCCAGCCACTTCGCTGCCGTCTTGGGTCCGCATTTGGTAACGCCGGGCACGTTGTCGACGGTGTCGCCGGTAAGGCTGAGAAAGTCGATGATCTGTTCGGGCTTCACGCCGAATTTTTCCACCACGCCGGCCGTGTCCATGGTGGTGTTGGTCATCGTGTTGATCAGGGTGATGCCGGGGCGCACCAACTGCGCGAGATCCTTGTCGCCGGTGGAGATCAATACATCGATGCCATGCTCGTGCGCCTGGTTCGCCAGGGTACCGATCACATCGTCCGCTTCCACGCCGCTGACGCGCAGGATCGGAAAACCCAGCGCAGCGACAATCGCCAGCATCGGCTCGACTTGCGCGCGCAACTCGTCCGGCATCGGCGGACGGTTCGCCTTGTACTTGTCGTAAAGCACGTTGCGGAAGGTGGGGCCCGAGGCGTCGCTGACGAACGCCACGTATTCGGGTTTGGCCTTGAGCGTCGTGCGTAGCATGTTGACCACGCCGAATAGGGCGCCGGTGGGTTCACCCTTGGCGTTGCTCAATGGCGGCAGCGCATGGAAGGCGCGGTAGAGATAGGAGGAGCCGTCGATAAGCGTAAGGTTTGGCATACCCCATTCTCGCATGCTGGCGGCAGGCGCCGGTTCACGGGGCGGCGAGGTCGTGGCTGGTATGATCCATGCCCCCTACGAGGTGAATGTCATGAAACACGCTGCCTGCCTGCTCGCCCTCACTTTCCTGGCCGCGTCGCCGGCATTCGCTCAGACTTCCTCGTCGTCCACGACCCCGCATTTTGCGCCTGCCCCGCCACCGCCGGGTATGAACGATCCGGGCGTCAATCCGTCGAAGGAACCGATCTCCTCAAGTACTTCGGCCACGGCGCCGGCATCCACGCCAGCAGAGCTTGAGCCCGACCATATGCCGAGCAGGCCGATCCCGACGCCGAAGTTGCCGGGCGGCACGCAATCCGAACACGACGCCGGCGGCCAGCCGCCGCCGGAAGTTGCCGTGCATCAGGAGGGCGATAACACCATCCAGGAGTATCGCCAGAACGGCCGCGTGTACATGGTGGTGGTGACGCCGAAGGTTGGACCGCAACAGATATACACGGTCGATCCGGATGGCCATATGCTCGATCCGAACGGGCAGCCACCAGTGAAGCCGGTAATGTACAAGATCATGCAGTGGGGCAACAGCAAGCCTGCTTCTGCTTCATCGTCGGATGACAGCGGCTCCTGAGTCCCTATCTTTCGTCATTCCGGAGCGTGCATGAATCTGCGCGAGAGCTGGCTGTTGTTCGCTCTGGGGTCGGCGTTCTTCGCTGCGCTGACGGCATTTTTCGGCAAGTTGGGCGTGGCTGGGATCAATTCGAATCTCGCCACGTTTATCCGCACGCTGGTGATTCTTGCGGTGACGGCAGGCATTCTCAGTTTGCGAGCGGAATGGGCGAAACCTTCGGGCTTGCCATGGCATAGCTGGTTGTTTTTGGTGTTGTCTGGTGTTGCTACGGGGCTTTCGTGGTTGTGCTACTACCGGGCGTTGCAGTTGGGGCCGATTAGTAAGGTGGCGCCGGTTGATAAGCTCAGTGTGGCGATTGCTATCGTGCTGGGGTTGATTGTGCTGGGTGAGCGGGCGACTTGGCCGGTGTTGGTGGGTGGTTTGTTGATTGTGGCTGGGTCGTTGGTGATCGCGCTGTTTTAAGCGCGTCGCGTATCTGTGTAGGCCTTCCTGTCGTTATCCCGGCGAAGGCGGGGATCCAGTGCTTTTGGCCTTTAGTGTTGTGCTATCGCTAAGTTGCTGGCTTATTAAGGGCTTTCGGTCCCTCCGGGACCGAGTCACTTTTCTTTGCGTGCCCAAAGAAAAGTAACCCAAAGAAAGGGCACCCCAGAGGGCGCGCCTTACGGGCATCCTGCCCTCCAGGTGCACGAGTGGGTTACGGGGTTTTTCGACAGCACATCCTGTGCTGACGAAAAACTGGCTGGCATCCATGCCAGCCACTCTTCGAGCTTTCCTCCACCCACTCGCCGCGCCCAAAGGGGCCCCGGGTAGAGCGGCGCGCATCCCTGCGCGCACTCGGTGCCGGCGCTGCGCGCCGGTAAGGCGTGCAGCGCACGGTGCTTTTGATCTGCTCTTTGCTTTTGAGCTCTTTAGCTCTTTAGCTCTTTAGCTCTCTTCTTTTTGCTCTTTGCTCTTTTAAGAGTGCGCGCTTCGCGCGCTGGGTCCCCTGTGAGGCGGTGAGGACTGGACGATCAGGCCCCGCAGGGGGCATTGGCATGGATGCCAATGCCTTTTCGCCAGGGCAGGAGCCCTGTCGAAAAGCCCGGCCAGTCCTCACGGACCCGAAGGGCGCCGCACTGGGGTGCCCTTCTCTTTGGTTACTTTCTCTTGGGCACGCAAGAGAAAGTGACTCGGCCTCCGGCAGGAGGTCGAAACGCCCGCCGCGCAGGCGAGCAACCTCGCGCCAATGCATCAGCAAAAAACGGACAACACAAAACAACGATCACACAAGAGCAGCGACGTAATGCGCAAACGGATCCACGATCCGCCCCAGCTCAACCCTTCGAATCCAACGCAGGATAGTGTCGAAAAATTCCTTCCTCATTGAACGCCAATCGCCGCGACGATCGCAGATACGCCGCGATATTCGCCCGTTGCGAAACACGTTCGGCCAGTGCTCGCAAACGTGGTATGCGATTTTCCATATCGCGCATGGCATTCGGAAAAGCGTAATCCAATCCACTCACGAGCTGAAACAGCGATAGATCAACATACGAGTGGCGACTCAATGCCTGCTTCCCATTGCCGCGTTCGATAACCTTTTCAAAGTAGCCCAGAAATTTGGGCAGCCGTTCATCGCGGAATGCTTGTGCTCGCTTGCGCGCGGCAGAGCGTTGTTGTTCGTAGTACTGGCTCGATGCGATGGGATGATGCGTGTCGTGCACTTCCACAACGAAATCGGCAATCGTCTGTTGCAATTGCTGCGCGTAAAGCTCCGCAGCCTGGCCTCCCGGTACCAAGCCAAGCCGTGGACCAAGATAGGCAAGGATCGTCGCCGTCTGCGCAATTACCAAGCGCCCAGCCTTGAGGAACGGCGGCGCAAACGGTAGCGCGCCATCTTGCGCGCCACGCAGAAACGGCATCATCGCTTTATCACCACACTTGCGTACGACATCGATGTAATCGGCACCTGCGTCTTCCAGTGCCAGGCGCACAAACTCGCCGCGACCCTGGATGCCGCTCCAGTAATAAAGCTCGTAGCGCATATCGATTTCTCCGCGGTGATATCGATGCAGCCTAGGTGCAATGTGCTCAATACGATGTGAGCGCGCCACTCGCAGCCAGTTCGCGCAGACGATTCCATACCAACGCGGCCAACGGGGAGAGTGAGCGGTGATGGCGATGAATCAGCATCACATTGCGGTGCACGGTAGGCGTCAACGGTCGCATCGCCAATGATGGTGGCGGTGAGGCGAGTGCGGGCGTGATGGTGATGCCGAGTCCTGCTTCGACCATGCGAAACGCGGTGTACGTGTGTCCGGTTTGCTGGACGACGTTGGCGTCGACAGTGTGCTTGCGCAGGGCTTGGTCGATCAGGCGTCGGCTGCCTGAGGAATAATCCAGCAACACCAGTGGCTGTTGTTCCAGTTTTTTCCACGGCACGGCTTTCAGCCGAGCGAACGGATGATCGGCGGGACAAACGAGATGGAACGGATCGCGCATGATCGTCTCGCAATCAAAATCGCCAGCGTCTGGCGGATCGATGGCGATGCCGAAATCCACTTCGCCGCCGCGCACGCTGTCCAGCACCAGGGTTTGCGCCTGATCGTGCAGTTGGATGGTCAGTTCGGGATATTCGCGCGCGCAGTCGGCGATGCACGAGGGCATCAGGCTCGCGGACAGGGTTGGCACCGAGGCAATGCGTACCTTGCCTCGCCGGCGCTCGCCTTCGGAGTGCACGTGGCCCAGTACGCCTTCCAGTTCATCCAGCACGCGCTCGATCGCACTTTCCAGGTAGCGGCCGGCCTCGGTGGGGACCACCTCGCGGGTATTGCGGTCGAACAGGCGCACGCCCAGTTCGGCTTCCAGGTCGGCGATATGACGGCTTACTGCGGGTTGGCTCAGGTGCAGATGATCGGCGGCGCGCCGGAAATGCCGCTGACGTGCCACCGCCAGAAAGGCGCGCAATTGCCGGAGGCTGATATTCATACTCATAGTGGATCAATAGATACGATAAAACGATTTGATTTATCAATGGGTGGACGGTGAAATACTTGCCAACTTCCCCATTTGCCGCCGTATCCCGGTGCCTGCCGCCATGTCTCTGCGTCGTTTTCTGCCGGACAACTTCACCCTTTGCCTGATCGCCACGGTGATCACAGCCAGCTTGTTGCCTTGCCGGGGTGGCACGGCGAGCGTGTTCGAGGTGCTGACCGACGTGGCCATCGCCCTGTTGTTTTTCCTGCACGGGGCGAAGCTGTCTCGCGAGGCGGTGGTGGCGGGGCTCACGAATTGGCGTTTGCACCTCACCGTATTGGCCAGCACCTTCGTGCTGTTCCCGCTGCTTGGCTTGTTGCTGAAGCCGGTGTTGTCGCCGCTGGTCACCCCGTCGCTTTATGTGGGCATTTTGTTTCTGTGCACGTTGCCGTCGACGGTGCAGTCATCGATTGCTTTCACGTCGATCGCGCGCGGTAACGTATCGGCAGCGGTGTGTTCGGCTTCGGCATCCAGCCTGATCGGCATTGCCGTTACGCCGTTGCTTACTGGGTTGGTTCTGCAGGCGCACGGTCAGGGGGCGATGTCATGGAGCTCGGTGGGCGAGATCGTGTTGCAGTTGTTTGTGCCGTTTGCGGCGGGGCAGATCGCGCAACGTTGGATTGGTGGCTGGGTGTCGCGTCATCGCCCATTGATCGGGTTCGTCGACCAGGGTTCGATTCTGCTGGTGGTGTATACCGCTTTCAGCGCGGCGGTTTTGCAGGGCTTGTGGAAGCAGTTGCCGTTGCCGGTGCTGGGCGGTCTGCTAATTGTCAACGCGGTATTGCTTGCCGCCGCGTTGCTGGTAACGCGCTATGGTTCACGCGCGCTCGGTTTCGATCGCGAAGACGAAATCACCATCGTGTTTTGCGGCTCGAAGAAAAGTTTGGCCAGTGGCGTGCCGATGGCCAAGGTGCTATTTCCCGCGCATGCGCTGGGTATGATCGTGTTGCCGCTGATGTTGTTCCACCAAATGCAGTTGATGACGTGCGCAGTACTGGCGCGCCGCTATGCGGAGCGCGCAGCTATCAACAAGCAAAAGGCCGCAGCCATGACGGAAGTCGCAGCGGTCGACTGAGCCGCTGCGCCCGGCATCAATGCCGGAAGTGGCGCATGCCGGTAAACACCATCGCCATATCATTTTCGTCGGCGGCGGCAATTACTTCGGCGTCGCGCATCGATCCACCCGGCTGGATCACGGCGCGAATGCCCGCAGCTGCAGCAGCGTCGATGCCGTCGCGGAACGGGAAAAACGCGTCGGAGGCCATCACCGAGCCGCGTACTTCAAGCTTCTCATCGGCGGCCTTGATGCCGGCGATGCGTGCGCTGTAAACGCGGCTCATCTGGCCGGCGCCGATGCCGATGGTCTGGCGATCGCGTGCGTAGACGATGGCGTTGCTCTTGACGTATTTCGCCACTTTCCAAGCGAAGATCAGGTCATTGATTTCCGCTTCGGTCGGCGCGCGGCGAGTGACGATCTTGAGATCGTCTGCGGTGACCATGCCGCGATCGGCGGTCTGGATCAGCAGGCCTGAGCCGACGCGGCGCGAGTCGTTGCCCGGATGCGCACGCGAGAGATCGCCATCAGCCGGCGCCGGAATCTGCAGCACGCGCACGTTGGTTTTCTTGGCGAATGCTTTCAGCGCGTCATCCGCGTAACCCGGCGCCAGCACTACTTCCACGAACTGGCGCTCGACGATCGCACGCGCCGTGGCGGCGTCCACCTCGCGGTTGAACGCGATGATGCCGCCGAAGGCCGACGTGGGATCGGTTTGATAAGCCAGATCGTACGCGCGGCCGATACCGTCCAGGCTCACCGCTACGCCGCACGGATTCGCATGCTTGACGATCACGCAAGCTGGCTTGGTGAAGCTGCGAACGCATTCCCACGCGGCGTCGGAATCGGCGATGTTGTTGAACGACAGTTCCTTGCCTTGCAACTGGCGGAACGTGGCAAGCGTGCCCGGTTCCGGATACAGGTCGCGGTAAAACGCGGCTTGCTGGTGCGGGTTCTCGCCGTAACGCAGATCCATCAGTTTCACGAAACGGCCATTGGTCTGGCCAGGGAAGGCGTCGTGTCCGGCAATTTCGTCCTGTGTCTCGTTGAGCTGCAGACCGGAAAGGTAATCGCTGATGGCACCGTCGTAATTCGAGACGCGATTGAACGCCGCGACGGAGAGTTTGAAACGTGTCGCGCGACTAAGACCGCCGTGTTGTTCAATTTCGGCGAGTGCTTCGTCGTATTGATCAGGTGATGTGAGCACGCCGACATCGTTCCAGTTCTTGGCCGCGGAACGCAGCATGGCCGGGCCGCCGATATCGATGTTCTCGATGGCCTGTTCCAGCGTGCAATCGGGTTTGGCGACAGTCGCTTCGAAGGGATAGAGATTCAGCACCAGCAGGTCGATGGGCGCAATGCCCAGCTCGGCCATGACTGCGTCATCGGTGCCGCGGCGCCCCAGCAGGCCGCCATGGACCTTGGGGTGCAGGGTCTTCACGCGGCCATCCATGATCTCGGGAAAGCCGGTGACCTCGCTGACGTCTTTCACCGCGATACCGGCTTCGCGCAAGGCTTTGGCGCTGCCGCCGGTGGAAAGCAGCTCCACCTTGGCCGCGGCCAGGCGGCGCCCCAATTCGACCAGCCCGGTCTTGTCCGAAACGCTGATCAAGGCGCGGCGGATGGGGGTGATGGCGGGTGCGGACATGGCAGTTTCCGAAGCGGTAAAGCCACGCATTATAGCGCGGCCGGGCAGTGGCTGCCTCGATGCGCGTGATATGCGTTTGGACGGCTAAACGATGCTATGTCGCGATGCGCGGCATAGGCTTTTAGAGCAGGCCGTGGGCCGCGAGTTTCTTGCGCAACGTGGCGCGATTGATGCCGAGTACGGCAGCGGCGCGACTCTGGTTGCCGTCATGGAACGCGAGCACTTCACGCAGCAACGGACCTTCGACTTCACGAATCACCAGCGCGTGCAAACCTTCATCGCACGACGTGTCGCCGATGTCCGCCAGATAGCGGCGTACGGTGCGACTGACGCACTCACTCAGTGCGCTCTGCGACGGGGATTCACGAACGGCCTCGTTGGCAGGCAGTCTGACGGCGTTCAAGGACATTTCCCCTCACGTACTCACGCAACGGCTGCATTGGCCGTCGCCATGTTTATGGCAGTTACCGCATATGCGGCGGGTCGGCAGTCGCGCTTTCTTTTGCGCGAGGGATCGAGTGTACTCGCGGCCGGCGACAAAATTAAGAGCCCGCGCATAGGAAAAAGTATAACGCTATGCCGGACAGTCACTAAGCGCGTCTTATTCAAAGCCAAGATCAAAAGCCACGGCTTGCCGGCCCGGGTCTTCCACCTCGAAGATCAATGCGGTACTTGCGCCAGCTGCCAATCCGTGCCGTAACTGGTCGGTGTCGTCAAGGTATTCATAGGGTTCGAGGCGGCGCATCGCCAGCACTTTGCCGTTGGCGTCAGACAGGCGAATGGTAACGACCGGCCACGGCTGCGTGAATGCGGCGTCATTGCGTATGGTGGCGCTGATCATCAGTGCGCCTGCAACAGTGGGATGCGTTTGCACGTCGCGCGCCAGTAAGCGCAATTTGTCGACGCCCCGCACAGATGGCAATTGGCAATGTAGTGCGGCACATGCTTGCCGTAGCGCCGCGCCGGTGGTTGGATCTGCGATCAAGGTGTCGCGCAAGGCCCATCCAATTTGTGCGGCCAATCCCAGCAGAAAAAGCGTGCATGCAAGGATCCACGGCCATCGACGCGGTCTCTCGATACGTTGATCCCGTGCGAAACGTGGCGTGATGATGAGGTTCGCAAAATCGTCCTGCGTCGGTGACGTATCGGCGGCGGTTTCCTGCGCCGTGACGGGCTGCGGGCGATAAACCACCAGATCGACGCGCGGCGGTTCGACGCCTGGTTCGTGCGAGGGCAACTCGTTGAATGGCTCCGGCGGCAATTGATCGGCCAGTGTGCCGATACAATCGAAGCCGGCACCGCAATGCCCGCACATGACAAAGCCATGTGCTTGCGCGAGCGTTCGCGCATCCACTGAAAACACGGAAAGGCATTCAGGGCATTGCGTATACATGCTTGAGAATGGCTCTTTGCATTCGCTTCCTCTCCGGTGGGAGAGGATGGAGATAAGGGGCGGTGCTTGCGATGATTTAGATCGAAGCGTACTTCGAATCATCATCGACGCAAGATTGTCGCCTTATCCGGGCCCTTTCCCCAAGAGGAAGAGGGGGCTAGTGGATGCGACGATACCCGCTGATGCGCACCCAGTCTTCACGTGTATCCACGCGCAGTGCATCGAACCATTCGGCATAACGCGTAAGCAGCTCATCCTGCTGGCCCTGCAGGATGCCGGAGATGGCGAACGGCGCCCCTGCCTTGGCTGCGGCGGCAAAGGTGGGTGCCAGTTCGCCGAGCGGGCCAGCAAGGATGTTGGCGACGAAGACATCGGCCGGCTCGCCGGCGAAGTCCTCCGGCAGAAACAACGCAAGCCGATCGCCGACGTCATTGCGTTCGGCGTTATCGGCCGATGCCGTAAGTGCTTGCGGATCGTTATCCACGCCGACCGCCGCCGCTGCGCCAAGCTTGAGTGCTGCGATGGCCAGAATGCCCGAGCCGCAGCCAAAGTCGATCACGCGCTTGCCGGCGAGCTCAAGGCTGTCCAGCCACTCAAGGCACAACGCCGTAGTGGGATGGGTGCCGCTGCCGAAGGCCAGGCCGGGGTCCAGCCGCACGATCACGCTGTCGTCGACGGGCGGCTCGATGTTCCACGGATAAATCCATAGCCTGCGCCCGAACGGCATCGGCTTGAACTGATCCATCCAGGCGCGTTCCCAGTCTTCGTCGGCGATGTCGCGGAGAGTGAGCTGGTCGGGTTCGAGCCAGGGCAGCAATTCGCCCAATGCTTCGGTCAATCCGCGGCGATCGGTATCAGCGTCGAACAGTGCGTTCAAGGTGATCGTCGGCCACAGCGGAAGTTCGCCTACGCCCGGTTCGAAAATCGCCTGTTCGTCCGGCGTTTCCGCATCGGCATCCTGCAATGTGATGGATAGCGCGCCGAGATCGTCGAGCGCTTCTTCCACACGGGGTTGCTGTTCGGCGCGGGCGATCAGGGAGAGTTCAAGCCAGGGCATCGTGGGTCCGGGAGGCGATGTGGGAATGTATCGCGCCATTGTCCCTCTCCCGCGTGGGGAGAGGGTAGGGTGTAGGGCCCATCTTGCGATGGCGTTCACTCTACATCGGCGTAGAGGAGCGTTGGATGACAGCAACGGCTTTAATGGCCGCTATGCGGATGTTCCTTGTACTCCGCCATGCGCTTTTCCAGATAATGGATGTTCTGTCCACCTTGCTGGAAGCCAACGTCAGCCATGATGCGTTGTTGCAACGGAATATTGCACTTCACGCCCTCGATCACTGTTTCGGCCAGCGCCAAGCGCATGCGTGCAATGGCTGTTTCGCGATCGGGACCGTGCACGATCAGCTTGCCGATCATCGAGTCGTAGTTCGGCGGAATTTTGTAGCCGTCGTACAAATGCGTATCGACGCGCACGCCCGGGCCACCTGGTGCCTCAAAACGTTTCACCGTGCCCGGCGAAGGCATGAAGGTATCGGGATCTTCGGCATTGATGCGGCACTCGATGGCGTGGCCGCGAATGACGATGTCTTCCTGCTTCAGCGACAGCTTTTCGCCGGATGCGATCAGCAACTGTTCGCGCACCAGATCCACGCCGGTGATCAGTTCCGTTACCGGATGCTCCACCTGGATGCGCGTGTTCATCTCGATGAAGTAGAACTGGCCGTTCTCGAACAAAAATTCAAACGTGCCGGCGCCGCGATAGCCGATGCGCAAGCACGCATCCACGCACACTTTGCCGATCTTTGCGCGCAGTTCGGGTGTGATGCCCGGCGCGGGCGCTTCTTCGACAACCTTCTGATGACGGCGTTGCATCGAGCAGTCGCGTTCGCCCAGATGGATGGCGTTGCCTTGGCCGTCGGCCAGCACCTGGATTTCCACGTGACGCGGATTCTCCAGGAATTTCTCCATGTACACCTGATCGTTGCCGAAGGCCGCCTTGGCTTCCTGCTTGGTCATGGTGACAGCGTTGCCCAGATGTGCTTCGGTACGCACCACGCGCATGCCGCGGCCGCCACCGCCACCGGCAGCCTTGATGATCACCGGATAGCCGATCTCGCGCGCGATGCGGATGTTGTCTTCCACGTTATCGCCCAGCGGTCCGCCCGAGCCCGGCACGCACGGCACGCCGGCGGCTTTCATCGCGCGGATCGCTTCGACCTTGTCGCCCATCAGGCGAATCACTTCAGCGGTGGGGCCGATAAAGATGAAGCCGGATTGCTCCACTTGCTCGGCGAAATCCGCACGCTCGGATAGAAATCCGTAACCAGGATGGATCGCGTTGGCGTCGGTGATTTCCGCTGCCGCAATGATGCGTGGAATGTTGAGGTAACTGTCGACCGAGGGTGCGGGGCCGATGCAGATCGCCTCGTCCGCGAGCCCGACATGTTTGAGGTTGCGGTCCGCCGTGGAATGCACCGCCACGGTTTTGATACCGAGACTGTGGCACGCACGCAGCACACGCAACGCGATTTCGCCGCGGTTGGCGATGACGACCTTTTCAAGCTTCTGCATAATCGTCAGGTCGCTCAGGCGATCACGAACATGGGCTGATCGAATTCAACGGGCTGGCCGTTATCGACCAGGATGGCTTGCACAGTGCCGGCAACATCGGCTTCGATCTGATTGAACATCTTCATCGCCTCGATGATGCCCAGCGTCTCGCCGGCCTTCACCTGCTGGCCCACCTTCACAAACGCCGGAGCGCCCGGGGTGGACGAGGCGTAGAAGGTGCCGACCATCGGTGCCTTCACCACGTGCCCAGCTGGCAGGTTGTTGGCGGCGGGTTCGGCCGCTGCAGGCGCCGGTGCCGGCGCGGCGGCAACCGGAGCGGGCGCGTGCATGGGGGCGGGCGCAACGGTGACGCTGCCCTTGGGGACGCGCGAGAGGCGAACGACTTCTTCGCCTTCTTTGATTTCCAGTTCGGCGAGGTTGGATTCCTCGAGCAGGTCGATCAGTTTTTTGATCTTGCGCAGATCCATGAGGCTTGCCTTTTTAGGGTCTGGGGCCACAGCCGGTGGCCCGAAAGTGAAAGGAATGGCGTGAAAAAAGTGGTAATTCGGAACTAGCCGGCAGGCTTCGGTTCAAGTTTGGCGACCGCAGCCTCCAGGGCCAGGCGGTAGCTGTCGCTGCCAAAACCGCAGATCACGCCTACGGCCAGGTCCGACAGGTAGGAGTGGTGCCGGAATGGCTCGCGGGCGTGCACATTGCTCATATGCACTTCGATAAAGGGGATATCCACGGCCGCCAGCGCATCGCGCAGGGCGACGCTGGTGTGGGTGAAAGCGCCGGGGTTGATCAGGATGAATGCGATCTGCTCGTCACGGGCCTGGTGGATGCGGCCGATGAGTTCATGTTCGGCATTGGACTGATACCAGGCCAGATCGTGCCCCGTAGCCTGCGCACGCTGTGCCAGCCGGGTGTTGATATCGGCCAGCGTCTCCCGGCCATAGATGTCCGGTTCGCGTGCGCCTAGCAGGTTGAGGTTGGGTCCATGCAGGACCAGCAGCTTCGCCATATTGGCTCCAGGCAGCCCCCGGGTGTCCGGAATCCGCGCAGTGTGCGCGTTGCCGGGAATGTTGTCCAGTTCGGCGCAGTTCGGCGATGTTTGAAGGAGAAGTGTGCGTTAAACCGTGCGTGGACGTATGTTGCCCTGAAATCGCGTCACGGCGCCGTTGCCGGCGACAGCCAGTTGGCTAGCTGGTCAGGATCCAACGGCCCGCGTCGAGTAGCCAGTACGCGGCCGTTCGCATCCAGCAGCACGCTGAAGGGTAGTACCTCGTCCGTATCGCCAAAGCGCAGCGAGGTGCTGGGTGGGGTCAGTTGGCCGATCAGGATCGGGTAATCGACCGGGCGAGCGGCCAGGAAGGCATGTACCCGGGCGGGATCATCCATCGCAATACCCAACACGATCGCCCCTTGATCGCCGAACTTATGCTGCGCGGCGTTCAATGCGGGCATTTCCGCCAGGCACGGGACGCACCAGCTGGCCCAGAAGTTGAGCAGCACGCGCTGGCCATGGAATTCGGATAGACGATGCTCTTTGCCGTCGGCACCAGTCAGCGCCAGATCTGGGCGAAGATCGCCGACGTTCACCACCTGCACGCCAGCGGGCACGTGCGCTAACCGACTTTCGTGTTGCAGCCAGCCGCCCGCGATAGCCGCCACAACGGCCACGCCGAGGATGATCAGGTTGGTTCGGCTCAGCATGTCGGCGCGCGCTTCGTTCCTTCCCCTTCAAGCTTGGGAAGGAGTTTGGATATCGCACTTGTCACTTCGCCGCCTCAGTCAACGCCTGCGCCACAAGCGACGGCGTCAGGACCGTCGGCAGTTGCTGCCCCGGGCCGCCACTCTTGGGAAACACTACATAGAGAGGAACGCCCGGCGAGTGGTACTGCTGCAGGAAGGCCGAGATGGTGGGGTTCACATCGGTCCAGTCGCCTTTCATATAAATGGCGCCGGTGCGCTTGAGCAGCGCCTGGAAGTCATCGCCATCGAGCACGGCGTGTTCGTTCGCTTTGCAGGTCACGCACCAGTCGGCGGTCATATCCACGAACACCGGCGTGCCGGCCTTGCGCAGCGACGCAAGTTTTTCCGGAGAGTACGCGACGGTGCCGCCGGCAAGCTCCGTGGCCTGCACCGTTGCAGGCAAGGTGTAGAGGTAATACAGCGGCGCCAGGGTGGCCAGCGCCAGTAACGCCACGCATGCGCGGCTAAGCGGTCCGTGCCCACGGCTACGCTCGAACCACCACAGCGTCATCGACAGCAGCACAGCGGCGACAAGCAACAAGCCCACGGCATCGGCACCGCGTTGATGCGCCAGCACCCAGGCAAGCCATACCGCGGTCAGATACATCGGGAACGCCAACACTTCTTTCAGTGTTTCCATCCAGCGTCCCGGGCGCGGCAGCAAGCGTGCGACCGCAGGCACGTAGCCCACCGCAAGGAAGGGCAGCGACAAGCCAATGCCCAGCGCCACGAAGACGGCCATGGCGTTCAACACTGGTGCAACGAAGGCGTAAGCCAGCGCGGTGCCCATGAGTGGCGCGGTGCACGGACTGGCGACAACCACCGCAAGAACACCGGTAAAGAAATCGCCGGCGGGACCGGAGCGATTCGCCAGCGAGCTGCCGGTGTTCCCAAGCGATGCGCCAAACTGCACGACGCCCGACATCGACAAGGCCACGGCCAGCATCACCAGCGACAACCCAGCGACCACGAGCGGATTTTGCAGCTGCGCGCCCCAAGCCGCTTTCAGCGCGATGATGGCCAGCCCCAACGCGATGAAGCTGACCAGCACGCCGGCGGTATACATCAGCGCATGGCTGCGGCGGCGCGCCGGATTTTCGCCGCTCTCCAACAGGCTGACTGCTTTGATCGAAAGCACCGGCAACACGCACGGCATCAGATTCAGCACCAGGCCGCCGCCCAGCGCCAGTAACAACGCGTACCACAAGCTAACGTTGTCCGAGCTGCCCTTCACATCGGCGGGCGGCATTTCCGGTGCGGGACCGCTGGCAGGCGTGCCCGTTGCCGTGGCGCCACTGGTCAAATCGATGCTCGCCTCACGCGTCATCAGCGGATAGCACAGGCCACCGTCCTGGCAGCCTTGGAAACTGGCAACGAGTGCGAGCGATTTCAGGGCGGATGCATCGCCGTTCACGGTCACGGGGAGTGTTACTTCACCGAAGTACACCGTGGTGTTACCGAAATGCGCATCCTGGTGCGTTGTCCCTGCTGGCCACGCGGGCGACAGTGAAAGTTGCGGCGCGTTCTTCAACGACAGCGTCGTCTGATCGCGATACAAGTAATAACCCTTGGGCATCGTCCAGCGCAGCAGCAGGCGATGGGGATCCTGTGCGATCGCGTCAAAATGGAAAGCCTGCTCCGCAGGTAATGCTGCATTGCTGCTGCTATCGAGCGATTGCGGTGGGGAGTTCAGCAGATTGCTGAGTTTGTTGGTTGCGCCTGTTGCGGTGGGCACCGGCAGGTCGAGTTGTTCGGTATGCGGCGGATAGCAGATCTTCGGATCGGTTTCGTGACAACCCTGGTAGCGCACGCTTAGCGTGAGGTGCGTCGTGCCGGGCGCCAAGGTGTAGGGGATCGTGGCATCGATGCTGTGGTGATAGGTCTCCACCGGTCCGAGATACTGATCGACATGCTTCTCGCCATCGGGCAGCTGCGGCGTGCCCAGGGTGACGCCGTCGCCAGCCTTGAAGTTCATGCGTCCGCGGTAGAGGTAGTAATCCTGCGCGATGGTCCAGTGCAGCTTCACCACGCCGGGCGTGCTGGCGTCGGCACTGAGTTTGTAGGCCTCCGTCACTGGGAGGAGGTTTGCGGTGTCCTGGCCGAATACCGCCGAACAACCCAGCAACAGCACGATCAGAACCAGCAGGTGTGCGGCGATGCCGCCGTAACGAAGCGAACGCATTCCAACTCCAGCATTTTGGGTCGCGCAGATGCGAAGAACCCGATTATGAACCAGTTCGCTGGGGATGCCGGAATCGTTACCTAGGCATCTTCACTCGCAGCGGCGGCTTGCGCGACGGAACGAAGGCGCAGCATGCCCGTGGTCAATGCCACGCCGAGCAGGATCACCGCGCAGCCGCCCGCCATCGTCAGCGTGATCGTTTCGCCCAGGAACATCGCGCCCCACACCACGCCGAACACCGGAATCAGATACAGCACCGCCATCGCCCGGGCCGAGCCGACATGCGCCAGCAATCGGTAGAACAGAACATAGGCCAGCGACGTGCAACCTGCGGCGAGTCCGAACATGGCAACCCAGGCCTGCACGTTCGGCATCCTTGCCGGCCAAAACCAGACGGTGAAGGGCAGCAGCATTGCCGCCGCCGCAACTTGGCTGCCGATGGCTACGGTCAGCGGCGTCACGGTGCGCATGCGACGCTGGCTGTAATGCGCGCCAAAGGTGTAGCAAACGTTGGCGCCGACGCAGGCTGCCATCGCCCAGCCCACCGATGCCCCGCCATGCCCGAAGCCCATGGTGCCTCCGATCAGCCACACCACGCCGGTCAGGCCGATCACCAGTCCGCTGGCGCGCGAAGCGTTGAGATGTTCGCCTAACCACAGCCAGCCGGAAGCGGCCACCAGCAAAGGCGCGATTGCATCGAAGATGGCCGATAGCCCTGCCGGCAAACTCTGTGCGGCATACGAGAACAACACGAAAGGGAGCGCCGAATTAGCCAAGCCGATCAACGTGACAGGCCACCAGTTGGTCCGCAATTCGGCCCAGCGCTCACGCGAAAGCAACAATGGAATCGAGCAGATGGCCGCGCCAATCGCCCGCATGCCGGCCAGCGCCATGCTGCCGAACTGATTGGCACCCATGCGCATAAAGAGGAATGAGGCACCCCACAAGGCTCCCAATAGCAGCAGTGCGGCGAGGTCGGACTTTTTCATCGTCATGCGCTCGTGAGGCGGATGGTTAAGCCTAAATCCGAGCAGTGACAGAACCTGTCAGTAGCGTTGTTCAACGCGCACCTTGCCCGAACAAAATCCGTCGCTCTTCCTCCGATAGTTTTTGATGCTTTGGTGCATAGACGTTCTCGACACCCTCATAAGCACGAAGCGTCGCGGGACGCGCCGCCATGGTTTCGAACCAGCGCTTCAGATGCGGGAAGGCATCCAGGTTTTGGCCGTGTGCTTCATGCGGCACGATCCATGGATAGCAGGCGATATCGGCAATCGAAAATTCGCCCGCGATAAAAGAACGGTCAGCCAGCCGTTGATTGAGCACGCCGTATAGACGGCTGGTTTCGCGCGTGTAGCGATCGATCGCGTACGGCACTTTTTCCGGCGCATGCACGTTGAAGTGGCCGATCTGTCCGGCCATCGGGCCGAGCCCTGCCATTTGCCAGAACAGCCACTGCAGTACCTCGGCTCGACCGGCGGTGTCCGTCGGAATCAAGCGGCCGGTTTTCTCGGCCAGATAAAGCATGATCGCGCCCGACTCGAACAAGCTGATGGGCGCACCGCCCCCGAGAGGTTCGTGATCGACGATGGCCGGAATTTTGTTGTTCGGTGAAATGGCGAGGAACTCCGGCTTGAGTTGTTCGCCTTTGCTTAGGCTCACCGGTATCACGCGATAGGCGATATCGGCTTCTTCCAGAAACAGCTTGGCCTTAAGTCCGTTTGGGGTGGCGGCAAAGTAAAGGTCGATCATGGAGTCTCGCCTCTGCGGGGAAATGCGGGAGGGGATTGCTTGCGTGGCCGTCCGGTGGGATCAGCGAAGTTGAATCATCCTGCGTCGATTCGGCGGATGGTTCCGAGACTTACTCTTCGCCTGCGGAGCGTACCCAATCCAGATAAGCCGTATGGCCCCGTTCCACCGGCACCGCGATCAATTCCGGCAGTTCGTAGGGATGGAGCGCGAGCACGCGTTCCTTCAATGCTTCGAACCGTTCCGTGGTGGTTTTGATCAGCAGCAATTCCTCGGTGTCGGTGGTGACGTTGCCTTTCCAGCGATACGTCGACTGCACGCCTGGGATGCGATTCACGCAAGCTGCGAGCGACTCGCCGACCAAGGCCTCGGCGAGACGTTGCGCGCTGGCCGCGTTAGGAAAGCTGCAATAGCAAAGCAGTACGTTGTTGGAGTCGGACATGGCGCATCACTCCTGTGGGGCGTGTCAGGTCGACGCGGATCGTGCCGCCATCAGCCCGTAGTTGCCGAATTTTTCCAAGGCCTGCGCGACTTCTTCGTCGTTCAGCAGCATCGGTTTGCCGGCTTGCAGCGCCAAGGTGTATTGGCGTGCGAGCGCTTCGACTTCGATCGCGCGCCACATCGCCTGTTCCATCGTGGCGCCGGTCGCGATCATGCCGTGATTGGCCATCAGACAGGCCAGGCGTCCTTCCAGCGCACGTACGACGGCATCGGACAGATCTTGCGTGCCGTAAGTGTAGTAGTCGCAGCAGCGGATCGAGTCGCCACCGCTGACCGCGATCATGTAATGAATGGCAGGAATGGCCATGCGGCATATCGCCAGGCCCGTACTGTACGGCGGATGGGCGTGGACGATGGCATGCACATCCGGGCGGGCGGCGTAGATGTCGCGATGGAAGCGCCACTCGCTGGAGGGGCGTTGGCGGCTCTCATGGCTGCCATCCATGCCGACCTGGACGACGTCCTCGGGACGGATTTCCTCGTAAGGCGTGCCGCTGGGGGTGATCAGAAAACCATCGACCGAGCGCACGCTCAGGTTGCCCGAGGTGCCCTGGCTGAGCCCGGATGGGGTCAGTTTCAGTCCGTAGGCGACGATTTCCTTGCGTAGCGAGAGGTCGGTGCTCACTGCCGATAGCCTTAGGTGTTCATGCAAAGGCCAATCGTTGACGTTCCGGGCGCCGCTGTCGATAGGGGCGGCAAAAGATCGTCCGCTGGGCCTTGAAAGCGGGGCCGTGGGCCTCATGTCGAGCTACAGAACCCGTCCGGCCCTGTTGCGCGGGTTTTTTTGGAGGCTAAAATTGGCACTCGTGTATCCCGAGTGCTAACAACACGCCTCCCACGGGCCGGTCCGGGGTCACCCTTTTTTCCAACCTCAAGCCATAGCTGGAGTTAGTCCCATGAGCAAACTGCGTCCGCTGCACGATCGCGTCATCGTCAAGCGCCTGGAAGAGGAGCGCGTCTCCGCTGGCGGCATCGTCATCCCCGATAGCGCCACCGAAAAGCAGACCCGCGGCAAGGTTATCGCCGCCGGTGAAGGCCGCATCCTGGAAGACGGCAAGGTTCGTCCGATGTCCCTGAAGGTCGGCGAAGTCGTGCTGTTCGGCAAGTATGCCGGCCAGGAAATCAAGATCGACGGCGAAGAGCTGGTCTTCCTGAAGGAAGACGACATCGTCGCGGTGATCGAAGGCTAATCGGCCTCTCCCGCTTCTCTTCCCACCTCATTACCGAATTCAAGGAATACACAAAATGGCAGCTAAAGAAGTCCGCTTCGGCGAAGACGCCCGCGCCCGCATCCTCAAGGGTGTGAACACCCTGGCGAACGCCGTCAAAGTCACCCTCGGCCCGAAGGGCCGCAACGTCGTGCTCCAGAAGAGCTTCGGCGCCCCCACGATCACCAAGGACGGCGTCTCCGTCGCCAAGGAAATCGAGCTGGCCGATGCCTACGAGAACATGGGCGCGCAGATCGTCAAGGAAGCCGCTTCCAAGACGTCCGACATCGCCGGTGACGGCACCACCACCGCCACGGTGCTGGCGCAGGCATTCATCCGCGAAGGCCTGAAGGCTGTTGCCGCCGGCATCAACCCGATGGATCTGAAGCGCGGTATCGACAAGGCCGTGATCGCCGCCGTCGAAGAGCTGAAGAAGCTCTCCAAGCCCACCGCTGACGACAAGGCCATCGCCCAGGTCGGCACCATCTCCGCCAACTCCGATTCCGCCATCGGCGACATCATCGCCACTGCGATGAAGAAGGTTGGCAAGGAAGGCGTGATCACGGTTGAAGAAGGTTCGGGTCTCGAGAACGAACTGGACGTCGTCGAAGGCATGCAGTTCGACCGCGGCTACCTGTCGCCGTACTTCATCAACAACCAGCAGTCGCAGCAGGTCGAGCTGGATGATCCTTACATCCTGATCCACGACAAGAAGATCTCGAACGTCCGCGAAATGCTGCCGGTGCTCGAGGCTGTTGCCAAGGCCGGTAAGCCGCTGCTGATCGTTGCCGAAGAAGTGGAAGGCGAAGCGCTGGCCACCCTCGTGGTCAACACCATCCGCGGTATCGTCAAGGTTGCCGCCGTGAAGGCGCCGGGCTTCGGCGACCGCCGCAAGGCCATCTTGGAAGACATCGCCATCCTCACCAATGGCCAGGTCATCTCCGAAGAAGTGGGCCTGCAGCTTGAGAAGGCCACGATCACCGATCTCGGCCGTGCCAAGCGCGTGGTGATCACCAAGGAAAACACCACCATCATCGACGGTGCCGGCGAAGCTGCTCGCATCCAGTCGCGCATCGGCCAGATCAAGGCGCAGATCGAAGAGACCTCGTCGGACTACGACCGCGAGAAGCTGCAAGAGCGCGTGGCCAAGCTGGCCGGCGGCGTTGCAGTGATCAAGGTTGGCGCTGCCACCGAAGTCGAAATGAAGGAAAAGAAGGCCCGCGTCGAAGACGCCCTGCACGCCACGCGCGCAGCCGTTGAAGAAGGCGTGGTTCCCGGCGGTGGCGTTGCGCTGATCCGCGCGCTGAAGGCTGTCGAAGGTCTGAAGGGCGACAACCACGAGCAGGATCTGGGTATCGCCATCACCCGTCGTGCACTGGAAGCTCCGCTGCGCGAGATCGTGTTCAACGCCGGCGCCGAGCCGTCCGTGATCGTCAACCAGGTCAAGGAAGGCAAGGGCAACTTCGGCTACAACGCTGCGACCGGCGAGTTCGGCGACATGGTCGAGATGGGCATCCTGGATCCGACCAAGGTCACCCGTTCGGCCCTGCAGTACGCCTCGTCCGTTGCTGGCCTGGCCATCACCACCGAAGCGATGGTGGCTGAGCTGCCGAAGAAGGAAGAGCACAACCATGGCGGCCCGGGCGGCGGCATGGGTGGTATGGGTGGCATGGACTTCTAAGTCCTGCGCTCAAGCGCAATGCGATACGGAAAACCCCGCGCAAGCGGGGTTTTCTTTTGCGTCGAATATTTACTGTGCACGCCATGTCGTTTGCTGACGGCAGATCAGCGCGATGCATGTTCAAGGCGACAAGTCGCGCGTAGTGACTGTTGTCGACTGTCGGCTAGGCGACGCGCAAAAAAAGATCGCGTCTCATCAGATGCAATCAGCAAATGCGAGCAAGTTGCCCAGCAACGAACGTGAAACTCGTTCGCGTATCAGCGATGCATGCCCATCGCAGCCCCTGGCGGCATGGCTTCGTCGTCGTCATCCTGCTTCGCCACGACCGTGTTGCTTGGAAGCATGCTTGCCGGCAGCAACTTGTCCAGCTTGCCCTTCATGCGTAGCACCGACACGCTAGCCATATCGCTATCGAACTGCTGTTGCTGTGTATCGATCGGCGGCGGCGTCGCGCCAGGAGCGCGCGTGAGTTTCGCCAGCGACGGCGCCAACACCTGCGTCAGTGCGTAATATGCGTCGTCGTGAATGCCTGCGCGTTCCAGCAGCAAGCCAGGCAGCATCCATGACGCCATGTCGACACGCTGCGGATTGCCAGGATTGCGTGGATCGATCAGTAGCCAGGTGCCGGCTTGGCCGAGCATATTCTGGCCATCGACAAATCCGGCGGCGCGATAGGCTTCATTGAGGCCAGGCAGATGGTCGCCATAAAACAGCAGCAGCGTAGGGCGGCTACGTTTAGCGAGCAATGCAGCGAGTCGGCCCAGTTCCTGGTCGGCATGTTGCATGTGATAGATGTAGTTCTGTACCTCGACCTTGTCCTTCGCATCGACTGCGAAAGGCACCGGAATCGCATCGCGCGCGGCGGTATCCTTCGGCGTTACGTCGTACGGACCATGCGCCTCAAGGCTGATCGCAAACAGAAACTGCGGCGCACCCGAATCCTTCAGTTGCGCCATGATCTCGTCGGTCATGGCGCTGTCGGCCATGTACTTGCCGTCGATCGCCGCATTTGCCGGAAAACTCGATTGCGATACAAAGCGATCAAAGCCAAGTGCTTTGAAAGCCGTGTTGCGATTCCAGAATGTAGGATCGTTGCCGTGAATGGCCACGGTTTCATAACCGTGCGAGCGCAAAGTGCGCACCATGCTTGGTACGACCTTGTCGCTCAATTGCAGATATGGAAATTGCATGCTGCTGAAGTAGCGCAGTGACAAACCGGTCAGCACTTCGAACTCGGTGCGGATGGTGCCCCCGCCGAATGTCGGTACATGCAGGGGGCCACTCATGCCGTTTGTGGCGAGGCGCGTGAGGTTCGGCGTGAGGTTGGCGTTTTCGTATCCGTGCAAGATGCTCGGATCGAAGAACGATTCACTCTGCACGACCACGATATCCGGCAACGCTGTGTCCTGATCTGCAGGTGCCTGCATGCGTGCACGCACTTCATCGCCGGTTGTCTGCAGCAGTTGACCCACTGCGGCGGGATCGGCTTTTTGCTTGGTACGTCGATCTTGCAGATGGAACATCACCAGTGAGCTGACCAAGCCCGAATGGCTGGTAGTGGCCGCTGCCGACCATGGTTCTAGCCACAGCTTCTGGCCGTTATAGAGGTTGCCCCACCCGGGGACACCGATAAGCAGGGTACCCAGCACGGCAGCGAGTGCGCCGCCCGCGATTAGGCGTTTGCCGCCGGTTCGGCTGGCAAACAACGGTGGTTCGAGACGCCATAGCGCCACGATCAGGGCGAGGCCGCCCACAATGGCGAGATAAGGCCAAGGACTGTGCGGCAGATAGCCACCCAAAACATGCATACCACCTTTGCGCAGCTGGCCGACCATGCGGAAGTCCGCCGGCAACAACGGCGTCCCCAGATTCGCTACTTTCAAAGCGTTTACGCCGTACATCACGGCCTGCATCAGAAACGCCAGGCCGAATGAAAGGAAAGTGCGTCGCGTCAGCGCCAACAACAGCAACGCCACGAGCACTCCTGGCATCGCATTGGCAAGGGGGAACGCGGGTTGCGCAAGCAGCTGCGATGCGGCCACGCCATCGTCGCCGTCGAGCAGCCCGGTTAACAGAATGAGCGCCACAGTCATCACCACGACCAGGGCCGCGCGTGCTGCCAGGCTGCGTTTTGCAATCAGGTTTGAGTAAGCGGGGGTCATGCAGTCCGACAACCTGTCATGCCAGGGGATGCGAACTGTAACGCGACTGACATGAATCCGTTGTCAGGCGCCCGAACGGGGTTGGGATGGGTTCAGGCCAATATGCAGCTAACTTTCGGAAAGTTATAGAGAAAATGGCCGAATATGTCTCACGTCCGGCCCCTATTTTGCGTCATTGCACCAGGCGATCAGTGCTGCGCATTGCTAAATCGCAATAAACGTAGGTAGGGCTTGAGGGTGCGCCAACCTTCCGGAAACAGCCGCTTCGCATCCTCATCAGAGACAGACGGCGCAATGATCACCTCGTCGCCCGGGCGCCAGTCCACTGGCGTGGTCAGCTTGCGGCCATCGGTAAGCTGCAGCGAATCGAGCACGCGCAGGATTTCGTCTACATTGCGGCCGACGCTCGGCGGATAGGTCAGCGTAAGGCGCACCTTCTTCTGCGGATCGATGATGAACACCGAGCGCACCGTGACCTTGGGATCGGCCTTCGGATGGAACATCCCAAACAGTTTGGCCACCGTGAGATCGGGATCGGCCAGGATCGGATAATTCACCGCCGTGCCGCCCACATCTTCGACATCCTTGATCCACGTCTTGTGCTCGCTCACCGGATCGACAGATAGACCGAGCAACCGCGTATTGCGCTCATCGAACTCGGCCTTTCTGCGGGCGAATGCGCCCAGTTCGGTGGTGCATACCGGCGTGAAATCCTTCGGATGCGAGAAGAAAACCAACCAGTGATCGGCGATGTAGTCGTGCAGCTGGATCGGGCCTTCGGTGGAATCGAGCGAGAAGTCGGGGGCGATTTCGCCCAATTGCAGGCTCATGGTGATCTCCGTCAACAGTTGCAGCGGGTCATGCCGCATCGGCCAGGGCGCGTGCCGTGACCGAGTGGCGCAGAGGAGTGCTGGAAAGTTTGCTATTCCAGTGCGAAGTCTCGGCTATCTCGCCGAGTGTGAGCATGGCGGCAGCGTCAATCGCGCGGCGTTTTGTAAGTGTCGGGAAACTGTTAAGCACCCCACTGGGTTTACGTTGAGTGGGCGGCGAGCTGTTTTCGATGATGGGTGCACGTCCGTGTGCGAAAAGCTGGCGAGTGAGTTCGCCGTGTTCGCTCAAGGCCATATAGACGGCCACGTTGCGGCTGCTCACCACCAGGGCAAGGTGGTCGGCGGGAACGGCAAAAAGCGGGCGCGACAGCATGGTGGCGGATGGGCGGCATAGTGAGTGGTCCATCACGCTAATGCTGGCTTCGATAGGGTGGAAATGACTGCTAGTACCGAAGATATGCCTGGTCGGCATAGGCTTGGCGGGTAGATTTCGGAGACTTATAGATGTATAGACGTCCAAATAACGCTGTGTTAATGTCGATCGACAGTTGGTATAGGGCC
>CAJCJD010000103.1 GCA_903970555.1 Vulcanimicrobiota bacterium
AATGCCGCGAAGCGAGCGACGGGGTCATTGGCTGCGCCGTGTCGGCGGCACCAATCGATCACCTCTTCGCTGTCCACGCGCAGAAAGGGGTTGCAGGCAAGTTCGCTGGCAAGCGTTGCGGGCACACTCGGCCGATGGTCGGCGCGCAGCAAGTCGACTTCTTTCGCGCGCTGTTGGAGCGCGGCATTGTGGGGTTCAACGGTTTGCGCAAAGCGCGCATTGGCTGCTGTGTACTCATGTCCGCAACACACCAGCGTCTCGCCAGGCAGTGCAGCCAGACGCTGCAGCGACGCATGCATTTGCGTCGGCGTACCCTCGAACAAACGGCCACAACCAAGACTAAATAACGTATCGCCGCAAAGCAGCACACCTTCGCCGACATAGACGATATGACTTAGCGTATGTCCCGGCACGGCAATCACGTCAAAGCGCGCCGCAGGTTGCGACAACATAAGTGATTCACCGTTTTTCACGCGATGCGTAGCCACAGCAATACGATTATCGTCCGGCGCATACACCGGAATGTCGAAGGCTTGTTTCAATCGATCGGCGCCGCCGATATGATCAGGATGATGATGTGTGAGCAGCACCGCGCGGAGCGTCAGCTTGCGAACGCGCAAGGCGGCTTCGACCGGAGCTGATTCACCCGGGTCAACGACGATGGCATTGCTGTTGTCGTCGTGCAGCAGCCAAATGTAGTTGTCGGCAAGCGCCGGTAACGGTACGACGTGCAAGGCGATCTCCGCTGCGGATTCGTATCGACTGGCGCAGGCATCCGGCTTGCGCGAGATCGCCGAGCATAGAACCCCGGCGGCGACCGATCGTTAGATATGCGTTAATCGAAATATCATGCGAATACTGTTGGGCACTGGTTCGTCTTTGTGAAGCCAACCATTAAACTCATGGCCCATCCGCCCCGCGACAGGTCATCCGCCACTCATGCCCCCGCGCACCCACGATATCTACGCAAGTGCGCCCATGCGTGGTCTATTGGCGGACGAAACAGAGGCCTACATGCCCGATCTGCGCCGTTGCGCCGGCACCCGGGCGCTGCTGCTCACCGCGGCCTTGCAGGATTTGCCCCCCAATCCACCCTATCTGGGCCAATGGGTCACGTTGCGATTGGCGCAGGACCGCTTTCAGGGTGATGTATGCGCTAGTGCCTCCGAGCCGCTGCCTTTCTCCGATCAAGCGTTTGATGTGATTCTGCTGCGCCATGCCCTGGAGCCTGCGCCGCTATCGCTGGATGACATCGTCCGGGTGCTGGCCCCGGGTGGGGTTTTGGTCTTAACAGGCATCAATCCGCTGAGCGGGTGGACGCCTTGGTGGCTTTGGCAGACGCGCGGGCGTGCTCCGCACGCCAAATCGTCTATTCAGCTTGCTGCGCGCTTACGCCGTGCCGAGTTGCAAGTGGAGCGAGTGCAGCGTGTAGGGCGGCTGTGGCCGCTGCCTTCGGGTGCACCGAGTAAGGCCTCGCGTTGGTTGGGTGGCGGCTACGTAATGATCGCGCGCAAGAAAGGGCCCAAGAGCGTGCCCACGCGATTGCGGCCCAAGCCGGTAGCGGCACCGGTCCGTGCCGGCCTAGCACCGGGTGCACGGCGAAGCTCGGTCAGTTGAACACTACTAACAAGAAAGATGGAGCAGAACGCGTGGCGGATGTGGAAGCGTTTACCGATGGCGCGTGCCTCGGTAACCCTGGACCCGGGGGATGGGCAGCATTGTTGAGGGCGAAGGGTAGCGAGCGATTGCTCAGTGGAGGCGAGGCGCAGACCACCAACAATCGGATGGAACTGCTCGCCGCGATCAGCGCGCTGGAAGCACTCAAGCGCCCTTGTCAGGTGATCGTGACCACCGATTCGCGCTACGTCATGCAAGGTATCGAAGAGTGGGTGCCCCGCTGGATCAGCAATGGCTGGCGCACGGCTGACAAGAAACCGGTAAAGAATCAGGATCTGTGGCAGCGGTTGTCGGCGGCGGTGGCGCCGCATCAGGTTCGTTGGAAGTGGGTGCGCGGTCACACGGGTCACGTTGAAAACGAACGCGTCGATCAAGCTGCACGCGAGCAAGCCGAACAATTCAGGGATCAAGCATGAGACAGATCGTTCTCGATACCGAAACCACCGGCCTTGAAGTCCGCCAAGGCCATCGGCTTATCGAAATCGCATGCGTCGAATTGCTTGAGCGCAGGCCGAGCGGACGTCATTACCAAACCTATCTCAACCCCGAGCGTGCGATCGACGAAGGGGCGCGTGAAGTCACCGGTATCGCCGATGAATTCCTGCTCGACAAGCCACGTTTTGCCGAAGTGGTGGATGAGTTTCTCGCCTTTGTCGATGGCGCCGAGCTGATCATCCACAACGCCACGTTCGATATCGGCTTTCTCGATGCCGAGCTGGCGCGTGCAGGTGAGCACTATGGCCGCATGATCGATCGTTGCTCCGTGCTCGATACCCTTGCGATGGCGCGGGAACGCTACCCCGGCCAGCGCAACAGCCTCGACGCGCTTTGCAAACGCCTCGGGGTGGATAACTCCGCACGCGACCTGCACGGTGGTTTGATCGACGCGCAGCTGCTGGCGGATGTCTATCTCGCGATGACATCCGGCCAGGTCGTGCTGGATCTGGGTTTCGAAGGCGCCACCGATACGGGCGCTCGCGCCGTTACCACGCCGGTGGTGTTGTCGCGCCGCCCGCGCGTGTTGCAAGCCAGCGCCGATGAAGTGGACGCACATCTGCGACGTCTCGACGCGCTAGATAAAAGCGCTGGTGGGCAATCTGTTTGGCGTCGGCAAGAGGCCGAGGGTTAAGCTTTTTGCGCGTCAGCGGATGCGCGCAAGAATTGCCGTGACATTGTCGCTACCGCCGCCATCGAGTGCGGCAAGCAATAGGTGATCGACGCATTCCTGCGCCGCCAGCTCCTGGCGGCTGACGATATGAGCGATGGCGGTGTCGCTCACCTCTTCGGTAAGGCCGTCGCTGCACACCAGGAAACTCGTGTCCGGTGTGAGTGGTCCTTTGGCCATGCTGATCTGCAATTGATCGAGGGCGGTAATGCCCAGCGCTTGCGTTAGCACATTGCGTTGGGGATGGCGCGATGCTTGCGCTTCATCGATCGTGCCGGCGGTTACCAAAGTCTGCACGAGTGAATGATCGTGGCTGATTCGGCGCAGGCCGTCCTTCCACTGATAAATGCGACTATCGCCGACCCAGGCTACTTCGTAGCCTTGATCGGAAAAACGGATCGCCGCGACAGTGGTGCCCATGGGCCTGGCATCGTCGTAGCGTTGTGCGCGTTCCAGTAACTGAGCTGCCGCACCATGGACGGCCTCGGCCAGCGATTGCCCACCACGAACTCGCTCCACAATCGCGTCACGAACCAACGCAGAAGCCACCTCGCCATGCTGATGTCCACCCATGCCATCAGCCACTAAAAACAGACCGAGTGCGGTGTCGGCGTAATAAGTGTCCTCGTTGCGCGTGCGGCGCAATCCGACATGGGTTCCGTGTCCGAATTCGATCATGGGCATCCGCCAACTTGATGTGCGCAGCATGCCGGATGTGGATGCGTGGCGCAAAAAATGTTTGGTGTGGATCGCTTTTTGTGTGAAGGGAAAGGAAGGTGAACATTCAACAAATTCGAGTAGCCGGATTTCGTTAACGGATGACTGTTGCCTAAAGAGTGGGATTGCTCGGCCCCTCCTTGGGCCTCACCCCTCCGCGCTGCGCGGTCTGGGGCCTGCCTTCGGCTGTCCCGATTCGTTACAGGCGAATCGATCGAACCGGGTGGGCTCTCTTACATTCACCCTCTCCGCCAGAAACGCAAAACGCCCCGAGCGGGGCGTTTTGCGTTTCTGGCGGAGAGGGTGGGATTCGAACCCACGGTACGCTTACACGTACGCCTGATTTCGAGTCAGGTACATTCGACCACTCTGCCACCTCTCCAAAAGGGTGCGTGTGGTCCACGCGAGCCGGACATGATACGTGCTGGACTTGGCTCTGACAACTGGCGAGTGGCCATTATTGAGCGGCATGTTTGGGAATTGCTGGCCCGTAAGATCCATCCAAGAGGGCCGCGAAACGCTGTCTGCGCGGCAGATAGTCGTTGTCGGGATCCAGTGACAACGCCACATAGCGCGAACGCCCCACGATTTCGTTGCGCGGAAAAAAGCCCAGGTAGCGCGAATCCTCGCTGTTGTCGCGGTTATCGCCCAGCAAGAGGTATTGGCCGGCGGGTACGGTCACCGGGCCGAAATCGCGCGCGTCGCTGGGTCGGTACAGCGATAGCCTGACCATATGCTGCATGCCGTCCACACGTTCGATGACGTAACGGGCTGGGTCTTGTTGATCGTCGTGAATGCCGTGCACCGTGGCAGGTGTGTAATGGGCCGCCACGCCGTTGATGAACAGAACGTTTCCGCGCATCGCGATTTCGTCCCCGGGAATGCCGATCACCCGCTTCACCAGGCGCTCGTGCGCGGCGTGCGAATCGAGCACGACGATATCGCCACGCTGCGGATCGGCCAGATGCAGTAGCGACACATGGGTAAGCGGGAGACGAATGTCGTAGGCGGCTTTGTCTACGAAGATGCGATCGCCGATTTGGATGGTGGGTTGCATGGAGCCCGTCGGCACCACGCTCCAATCGGCTAGGGCGCTACGGAACACGATCATGCACAGCATGAAAGTGATGAAGCCCTTATTCCGTGAAAGGCATTGCATGAAACCGCGCATGGCATACCCCTAGGCTGTCGGTGGGAGGATCTTTCTTCCCTGGCAAGGAATGGACAACGCCTCGACCGGCTAGTTTCGTTGGGCAAAAAAACAGGGCGGTGTTGCCACCGCCCCATCGCATTACCTGCAGTTTGGATCAGCCCGCTTTGCGCTTGGCCAAACGCAACCAGGTGTCGACCACCGTATCGGGATTGAGCGAGACCGATTCGATGCCTTGATCCATCAGCCACTCGGCCAGATCCGGGTGGTCGGACGGGCCCTGGCCGCAGATGCCGACATACTTGCCACGCCTGCGTGCGGTTTGGATCGCCATCGACAGCAGCTTCTTTACCGCCGGGTCGCGTTCATCAAAAAGATGGGCGACGATGCTGGAGTCACGGTCTAGGCCCAGGGTGAGCTGGGTGAGATCGTTCGAGCCGATCGAGAAGCCGTCGAAGATGTCGAGGAATTCGTCCGCCAGCAGCGCGTTGGACGGAAGTTCGCACATCATGATGATCTTCAGATCATGCTCGCCCTGCTTGAGGCCATTCTTGCCAAGCACCTCGATCACCTTGCGGCCTTCGCCGAGCGTGCGCACGAACGGAATCATCACCCACACATTGGTGAGACCCATCACTTCACGCACGCGCTTGACTGCCTTGCATTCCAGGCCGAACGATTCGGCGAAGCCGGCGTCGACGTAACGGCTGGCGCCGCGGTAGCCGATCATCGGGTTTTCTTCGTGCGGCTCGTAGCGCGAACCGCCAAGCAGGTTGGCGTATTCGTTGGACTTGAAGTCCGACAGGCGCACGATCACCGGCTTCGGATACACCGAGGCGGCAATCGTGGCGATACCTTCGGCGAGACGATCGACATAGAAGCTCACCGGATCGGCATAGCCGGCGATGCGTGTATCGATCTTGGCTTTCGTATCAGCATCCTGCTTGCTGTATTCCAGCAGTGCTTTCGGATGCACGCCGATGTGACTGGCGATGATCATTTCCAAACGCGCCAGACCGATGCCTGCATTGGGCAGCATGCCGAAATCGAAGGCGCGCTCCGGGTTGGCAACGTTCATCATGATCTTCAGCGGCGCTTCGGGCATCGAGCCCAGATCAGCCGTAACACGATCGAACTTCAGCTGACCTTCGTAGATCGTGCCGGTGTCGCCTTCGGCGCAGGACACGGTGACGTCTTGGCCGTCCGGAATCAGCTCCAGCGCGTTGCCAGTGCCTACGACGGCGGGCACGCCCAACTCGCGCGCGATGATCGCCGCGTGGCAAGTGCGGCCGCCACGGTTGGTGACGATGGCCGAGGCGCGCTTCATCACCGGCTCCCAATCGGGGTCCGTCATATCGGCGACCAGCACATCGCCCGGCTGCACCTTGTTCATGTCGGCGAGCGAGCGGATCACGCGCGCTTTTCCGGCACCGATCTTCTGACCAATGGCACGGCCTTCGGCCAGCACCTTACTTTTCTCGTTGAGATGGAAGCGTTCCAATTGCGTGGCGTGCGCGCGAGATTTCACTGTCTCAGGACGCGCCTGCACGATGTAGAGCTTGCCGGTGTTGCCGTCCTTCGCCCACTCGATATCCATTGGGCGGCCGTAGTGCTGTTCGATCACCAGCGCTTGCTTGGACAGTTCCTGCACGTCTTCGTCGTTGATGCAGAAGCGATTGCGATCGGCGGCCGGTGTTTCTTCGATGCGAACGCGCTCGCCCGGCTGGTTCGAATAGACCATGCGTTGCTGCTTGGCGCCGAGACTGCGGCGCAGCACCGCCGGCTTGCCTTCTCTTAGCGTGGGCTTGAAGACGTAGAACTCGTCTGGATTCACCGCGCCTTGCACGACCATTTCGCCCAGGCCGTAGCTGCCGGTGACGAACACCACGTCGCGGAAGCCGGACTCGGTGTCGAGCGTGAACAACACGCCGGAAGCGCCGACGTCCGAGCGCACCATCAACTGCACGCCAGCAGAGAGGAACACGTCCTCGTGCTTGAAACCCTGGTGCACGCGGTAGGCGATCGCACGGTCGTTGTAGAGCGAGGCGAAAACCTCTTTCACCTTGTGCAGCACATCGTCGATGCCGACTACATTAAGGAAGGTTTCCTGCTGACCGGCAAAGGACGCGTCCGGCAAGTCCTCCGCGGTGGCAGACGAGCGCACGGCGACAGCAATGTCGTCGCTGCCGGCGTCCTTGCACAGCTTGATGTAAGCCTCACGGATGGCCTTTTCGAGCTCGGCGGGCAGGGCGGTGTCGACGATCCAGCCGCGAATTTCCTTGCCACCTGCGACCAGTGCATCGACGTCGTCGACGTCCAAGTGGGCCAGTCGTTCGGCGATGCGCTTGGCCAGGCCGCTCTTTTCGAGGTATTGCTGGAAAGCGTCAGCGGTTGTTGCGAAACCGCCGGGTACGGAAACCCCCAGCTGGGCCAGGTTGCCGATCATCTCGCCGAGCGACGCATTTTTGCCGCCGACCTTTCCAAGGTCGGTCATGCGCAGTTGGTCGAGCCAAAGCACCAGGTCGTTCAAGGGAGTCTCCTTAAGAGCTCTATTTAATGGCTGGGGCGGCAGGGAAAACGGGGCCGCATAAGACTGGTATTGTCCGCTGTGGATGGTGCACGGCACAAGAAGACCATTGGCGATCGGCACCGCGCCAACTGCATACCAGTCAGGTTCTGGTCAAGCAAAGACAGGCTTGCACGCTTGAGATATGGTGCAAGGCAGGAACCACCTTAGCCCATGGATAACGCATGCAACGCTCGGTTTTTTTCATCTCCGATTCCACTGGTATTACCGCCGAGACGATCGGAAACAGCATCCTTGCTCAGTTCGAGGGGGTGCAGTTCGAGAAGCATCGCCTGCCGTTCATCGATGATGCGCACAAAGCCGAGGCCGCTGCGCTGCGTATCAAGACGCGTTATGCGCAGAGCGGAGATCGGCCGATCGTGGTCAACACCATGGCCGACCGTAACCTGTGCGATATCGTCGCCACCAGTGGCGCATTGATGCTTGATGTGTTTGCGCCTTTTATCGGGCCGCTTGAAGACGAGCTTGGCACGCGCCACTCCGGCGCGGTGAATCGCTCCCACGGCCTGGTGGATTTCGCCAAATACGAAGCGCGCATCAATGCCACCAACTATGCCCTGACGCACGACGATGGGATCGACGTGGACTATGCACAGGCCGACCTGATCCTGGTCGGAGTCTCGCGTTCCGGCAAGACGCCGACATGTCTGTATATGGCCTTGCATTATGGGGTGAGCGCCGCCAATTACCCTCTCACCGATGAAGATCTGGAAAAGCTTGAGCTGCCCAGCCGGCTGCGTGCGCATAAGTCGCGCTTGTTCGGCTTGACGATCGAGCCGACGCGTCTGGCGCAGATTCGCGAGCAACGGCGCCCAGGCAGTCGCTATGCCACACTGAAGCAGTGCCGGTGGGAGCTGGAGCAGGCCGATCGGCTTATGCGCCAGGCTGGCATTCCAAGCCTCAACACAACGCACGTTTCGATCGAAGAGATTGCGAGCAAAATCTTCGATCAGTTCGGTATCGAAAAAACCATGTTTTGACCGATGGAGACTTCCTTAAGCCTATGAGTGCCGTGCTCGATCGCCGTACCGCCTTGCTGCCAGGACGCTTTGAGTTCCTGATGGGCCTGTATGCCGAAAATTACCATCGGCTGACGCGCCTGTTCGCACCGCAACAGCTGGAATTGGGCGATTACGTGTCGGATGTGGACGATGGACTGCCGGTGCATCTGGTGGTGCAGGAGTGCCATCCCTACACGCTGGAGCTGGAACTTACCTACGGATTCGTGGATACGCAAACCGGCCTTCGCGCGCCTTCCGCGCAGTTGCGTGTCTACAACGATGCGCATGTGGCCGAGGCGTTGCACTGCCATCCCGGGCGTCATTTGTGGCAAGTGCTAGGCCCGTTTCCGCCGGCGCATACGGTGTTTCAGCATCGGCTGCAGATGAACGGTTTTCTTGCGCGCTGGCTGGAATATCTGGCAGAGCAGGGGCATTCGTCCGGCACGCTGGAACGCGTGGCGAAATAGCGGTTCGTCATGCAACAAAAAAGCCCGCGAAGTAGCGGGCTTTTTGCGACGACGATCTTGGTAGTAATGGCGGAGCGGACGGGACTCGAACCCGCGACCTCCGGCGTGACAGGCCAGCATTCTAACCGACTGAACTACCGCTCCGCGTTGTACTACCTTCTTCCAGCGAACTAACACACTAAGTCCATTTCCAATTCGACGTGATGGCCGGTCAGGCTATCGGTTGAATTGGCGTCCCCACGGGGATTCGAACCCCGGTCGCCACCGTGAAAGGGTGA
>CAJCJD010000104.1 GCA_903970555.1 Vulcanimicrobiota bacterium
GATCTAAAAGACGTTCAACCCCATCTACTAAAAGACGTTCAACCCCATCTATTAGAATGGCGCGGATAGAACGCCCGCTTCAGGATGCTCCTCATGACCCGCAAGCTCCTCAAAGTTGCCATGCTGCAAGAAACCCATCGCGGAAACCGCGACGCGAATCTCGATGCGATCGAGGCAGGTTTGCGCGAAGCCGCGGCAGCGGGTGCCGAGCTTGTGCTGCTGCAAGAGCTGCACAACGGGCCGTATTTCTGCCAGCACGAATCAGTGGGCGAATTCGATCAGGCCGAAAGCATTCCCGGCCCTAGCACCGAACGCATCGGCAGGCTGGCCGAGGAATTGAAGCTGGTGGTGGTGGCGTCGCTGTTCGAGAAACGCGCAGCGGGGCTTTATCACAACACGGCCGTGGTGTTCGATCGTTCGGCCGCGATCGCCGGCAAGTATCGCAAAATGCATATTCCGGACGATCCGGCATTTTACGAGAAGTTTTACTTCACGCCCGGCGACCTCGGCTTCGAGCCCATCGATACCTCCGTCGGCCGCCTCGGCGTGCTGGTGTGCTGGGATCAGTGGTATCCCGAAGCGGCACGTCTGATGACATTGGCAGGCGCGGAACTGTTGCTTTATCCCACCGCCATCGGCTGGGATCCCAACGACGAACAGGCCGAGAAGGATCGCCAGCGCGATGCCTGGATCACGGTACAACGCGGCCATGCGGTAGCGAATGGCGTGCCCTTGTTGGCCTGCAATCGCACCGGCTTCGAGGCCGATCCGGCCGGCGTGGGCGCGGGCATTCAATTCTGGGGCAACAGTTTCGTGGCCGGTCCCCAGGGTGAATTCCTGGCGCAGGCCGTGACAGACACGCGCCAATTGCTGGTCACCGAGATCGACATGGCGCGCAGCGAGCACGTGCGGCGCATCTGGCCGTTCCTGCGTGATCGGCGCATCGATGCCTATGGTGACTTGTTACGCCGTTTTCGTGATTAATTCATCTCGGTTCAGCAATCAAAGAACGCACGACTTGCGCCCCGCTCCCAGCATCCCCATGCTGGGCACATTCCCCCTGCAGTAATCCCGACCGCATGAGCGTTACCGAGACCGTGCTCCCCGCCTCGCCGAACCTGCACGACCAGCCGATCGAACGTGTTCAGCGCGACGGGGTGGACTACGTGGTGCTTGGTACCGCGCACGTCTCGCGCAGCAGTGTCGAGGCGGTGCAAACGTTGCTGGCAAACGAGCACTTCGATGCCGTAGCCGTCGAGTTGTGCGAAAGCCGTGCGCAGGGCATGCGCGACCCGGAAGCGTTCAAGCAGATGGACTTGTTCCGGGTGATCCGCCAGGGCAAGGCCGGCATGGTCGCTGCGAGCTTAGTGCTCTCCACGTTCCAAAAGCGGTTGGCCGATCAGTACGGCATCCAGCCCGGTGCCGAAATGAAAGCGGCGATGGACGGTGCCGATGCGCAGAAGCTTCCTGTGTGGCTGATCGACCGCGAGGTCGGTACGACGCTCAAGCGCGCGTGGCACAGCGTGGGTTTCTGGCAACGTTTCGGCCTGCTTGGCGGTCTATTGGCCAGCGTGTTCGAGCGCGAGACGATCGATGAGAAGGAAATCGAAAAGCTCAAGCAAGGCGACATGCTGGAAAGCGCTTTCAGCGAATTCGCCAGCGAATCGGCACCGCTTTATCGCAGCCTGATTGCCGAGCGCGACGCTTTCATGGCCGCGCGCCTGCGCGAGGAAGCCGGGCAATCGATCACCGCCAATCCGTGCCGAGTGCTAGTGGTGATCGGCGCCGGGCACCTCAAAGGCATGTGCGAAAACTTGCGCGTGCAGCAATCCGACCCCACCGCAACCGTAGCCGAGCTAGCGAAGTCGCCACCGAAGGCGCAGTGGCCGAAATGGTTGGCGATCGGTTTGGTGTTGTTGGTGTTCGTCGCGATCGGTTACGCCTTCCACCGCAACACCGCATTGGGCGCGCAAGCCTTGCGCGACTGGGTGCTGTATACGGGAGGCTTCGCGGCACTTGGCGCACTGCTCGCACGCGCACACCCGGTGAGCATCCTTGCGGCCTTTATCGCCGCACCGATCAAACCGTTTCGCCCAGGCATTCCCGCGGGCGGCATCAGTGCCATGGCCGAAGCGTGGATACGCCGGCCGCGCGTCGCGGATTTCGAATCCCTGCGCGACGACATCGTGCATTGGAGCGGCTGGTGGACCAACCGCGTGGCGCGCACACTGCTCAACTTCTTCCTGGTCAGCCTGGGCACCGTGGTCGGCGAGTACGCGGCCGGCATCCACATCCTCAAGAGCCTGTTCTGAGATTTTAGGCGTCGGCCTCATGCCGTTGAGTCCGATGTCGGGGAGCGGCTTTTTGTCACTCCCCCATCCCCGCCCCTCCCATTGTGACGGCTCCCGGGCAACATCTATACTCGGGCGAGTACGTTGCACGCATCCGCTGGAACCACGGGGATCCTCTTGATGACTCGATTGCAATTGTTTGGCCTGGCTGCTGCCGCCGCCGTTCTTTTCTCCGGCACTGTCCAAGCCACTGGCGATAAAGCCAATGGCCGCACGCTCGTCTACACCTGCAACGGCTGCCATGGCGTTCCGGGCACCAACAATGCGTATCCTCAGTATCCGGTACCGGAAATCGCCGGCCAGAACCAGCAATACATCATCAATGCGCTGCACGAGTACAAGTCGGGCGATCGCACCCATCCGACCATGATGGCCCAGGCGCAAAGCCTCTCCGACCAGGAGATCGAGGACATCGCCGCCTATCTCTCCAGCATCGCTCCGAAGTAATCAGCCGAGGATTCCATCTGCATGAAACGCGCGCTTATGCTGCTCTCGTTCGGTATTGCCCTTGCGTTGGCTTCGGCCCCGTTGCTGGCTAGCGGTAACGCTGAAAATGGCAAGGCCAAGGCTGCCGCCTGCGCCGCCTGCCATGGCACCGACGGCAACGCTGTCGATCCGCAATATCCCCGCCTCGCCGGTCAGTACAACGAATACATCCAGCAGGCGCTGCACGAATACAAAGATGGCCGTCGCAACAATCCGATCATGAAGGGTTTTGCCGGCACGCTGTCCGATCAGGATATCGAGGATCTGGCTGCCTATTTCTCATCCATGCCGACCAAGCTGGAAACGTTGAAGGGCCACATCCAAGGCGATTGAGCCTGCGCGTCATCGTGAAATAGAAAAGCCCGCGACGTACGTTGCGGGCTTTTGCTTTAAAAGGGAAGCTGCGGCGCACGCGCTTAGCTCATCGCCGACTGACCTTCTTTCTTGCTGTAGTACGGATTGTTTCCGCCCGCGTGGTCGGTTGCGTCGCGTACTTCCGTGATCTCCGGCACGCGTTCACGCAGTGTTTTTTCCACGCCGTTTTTCAGCGTGACATCGACCATGCCGCAACCATGGCAGCCGCCGCCGAACTGCAGCAACACCACGCCATTGGCATCAATTTCCAACAAGCTTACGCGTCCGCCGTGTGCGGCAATGCGCGGATTCACTTCCGCATCGAGCACGTAGCGAACACGCTCGACCAGCCCCGCCTCCATGCCAGGCAGTTCACCTTTGATCTTCGGCGCGCGGATATTGAGCTGACCACCGGTTTTGTTCGGCTCAAAGTCGATGGTGGCGCCCTCCAGCCATGGCGCGCTGTCACCCTCGATATGAAAATCGAAACCCTTGCATTCGACGGTCCACTCACCGCCGGTGAGTTCCTGCGGCTCGCAGAATTCCAGTTCGCAATCGGCTGCTGGCGTACCGGGCGCGGTGACACGCACGCGGATCCCCGCTCCTTCGATGCCTTGCTGTGAGAGAAGACGCAGGAAATGTTCCTGCGCGCGTTCGGAAATCTCAATCATGCCTGCTCCGGAACCACCATCGATGCCCGATCGTTCGGGCTATACAGCACCATTTTAGTCCTCTTTTGTCACGAATGTCCGGCCAGCACATTTTCGCGTACAGTTTCGGCGCTTCGGTGCTTTAACTTTTGGAGATCGTTATGACCGCCCTTCCGCTCGCCGCCCAACACTGCCAACCACGCAAAGGCAAGGAGCATGCGCTGGATGAAGCAGCCATTGCGGCGCTGTTGCCGCTAGTGCACGGCTGGAAGGTCACCGCGCAAGGTGACGCGCTGGTGAAGGATTACCGTTTCGAAAACTTTCACCACACGCTGGGCTTTATCAATGCCGTCGGTTTCATGGCCAACCATGAGGATCACCATCCCGACATGGAGGCAGGCTATGGGCATTGCAAGCTGCGTTGGTCTACGCATGATGTCGGCGGCCTATCGTTGAACGACTTCATCTGCGCGGCACGCGTCGACGCTTTGCTCGCACGTTGAACGGAGCACCGCGCATGCGTGCGGCGCCAGCCGCTATCGGTTATGTGCTGATAGCGGTCGCCATCTGTCTTGCGCTGGGTTGGTTGGCCGCACGCATTACCGCCGCGCAGTTGCTCAATCAGGCACAGCAGCAACTCGCGCGCGTTGAGGCCCATCAACCCCTGTGGGAATGGCATTTACGCAAGCCACGCGACCTGATTGCCAGTCGCGCGTTCGGAAACGCCAAGGTTTCGAGTGGTGAGGACGGCCTGGACATCACCAGTGTCGATGGCTCGCCTTTCGAGCTTGGCTTGCCGATCGCCTGGGCGTTGGATCTACGGCACTGGCCGATCCTGCAGATGCAACTGGAAAGCGGCGCATCGGGCAGCCTCGGGTTGATTTGGCAAAGTGCCGGCAACACACCCGCATGCCTTGCCCCGTTGGCTGGAACGCTTACTTCCAATACCCAAACGTTGCGCATCGATTTGCGCGACTTGACCTGGTACGCGCCCAACGGCGATGCCTGCCCCGGCCCGACAATCGCGGCGATGCTGCGCTTACGAATACAGATTCCGGCCAATGCGCGTTTGCGTCTCACATCGGTGTCGTTGTTTACCACCGAACCCGTGGCGCCACCACAAGACACATCCGTCGATCTGCCGGAACATGCGACAGCGGCCGATATCGAACGAGCCGTCGCGCCCGCGAAAAACTGGGCGATGCCCTTGTTCCGTCTGCCGGGTAGCCTCGGCGCCGAGGCGATGCTCACGCTACGTGATCAACTTCGCGAACGCTGGCCGGCTGCCCTGATCGTTACCGCTGGCGTCACGCCACAACCGATATTCAGCGCTTCGCACGCCGCCCTGGAATGGACGGCCTGCATGATTTATCTCCTGGCGCTGGTGTGGCTCGCACTGAAACCGATCAAGGGGCCGCTGCGACCATGGCTTGAGATCGCCGGCTGCCTGCTTGGCCCACTGTGGCTGGTAATGGGACTGCACTGGGGGCTTTACCCAACGGCATTGGGTGTGACCGCCTTCGTTGGCGGCCTCGTATTCGCAGCGACGATCGAGCGGCATCATCTTCAGCGTCTGTGGCGCTGGCCGGAAGCCCGTCGCGATTGGCTTTGGCCGCTGCTGCCGCTTCCCTTCGCCATATTGTTGATCGTGTTTTACGGCCATGCCCTCCACCCGTTACCGCTGGGACACGTCCTTACTTACTTCGGCTGGGCATGGTTGCAACAGTGGCTGATGTTGGTGGTGCTTCTGCGGCGCTTCGAACTGATCGTGCCGCGGCCGGCATGGGCGATCGTGGCGGTCGCCACGGTGTTCGCCCTACTCCACACCCCTAACGGCATGCTGATGCAATGTTGCTTCGTGGCTGAACTTTGGTGGGCCTGGTGCTTTCAGCGTTCGCGCAGCGTATTGCCCATAGGGCTGGCTCATGCCGCCTGCGCCCTGCTGGTGGAAGCGGGGCTGATCGGCGGCCTGGTGCGTTCGTTGGAAGTTAGCGCCCGCTTCTTTTTCTAGGGGCAAGCTTGTCCAGAAAATCCTTAAGATCCTCCGGCAGCGGCGCCGAGAATCCATAGGCGCGCCCTTCCAGCTCGAATGACATGCTCGATGCGTGAAGAAAAAGCCGGTTTAGCCCACGGTCGCGAAAACGCTTGTTCGCATCGCGATCACCGTACTTGGTGTCGCCGGCGAGTGGATGGCCGATGTGGGCGGCATGGACGCGGATCTGGTGCGTGCGGCCCGTGCCCAGTGTCGCTTGCATGAGGCGCGCGCCGGGGTATTGCTCCATCTCACGGAAGAAGGTGAGCGAAGGCTTGCCCCCCTCCGATACGCGCACCATACGCTCGCCGCCCTGCAGGATGGACTTCTGCAACGGCGCATTCACATCGAAGCGGGCCTTGGAGGGATGCCCCACCATCAGGCAGAGGTACTGCTTGGTCACCTCGCCAGCACGGATCGCCGCCTGCAGACCGGTCAACCCGGCGCGAGTGCGGGCAAAGACCAGTACGCCGCTGGTATCCCGGTCCAGGCGGTGGACCAGCTCCAGATGTTCTTTCGGACGAGCCTGCCGCAGCAGTTCGATCGCCCCGTGGCTGACGCCACTGCCGCCATGGCTGGCCATGCCGGTAGGCTTATCGATGACCAAGAAGTGCTTGTCCTCGAAGATGACCGCCTCGGCCGCCGCCGCGATCGCCCCCTGGGACGCTCCCTGGTCGGCCGGCCGTTCGGCCACCCGCACGGGCGGAATCCGAAGCATATCGCCCAGGCTCAGACGGGTATCGGGCTTGGCACGCTTGCCGTTCACGCGCACCTGGCCGGTGCGCAACAAGCGGTAAATCATGCTCTTTGGCACCCCCTTGAGGATGGTCATTAACGCATTGTCGATGCGCTGACCGTCCCGCTCCGGACCAATCTCGAGTTGACGCACCCCTTGAGGTACATCGGGGGAAGTTACCGTCTGCATTGAAAAAAACCTGGGTAGAGAGGATACTCGTACGGCGCTCAGCCGGGTCCGCCGACATTTGTATTGGACCTAGCGCCCGCCTGTTACGTAGGCGACGTTTGGACCGGCCGCCTTGATGGCAACCGGTTGCAAGCACCCTTTCATCGTAACGGTTTGGGTAGCCGCTTGTCCGATCTCATTGTGTAGGCAGACAGCGGCGTGCGTGCCCAAGAATCAAACCCGGTATCGGGAACGTTACCGTTTATTTGCCGCTTAACCGCAGCGGCGCGATCCCCGGATAGGCCGCCACATCAGGCGCCACCGCGGCGCGCGACGCGCGGCCAAGCCGAGGAATTACAATGAAAAGAATGTTGATCAACGCAACTCAGCGTGAAGAGTTGCGTGTGGCCATCGTGGATGGCCAAACCCTTTACGATCTTGATATCGAAATCCCATCTCGCGAACAGAAAAAGGCCAATATCTATAAAGGCCGCATCACTCGCGTCGAACAATCCCTTGAAGCCTGCTTCGTCGACTACGGCGCCGAACGCCATGGCTTCCTGCCGCTGAAAGAAATCGCCCGCGAGTACTTCACGCCGGGCCTGGACCCTTACAAGTCCAGCATCCGCGAGCTGCTCAAAGAAGGCCAAGAAGTCGTCGTTCAGGTCGAGAAGGAGGAGCGCGGCAACAAGGGCGCCGCACTCACCACCTTCATCAGCTTGGCCGGCCGCTATATGGTGCTGATGCCTAACAACCCGAAGGCTGGCGGTGTTTCCCGTCGCATCGAGGGCGAAGACAGGCAAGCGCTGAAGGAAGCCCTGGAACATCTCACCGTTCCGGACGACGTGGGCCTGATCGTGCGCACCGCCGGCATGGGCCGCGACGCCGAAGAGCTGCAGTGGGACCTCGACTACCTGCTCCAGCTGTGGAAGGCCATCTCCCAGGCCGCCAACGCCCAGAAGGCGCCGTTCCTGATCTATCAGGAATCGAAGCTGTTCATCCGCGCCCTGCGCGACTACTTGCGCACGGACATCGGCGAGATCCTGGTCGACGAAGAGTCGCTCTATAACGACGCTCGCGACTTCATGCAGCAGGTGATGCCCAACGCCCTGCGCAAGCTCAAGCTCTACAAAGACGACACCCCGCTGTTCTCGCGCTACCAGATCGAAACCCAGATCGAGAGCGCGTTCGACCGCAGCGTGCGCCTGCCCTCCGGCGGCTCGATCGTGATCGACCAGACCGAAGCGCTGACCGCGATCGACATCAACTCCTCCAAGGCTACCAAGGGTGGCGACATCGAGGAGACCGCGTTCAATACCAACCTGGAAGCGGCGACGGAAATCGCCCGCCAGCTGCGCATCCGCGATGCCGGCGGCCTGATCGTGATCGACTTCATCGACATGGACAGCCCCAAGCATCAGCGCGAAGTGGAAGAGCGCCTGAAGGAGGCCTCGAAACTGGATCGCGCTCGCATCCAGATCGGCCGCATCTCGCGCTTCGGCCTGATGGAAATGTCGCGCCAGCGCCTGCGCCCCTCGCTGGGCGAAGCTTCCCAGATCGTTTGCCCGCGCTGCGACGGCCACGGCCATGTCCGCGGCGTGGAATCGCTGGCGCTATCCACCCTTCGCCTGATCGAAGAACACGCCATGAAGGACAACACCGGCCAGGTGCTGGTGCAGGCGCCGCCGACCGTGGCGAATTTCATGCTCAACGAAAAGCGTGCCAGCGTGGTCGAGATCGAACTGCGCAATAAAGTGCACGTGGTGATCGTGGCGGACGACAAACTCGAAACGCCGCACATCGAGATCCAGCGTATCCGCGAAGCGGACATGGGCGAGCACAGCAAACCAAGCTATGAACGCCTCACCGCAGTCGAAGCCACCGCCGTGCCGAAGATGGGCCAGACGCTGGGCAGCAACGAGCAGCCGGCCGTCAGCGGCATCATGCCGTCGAGCCCTGCGCCCGTGCGCGAGGAAGAGCCCGAAGCCGTCGCCCCTGTGGCACCAGCAGTGAAGCGCCAGGCCAGCGTAGCCGCCCCGACAGCTCCGGCCAATGGCGGCGGCTTCTTCTCGCGTCTGTTTGGCATGTTCCGGGGCAATGGTGCTGCGGCGCCGACACCTGCTCACGTCCCCGCACCGAGCACCACTTCACGCCAAGATGGATCGCGCGGCGGCAGGCCACAGGAAAATCGCCGCAATGAGCGCATGCGTTCGGAAGGCCAACCGTCGCAGCGCCAGAATGCGCAGCAAGGCGGTACCCGCGGCGGTGCGCAGCAGCAAGGCAAGAATCCGAATCAGCGCCAGCGCAACAACGAACAGCAGGCGCAACCGCGTCAGCAGCAGGGTGGCAAGCAGGAGCAGCGCCAGCCGAAACCAGCGCAGGCGAACGAAGCCGCGGCAACCGAGCGTAACAAGCCGAATGCGCCCGTAGCCAAGCCCCAGCAAGAACGCCCGCCGCGTGCGCCGCAAGCAGAGCGGCCGCCGCAAACGAACGTGCCACCGGCAGCCAAACCTGCCGAGACACCGAAACCAGTTAACGAAACAGCAACCCCCGTGGTTGCCGTGAACGGCAATGCCGATGCTGCCGCCGAAGCAACCGAAGGCAGTCAGTCGCGTCGTCGCCGCGGTCGTCGCGGTGGCCGCCGTCGTCGCCGCCAGGAAGGCACGGCCGTGGGTGCCGCTCCGAACGACCAAATCAATGCGCTGGATGACGAGGATCGTGACGAACACGTCGCTGATGCCGTCGAGCATGTGCCACACGCAAAACCCGCACCGACGGTCGTCCACACCACCCCGGTTGAGAGTTCGGCGCTAACGCCTTCGCCCGAAACAGCGGCGCCGGCCGTGGAAACTCCGCGCGAAAATTATCGTGCGCATGTACCGGCAGAGCCACTGGCGCAGGCCCATACCGTCACCGTTTCGGCCGAGCCGCAGATGGTTTCGTCGAAGACGACTGAAGAAATCACTACCGAGCCAGTTGTTGTCGCCTCTGCCCCGGTAGCTTCATCGTTCAACCTGCCTGTGCTGCCGCCGATTCCTGTACACACGGCCGTCGAAGAAGCGGAAGTAACTCCGGCTCAGGCCGTCGCCGAAACGGCCGCATCCCATGCGGAAAGCGTAATGGTGACCGTACCGCACGACACCACTCCCGCGGCAAATGAAGCGAATCTGACCGCGCCAATCACGTCGATCGTTTCGGCCGAGCCCATAGCTTCTGTCGTCGAGCAGGCGCACCTTCCTATCGCGCCCGAACCCGTAGTGGTCGCGCCGGCGCCGCTAGTTCACCAGCCCGAGCAAGGCGATCTGCTTGCCTCGCCGTTGCGCCAACATGCTTCGTCGGCATCCGTGGATCACTCCTTGGATCATTCCGAAAAAGCTAGCGAATCGTCCGCCGAGGATCAGGATGAGCACGCCGGACAGCGGGACAACAAGCTCTCCTGACGCGCAGGGCATTTCTGCAATCAAAGCAAAAGGGCCGGACATAGTCCGGCCCTTTTTTATCCATCAGTCGAAAACGGACTCAGTTTCCGACCTGATTGTTGTGCGTATCCAACAACCCATGCACCGTCATCAAATGCGCAAGGCTGATGACGTGGTCGACTTGCAGCTTTTCCATTAGCCGCTGCTTGTAGGTGGATACCGTCTTGGGACTCAGGTTTAGCTGCTCACCAATCGCCGTCAGCGCCTTACCGCGGACCAGCATCATGGCAACTTCCAATTCGCGGCTGGACAGCATGTCGAACGGCGATCCATCACCGTCCAGGGTGGCCAGTGCCAACTGTTGCGCCACCGCCGGCGCCAGGTACCGCCGACCGCCCGCGACCTGGCGGACGGCGTTGAGCAACTCTTCCGCAGCGCAGCTCTTGGTCAGGTAACCGTGTGCGCCCGCATCCAATAGCCGCTTCGGGAAACGAGCGTCGTCCACCACCGTTACTACGATGACGTGTGTAGGCAGGTTCGCACGGACCACCCGCTCGGTCAGCTCGATACCGCTCATGCCGGGCATGTGCACATCGACCAGCGCGATATGCGGCTTGGTCGCCCGGATCAGGCGCAGTCCCTCCTCTGCCGTACCCGCTTCCCCACAAATGCGTATATCCGGCTGCTGCAGGATCATCCGGAAACCGGTCCGCACCAACTCGTGATCATCAACGAGTACAACATCAATCATCTTGCGCTCTGCCTGGATTGGTAATGTGCCTAGGCAAAGTAGGCGGGTGGCCGACACATTGCAAGCCCGTAACCCCTCGTCCAGCAAGGATTTTCCATATAACTCCAATACCCACGATCCAAGTCGGAAAATGCCTACATACTCGTCCTAAAAACAATGTCATTATTAGCGGTATAGCATTTAGTCGTAGTCCGTATCGCACACCCCAGCAAGGCTAGTAGTACTAACCCGAATGGAGCGTATCGATGGTGATCTACTCGCTCAGGCAATCTCCTGAAGGGGATTGGAGCATCCGCCGCGAAACGGCAACCCTGTTCAGTCAACTAAGGTTGGGACCGGCTATCCAGCTGGCACGCGAAGCCGCCCGTGACGAGCACACCCGCTCCGGCCGCAGCACTTGCGTAGAAATGCCCGGCCCCACGTCCACGATCCGCCTCGCGCAATACGCGCGCCCCGGCATGCCGATTGAGAGCGCGGTAGCCTGAGATCCAACGTAAACAAACGGAGCCTTCCCCGCTCCGTTCTCGCGCAAGCGCATGTTACGATCGCGCGCCTGCAGCCCATCCCTCGGCCGCTGCCCTCCAGCCCGGATGGCGAAACAGGTAGACGCAAGAGACTTAAAATCTCTCGACCGCAAGGTCATGCCGGTTCGATTCCGGCTCCGGGCACCAGTTACTAGTTTCACCTCGTCGCACTAAATCTCATGCAAGCCCCACAGCCCGCATAACAGCGGGTTTTTTGATGTCTGCGGTGTACCAGTGAGTCTCATGAAGTAGCAGGCAAGCTGACGGTACATGGCGGTATTTCCGACGGTATCTGTGTATGATCGCCACGTAATAATTTGCGAATACCGTCATGTTGACCGATACAGCTATCCGTAAAACAAAGCCCTCAGCAACGCCTCTGAAGCTCAGCGACGGCCAAGGCATGTACCTACTGGTGAAGCCCGATGGGGGGCGCTATTGGCGTCTGGACTACAGGCACAACGGCAAGCGCAAAACGCTCGCGCTCGGCGTGTACCCGGAGGTGTCGCTCGCAGATGCACGAGAGCGCCGAGCAAGTGCACGCAAGCTTCTAGCAAACGATATCGACCCCTGTGCCGCGCGCAAAGAATCCAAGCAGGCACAACTGAAAGCCACAGCGCCTCCTACCGACACCTTCGAGGCTGTCGCGCGTACCTGGATGGCACGGCAAGATGTCGCCGAGGTAACAGCGAATAAGAACAGGTGGATTATGGAGACGTTCCTGTTCCCTGAGATAGGTAGCCACCCTATCGCGGAGATAACACCTCGCATTCTGCTAGACGCGCTGCGCAAGATCGAAGACATGGGGAAGCTGGACACTGCCAGCCGCGCGAAGATCAAAGCTGGGCAAGTCTTTCGGTATGCCCTGCTGGAAGGCAAGGTCGAGAACGATCCCACTGCCAGCTTACGAGGTGCGCTCAAGCCGCCGAAACCAAAACACCACTCTGCGGTTACCGATCCCTCTCGAATTGGCGAACTTCTTCGGGCCATTGATGGCTTCAGTGGTCAGTTCGTCACGCTAGCCGCACTCAAGCTCGCACCCTTGGTATTCGTGCGTCCAGGCGAACTCCGCAAAGCCAGGTGGCCCGAGTTCGACCTCGATGGCGCTATCTGGCGCATTCCCGGCGAGCGAATGAAGATGAAGGCACCGCATGTAGTGCCGCTTTCTATGCAGGCAGTGGCTGTATTGCGCGAACTCTTGCCGCTGACTGGTACTGACGGTTACTTGTTTCCGAGCGTCCGCACGTCCACACGGCCTATGTCTGAGAACACCGTCAATGCCGCTCTGCGCCGACTTGGCTATAGCAAGGACGAAATGACTGGTCACGGCTTCCGTAGCATGGCCGCATCGCGACTCAACGAAATGGGCTGGAATGCTGACGCCATTGAGCGCCAGTTGGCTCATGCAGAGTCGAACAAAGTACGTGCGGCCTACACCCACGCCGCGCAATATCTGGAAGAACGCACCCGTATGATGCAGGCATGGGCGGACTATCTGGATGGCCTGCGCAACGGCGCGACAGTCATTTCCATCCGGCGAAAGACAGCCTGACCGCTGCGAGTGTTCGCTGTCTGCTTGTCCTGATCTGTAGTTTTCCTCCATATCCTCAAAGACACCCGAGGACACCAGACCCAAGGCAATCAGTAACCGCGAAGTCACGCACGAGGAAGATCGGCGCATGGAGGAACTGATGGAGGAGGAGTACCGCAAGTTCGAGGAGGCTGTCCTGGGGCACTCAAGTCCTCGGCTGAACTTCTACGACAACTACTGAACGATATCCCCAAGCAGTTTTGCAAAGAACTGCTTTGCGGCGGCGGTTGTTCTTGCCTGTGACGACGAAAGTGGAAAGTCGAGAGAAGGGTCGTCCAGCACTGCAACGTCGATCTTCTTTCCATTGTGCAGGAGCTGAGTCAACTCATCGTCGAGATTGTTCAAATAGGCCAGCAATAGTTCCACCTCCTGCACGTCTATTGGAGGCAATGCTGCGTCTGCTTCGATGTCTGAGGAGAACTCCCGGTGCCCATACCATTTGTTCCGGTGTAACCGAAACTTCTCGTTGAACAGTTTTCGCCACTTCTCCCCAACGGCGTCTACCTCGTCGAAATCGTTGGCCGTTGCAACGTGCATCGCCTCCACCGAATCCTTCAGCCAGTACGGGGTGTTGTGAAAGTTGTTCTTTACTTTCCTCGCGCAGAATGACTCTGGACCAAAAACTTCGATCTCTGCGCGCGCCGCCCTCATCAGCCTTGTCAGGCTGAAGCTGTCATCCCGTTTGTCGAAGATTTTGTAGATGAAGACATACGTGGAAGCGCGGAGAGAACCAAGGATGGTTCGTATGAACAGTAGGTGGCTGTTCGCAAGCATCACCATCTCCACGTGCTTTTCGAGCAATCGATGGATTGTCAGATACGTGTAGAAAACCTGCGTAGCTTCGTGCACTCCTTGTCCGAAGACTTTCAACTCTTGTTCAAAGCTGGCTGCGCTCACAAGTATTCCCCTATTGGAGTTATTAAATCGCTCACCAACTCGATCCTCGCCTGGAGGCGTTACAGCACAGGCGCTCATTACTTTGTGGTGAGTGCGTTGACCAGCAAGGTTGAGGTGACCCCAAGCACACCTCCGAATACCACCAACATAAACTTCTCGACGCTCTCCCGTCGCTTCTTCGTGTTTGCACTACTGAATTCGGCCATTATCCGGTCTGCTTCACGCAGGTATTCAACAAACTCACTCGACTTGATACTGTTACCTGTCGAAACGTCGAACTCCCTTTCATTGTCACTGACTCCCCCTGCATCACACATATCAAGGATGACGCGCACGCTAAGATCGCTGATTTCACGCATCGCTTCCTGCGTTGCTAGATGGATTGCACCTGGACTCATCGATCTACCCAGGGTCGTGTGCTTCGTGACCCATTCAAGCTGACCCAGCGCGTGAGACTTCACTTCACGGATTGGCTTTGAAATCGCAAACGCTCTGGCATACCTGTCCTCAAAATCGGCCGGTGGAAACAAGAGGCTCCCTGGAACCTTA
>CAJCJD010000105.1 GCA_903970555.1 Vulcanimicrobiota bacterium
GAGTGCGGCGCTGGATCTTTCCGGGCGTCCGTATTTCGTTTTCGAAGGCGATTTTCCACGTGAACGGGTCGGTGATGTGCCGACCGAACTGGTGCCGCACTTCTTTCGTTCGCTATGCGACACACTGGGAGCGAACTTGCATCTTGCCGTGAAGGGCGAAAACGCACATCACATGGTCGAAGCCTGCTTCAAGGTTACTGCGCGTGTCTTGCGCCAGGCGATCCGCCGCGAAGGCGATGAGTTGCCAAGCACCAAGGGATCGCTGTAATGAGCGTGGTTCTGGTCGATGCCGGTGGCACTAATATCGGGTCGGTACGCTACGCCTTGCAGCGGCTCGGTGTCGACGCCTCGCTAACGGCTGATGCGTCACAGATTCGATCTGCCGACAAGGTTATTTTGCCTGGCGTAGGTGCGGCGTCCCCCGGCATGGCGAGGCTGCGTGAGCTACAGTTGGTCGATGTGATACGTTCATTGACGCAGCCTGTGCTTGGTGTGTGTTTGGGAATGCAGCTGCTTTGCACGCATTCGGAAGAAAGCGACACGGATTGTCTGGGTGTTATTCCGGCCGATGTGTCCCGCTTTCGCGAGGCACCTGGCTTCTGTGTTCCGCATATGGGTTGGAACCGTTTATCGTCGGCCGCGAAACATCCCTTGCTCAAGAATCTGGAAGAGGGCGATTGGGCGTACTTCGTGCATAGTTACGCTGTTCCAATCGGTAACTACACACTTGCAAGCACGGACTACGGCAGCGGTTTTTCTTCGATCATCGCTAGCGGAAATTTCCACGGCATGCAGTTTCACCCGGAGCGCTCGGCCAGCGTTGGCGCCAAGCTACTGAAGAATTTTCTCGAGCTATGACTTTTGAAGTGATCCCTGCTATCGATCTGCGCAGTGGCCAGGTGGTTCGCCTGCGCCAGGGCGATTACGCGCAGGAAACTCGTTACGAAACCGATCCACTCGTGCTTGCCAAGCGCTATGCCGACACCGGTGCGCGCTGGCTGCACGTGGTTGATTTGGATGGTGCGCGCGCTGGCGATATGGCCAACCTTGCCGTTATCGAAGCGCTCGCGAAAATCGATATGAATGTTCAAGCCGGTGGCGGCGTGCGTACGGAAGACGATGTGCATCGCCTATTCGCTGCCGGTGTGACGCGCGTGGTAGTGGGCAGTGCAGCCATCCGTAATCCCGAACGTGTTGCTGGCTGGCTGAAAGATCATGGTGCGGAGCGATTCACCATTGCGCTCGATACACGTTGGCGTGACGAACGATGGAGTCTTCCCAGCGCAGGTTGGACCGAAGACGAGGCGCGTACGCTAGATGAACTGGCACCGTGGTTCGCTGAGCAAGGTGCGCGTCATCTCCTGTGCACGGATATCGACCGTGATGGCATGTTGGCCGGCTTCAATCTCGATCTTTATCGACATTTGGCAAAAGCTGTTCCGCAGCTTGCTGTACAGGCATCCGGCGGCGTGCGTTCACTCGACGATATCCGTGCCGCACGCGAAGCAGGAGCGAAAGGCGTAATCCTTGGTCGCGCCTTGTTGGAAGGGCGGTTCACGCTGCAGGACGCGTTGGCATGCTGAGTCGTCGCATCATTCCTTGCCTGGACGTGCGCGATGGCAAAGTGGTGAAGGGCGTGCGTTTTCGCGACCACGTCGTGATGGGCGAAATCGTCGAACTCGCTTTGCGTTACCGCGACGAAGGCGCCGACGAACTGGTGTTCTACGACATCACCGCAAGCCCGGAAGGTCGCAGCGTAGATCGTGGCTGGGTCGAACGGGTCGCACGTGTGATCGACATTCCGTTTTGCGTGGCAGGCGGCATCCGTTCGGTGGAGGAAGCTCGTGCTGTCTTGCATGCCGGCGCGGACAAGATTTCGGTGAACTCACCTGCGCTCGAACGCCCCGAGCTGATCGACGAATTGGCCGCCGCTTTCGGTGTGCAGTGTGTGGTGGTTGGCATCGATTCGATGCGTGATGCGGACGGTGAATGGCGCGTGCGCCAGTACACGGGCGATCCCTCAAAGACGCGTTCGCTATCGCGCGGCACGCTGGAATGGATGATCGAAGCGCAGCGACGTGGCGCGGGCGAGATCGTGCTCAACTGCATGGACAGCGACGGTGTTCGCAAGGGGTATGATCTGGAGCAGCTTACCGCTGCGCGCGAGGTTTGCAGCGTGCCACTGATTGCCTCTGGTGGCGCCGGCGCAATGGAACATTTTCGCGATGCCTTCACGCAAGCCGGGGTCGATGGCGCGTTGGCCGCCAGCGTTTTTCACAGCGGCGCGATGGCGATACCCGAACTGAAAGGTTATCTGCAGCAACAAGGTGTCGTAGTTCGCCTGCAGGAGATGGCTGCCAATGAATGACACGACAAACGATTTCAGCCGGCTCGATTGGGCCAAATCGGGTGGCCTTTTGCCTGCGATCGTCCAGCACTGGCTCACCGGTGAAGTGCTGATGCTTGGCTACATGAATGCCGACGCGTTGGCGCAGACGCAGGCGATAGGAAAGGTGACGTTCTACAGCCGCAGCAAACAGCGTCTCTGGACCAAGGGCGAAAGTTCTGGTCATGCGCTGGTGTTGAAATCGATTCGTGTGGATTGCGATGCCGACACCTTGCTTGTGCAGGCCGATCCCCGTGGTCCGACCTGTCACTTTGGAACCACCAGCTGTTTCGGCGATGAGGTGCGGCCGCCGCTCGGCTTTCTCGCTGAGCTAGATACGTTAGTGGCAAGCAGAAAGGCCGAACTGCCCGAAGGCAGTTACACCACGCAATTGTTCAACAGCGGTACGCGGCGAATCGCGCAAAAGGTCGGCGAGGAAGGCGTAGAGACGGCGCTTGCTGCCGTCACACAGGGCGATGACGAGTTATTGGGTGAAGCAGCCGACCTGATTTTTCACCTTACGGTATTGCTGCGAGCTCGCGGCTTTGGGCTCGCGGACGTGACGCGAGTGCTGCTCAGGCGACACTCGTAGTCATCGGTCTGGAGATTGTTGAGCAGCGGTAGGCGCACTGCTTGCTGAAGCCGGCGGCGGTGAAAACGGTACGGCCTCACCTGGCTTGATGTCCTTACGCCACGAGGCAAGTTGCTGCACGATACCTTCGCCGATATTGATCTGTGGCTGGGATGGCGTGAGCTTGTCTTTCTTTTCCCAGGTGTCGATATCGGCTTTCGCATATTGGAAGGCATCGACGAAATCGTCTGTGCGGTTCATCGCGTCGACCAGCCAAGCCTTGCCGAAGTAGGTGATATCGGAATCGCTGCCGCAACCGAAGGAACTGCGATCGGTGCGCGCAGCCGTCAGTATCAACGTGCCGGGGCCTTGCAAATCCGGTATGAAGCCGCCGGAGTAGCACGCGTTGACCACCACCACTTTCCACTTGAACGGATGCTTCTTGAGAATGCTGGCAAGGTCAGGTGCGCCGATCTGATCCAGGGGTAACGGATCCATATCGACCAGCAGGTTGTGGTCCTCGTCGCCGTGGGACGTCATGTAGACCACAAGGATGTCTTGATCCGTCTTCATGACACCGGCCAGGCCGTCCAGTGCGTTCTCGAGATTGCTCCAATCGGCGAGCGGATGGGTTTGCAATGTGCTCGGGTTGTTTTCTAACACCAGCGCATGGGCCGTCGGGCCGAAGCGTTGAGTGAAAAGTTGCGCGGCGTATTCGGCCTCGTTGCGAAACACATCTTCACCGCCATCGCCAGCAAAGGCGACCAGGTAAAGATTGGTCTTGTCGGGGACGCGCGGTGTAAGTTTCGCCAATGCTTCGTGCATCATTGTCGGCTGCGCGTAGACGACCTCTTCTGGCGAGGGTGCTTTGCTCGGCCAGTTGTCATTGCTGTCGCTATCGTCGGTGTCACTGCTCGAACTGCCGGCGACGGCGGGCGTGATGCCGTTTACCGTGCCGGTGCTGGCTGTGCTACTCGGCGTCGGTTGGACGTGCGACGAGTGCCCGTTAACCAACATCATCAGCAGCACGCCGGCGGCGAAAGCGAGCAGGGCGGTCAATGCGATGCGCATGAAGGAAACTCAGGGCTGGATGGTGTTGAAGTCGGTATGGGCCGGGTGTTTGGCCTTGGCCGGTACGGTCAGCGGTGGCCGCAGCAGCCAAGCTGTTCGTAGACCGGCGGCCGCAGCGGCATCCAGCTCTTCCACGATATCGGAGAGGAACAAGATGTGCTCAGGGCGCTCGCCGATGGCCTCCGCGATACGCTCATAGGAGCCCTTATCCCGCTTGGGGCCGGTCTCTGTATCGAAATAACCGGAGAACAGGTGCGAGAGGTCTCCGGCGTCGCTGTAGCGGAAAAACAGCTTCTGCGCCGGCACGGAGCCCGAGGAGTAAACGTACAGGTGCAAGCCTTCGCCGCGCCAGGCATGCAGGCGCGCGGCGACTTCGGGATACATGTGGGCGCGGTATTCGCCGGCTTCGTAGCCATCCTTCCAGATCATGCCCTGCAGCGCTTTCAGCGCCGTGGATTTGCGGTCTTCGTCGATCCAGCGCAGCAAGAGTTCGATCACTTCCTGCCGGCTCGCCTCGACGTAACCGGCTTCCTTCGTCGCTTCGTGCAGCCAATGCTGGACATCGGGATGATCGGCATGCGTCTCGATGTAAGCGGGCAGTCGCTTGCGCGCATACGGAAACAGCACGTCCTTGACGAAGCTGATCGAGCTGGTGGTTCCTTCGATGTCGGTGAGGACGGCGCGAATGACGGTCATGGGGGTGATCAGGGAAGCTGGTCCCCAAGCTTAACTCGCTCCCCCCGTTGCGCAAGCGTCAAGTTCTTGAAACACGTAAAAAAAGTGAGCCCCGGCACGTTGCCGGGGCTCGCCTTGATACGTGGCTAGGGCCTGGAGGCGCTAGGCGGCGGTCGCCAGCGGTTTCATGCGTGGGAACTGCTCGGCGATGTCCGAGCCGGTGAAGTTGGCGACCCAGCCTTCCTTGTTGGTGAACAAGCGGATCGCCACGAAGTAGGGCGCCTCGCTCATGTCGAACCAGTGGCGGGTGCCGTCGGGCACGCCGATCAGGTCGCCCTGTTCGCACAGCACATCGTAGACCTTGTCCTGGATATGCAGGGTGAACTGGCCGGCTCCGGCGACGAAGAAACGCACCTCGTCCTCGCTGTGCGTGTGCTCGCTGAGAAACTTCTGGCGCAGGGTTGCGCGATCCGGGTGGTCGGGCGTCAGGCTGATCACGTCGACCGATTGATAGCCTTCTTCGCTCATCAAGCGATCGATGTCGTGACGGTAGGCGGCGATGACCTGCTCCTGGCTGGAGCCAGGTACGACAGGCTGGCTGGCTTCCCATTGCTCGAAGCGCACGCCAACCTTGGCCAGCTCGCGCGCGATCCCCGCGTGATCCTCATGCACCGAAGACGGATTCTGCGGTTGTTCCGCATTGAAAATGCGCAAGCGACTCATGCGTTCAACCTCCTTAGGTCGAGTTCACAGCCAAGCAAAAATTCCAGCGCTTCGAGATGACGCTGCGCTTCGGCCATATCGCGGCCCCAGGTATAGATACCGTGGCCGTTGATCAGATAAGCGTGCAAGGGCTTGCCGGCATCGATCCAGGCATCCACCTTCGCCACCAATTCGGGCATGTGCTGAGTGTTGGGAAAAACCGGAATATCCAACGTGCTTTCGTGCGTCGTATGGCCGCGAATGGCTTTCTGCAATTCCCAGCCTTGCAGGTTGATCACGCCATCTTTCGCGAACAGACGCGATGCGACGCTTTGTGTGCGCGAATGCGTATGCAGGACGGCATTTATGTCCGGCCAACGTCGATAGACCTGTGTGTGCAGTTCGGTCTCGGCGCTCGGGCGCGATTCTGTGCCAACGGCTTTGCCGTCCATATCCACCAGCATGATGTCATCGCGACCGAGCTTGCCTTTGTCGCGTCCGGAAATCGTGATGGCGGCGTGATCGGCATCCACGCGCATGGAGAAGTTGCTGCTGGTGGCCGGCGTCCAGCCTTGCTGCGCCAACTCCCGCGCGGCAGTGGCGATCGCGTCTGCGCGCTCGTGGAAAAGCGCTGCGGAAATGGAGGATGGCAAGACTTGGCTCATGGCAAATGGACGTCCAAACGATGCGTGACTATAACATGGGGGCTAAAAACGGTAATGCGAGTTATTCGCGAAGGGCTTCTGGCGGGTCTTGCGGAGTTACGATACCGGCAGAATCGCCGCGTTCTGGCGGCGGACAAACCGTGATGGGGATTGTTATGTCCAGGCATGAAGATATCGAGTCACGTCGTCGTTTCCTCAAGCTTGCCGCCGGTGGCGCTGCCGCCGCGGCGCTGGTTGCAGGGCTGCCGCGCGTCGCACGTGCGGACGATCTGCCGCATGTCTCCGAATCCGATCCCACCGCCAAGGCGCTGGGTTACGTCGAGGATGCCTCGACGACCAAGGATCCCAAACACACAGCGGGCAACTCCTGCGCCAACTGCCAGTTCTACTCAGGTGGCCCGACAGGTTACGGTCCGTGCCAGTTGTTCCCAGGTAAATCGGTGAGTGCGAAAGGTTGGTGCATCTCGCACACCACCAAGAAAGCCTGACGCGCAAATCTCAACGCGTTTCAACGGAGGCCGGCCTAGTGTCGGCCTCTTTGCGTATGCGCACACAAGCAGAGTCAGGCATTTCTTTTTAGGAACGAACAAAAGAAAAACGCCTGTAAGGGACAGGCGTTTGATAAAAAACGAAGGGGTGTTGCTGAAAGTGCTACCCGGACGCGTCAGGCTGAGGAGCTGACTCGCCTGACGCGCCGGGTCGCGATCCGGGGCCCACTGCCAAGTGATCTACCCACGGGCTGGTGATGATACTCCGGTTGCTCGGAGTGGGGCGAACCGCGATCGGAAATTTATAGCGGGCGATTAATTTATTGTTTTATATCAATGACTTAGTCGAAATTTTCGAGATGTAACTTTCAAGTCATTAAAAGACCGTTCGCTACACGTTCAATGTAATTCAATGCCATTGAGGCCAATTCGCCGAAGGTCGCCGAAAATCAGCTCTTCGCTGAGCTATTGGCAAGACGCAGGCGACTATGGCGAACCCCATAGGCGAAATAAATCGCAAAGCCGAGCACGGTCCAGAGGAGCATCAGGGCCCAATTGAACCAGTCCATGGTGTACAGCAGGGCCAGGCAGCTAAGTACGCCCGCCGTGCACGTGAAGGGCGCCCACGGCACGCGAAACGTGCGCGGTAGTTCCGGTGATGTGTAGCGAAGGATCAGCACGCCAGCGCACACGGCGACGAAGGCGATCAGCGTACCCATCGACGTGAGGTTCGTTAGGAGATCCAGCGGGAACACCGCTGCGAGCGCGGCGATGCCGACACCAGTGATGACGGTATTTACATGGGGCGTGCGATGACGCGGATGGATGCGATTGAAGATCGGCGGCAGCAGGCCATCGCGCGACATGATCATGAAGATGCGTGGTTGCGCGATGATCATCACCAGGATGACCGAAGACAGACCGATAAGCGCGCCAACTTCGATCCACGGGCGCAGCCAGTTGAGTTCGGCATGAGCACGAATGGCGGTGACCACCGGCTCGTCGGTGCCCAGCAAGTTGTAAGGGATCAAGCCGGTCAGCACGGCAGCCATAGCCAGGTACAGCACGGTGCAGATCACCAACGAAACAAGTGTGCCGAACGGCAGGTCGCGCTGAGGGTTCTTACATTCCTGAGCTGCTGTCGATGTTGCTTCGAAACCGATGTAAGCGAAGAACACCATCGCCGCGCCGCGAAAGATGCCGTCCCATCCGTATTTGTGATTGCCCTGCGGTGCCGGAATGAACGGGTGCCAGTTGGCCGGATTCACATAACGATAGCCGGCGACCACTACCACGATGATCAGGCCCACCTTGAGTACCACCATTGCCAGGTTGATGCCGGTCGATTCGCGGATACCGACGTAGCACACCCAGGTCAGCGCCAGTACGATCATGACGGCGGGAAGATTGATCAGGTGTCCCGTCGATACAAGCGCCCCGTTGGTATACGCGAACGGCGCGTCGGTGAATTCAACAGGCAAATGGATATGGCAGCTATCGAGCAGGCTGGTGAAATATCCGGTCCAACTCGCTGCCACGGCCGATGCCGAGATGCCGTATTCCAACACCATGTTCCAGCCGATGAACCACGCCGTCGCTTCGCCGAGCGTGGCATACGCGTAGGAATAGGAGCTGCCGGAGATCGGGATCAGTGTGGCGAATTCGGAATAGCACAGCGCCGTAAAGCCGCTGCAGATGGCCGCCAGGATGAAAGAGATCAGCACGGCCGGCCCGGCGTGTTCTGCTGCAGCCTGCCCGGTTACAACGAAAATACCGCTACCGATCACCGCACCGATGCCCAGCGCCGTAATGCCCCAGGGGCCCAGCGTTCGCCGCAGGCTCGGGCCATGAGAGCTGTCGGCATCGTCGGAAAAATCAGTTTTGCGGGCGAATAACTGCTTGAGCATAAAGCTTCCGGAAATGAAGCCGGCACGGTGTTCTACCGTGCCGGACAGGGGCTTACTCAATGATGCGGCATACGGCGTCAGGTGGACTCGGTGCCGTTGGCCAGATGGCTCTTGCGGTAACCGTAGAGGTAGTAGACCACTAGTCCAACCACGCCCCAACCGAAGAACACTTCCAATGTCTTGGCCGGAAGGTTGACGAATAGCAACAGGCAACCCAGCACTGCAAGCGGGCAGATGATCCACACCAGCGGTGCACGGAACGGGCGCTTGCGCTCGGGCTGAGTAATGCGCAACACCAAAACGCCGATCGCCACCATCATGAATGCAAACAGCGTTCCCGAATTCGTAATGTCCGCCAACTGACCCACCGGGTAGATCGCACCGAACGCGGAGACGAAGATGCCCGTGATCAGGGTGATTACATGCGGCGTGTGGAAGCGCGGATGAATCTTGGAGAGGAAATCCGGAAGCAGGCCGTCACGCGCCATGGTGAAGAAGATGCGCGTCTGTCCATACGTCATGGTCAGAATCACCGAGGGCAGGGCGATGCCGGCGGCAAGGCCCACCAGATTGCCCAGCTGATTGTGATTGAGTACGCGCAGGACGTGAGCCAGTGCTTCCTTGCTGCAGACGAGCGCTTCGGAGGCTTTGCACGCCGCCGCCATTTCAGGCGTGCCGGGCTGCAGTGCCGCGCCGCCGGCATCGAGGATGGGTTGTGCACCGACCGAACCGATCGCGCTATAGCTCACCAGCAGGTAATAGACGGTGCACACACCCAGCGAGCCGATCAGGCCAATGGGAATGTTGCGGTTGGGATTCTTGGTTTCCTCGGCGGCGGTGGATACCGCATCGAAGCCGACGTAGGCGAAGAAGATCGAGGCTGCAGCACCCAGTACGCCGATGCCGCCCATGGGGCTGCCCCAGCCGTTGGGCACGAACGGTTTGAAATTCGGATCCTTTACGGCGGGCAGCGCGACGAAGATGAAAGCCGTCAGCGCAAGAACCTTGATGACCACCAGGATGCTATTGACCTTCGCCGATTTCGACGTGCCAATCACGAGCAGGAAAGTGATGAAGATGCCGATCAGGAAGGCCAGCAAGTTGAAGCTGCCGCCGTCCATGGGGCCGGTGCGCAGAAATTCGGGCAACGCAAATCCGCCATGCGCGAGCAGTCCGTTCACATAACCAGACCAGCCGACACAGACCGTGCTTGCCGCAATCGTGTATTCGAGCACCAACGCCCAGCCGACGACCCAAGCCAGACTTTCACCGAGCACGCCATAGGTATAGGTGTAGGCGGAACCCGCCACCGGAATCATCGAGGCGAGTTCGGCGTAGGCCAGTGCAGCCAGTGCGCAAACCACTGCGGCGATCACAAAAGAAATCATCATGCCTGGGCCGGCTTTTTGCGCGGCTTCGGCGGTGAGTACGAAAATACCGGTGCCGATGATGGCGCCGATGCCCAGCATGGTGAGCTGGAATGCGCCGAGCTGTCGCGTCAGGGCTTTCTTTTCGGCGGTGGCGAGAATTTGATCGAGTGGCTTGACGCGCTTAAAAAGCATGAAGGGGCTCCCTGTGGAAACAGACATCACACCCTTCAGGAACCGCGACGAATCAGGGGCGCGTCGATCGGAGGTGACGCCCAACCATAGCGGAGCGGCTGGAGGCGTACAAGCTGCGTTGCAGCTATGATGGGCGATTGCGTGCTGCGCCGTCTCAAGTCATGCCTAGCCCACTTTCTTTATCCGCCGCGCTGCGGGAATACCTTTCGCGACATCCGCAGGAATCTGCAGCTGGTGCGCATTTTCTCGAATTCGCCGCATCCACGCCGGATGCTTTCCTGCGCGAACATGCGGAGGGTCATTTCACCGGGTCTGCGTGGCTAGTCAGTGCTGATGGCGAACGCGTCTTGCTTACCCACCATCGCAAGCTTGGTCGATGGCTTCAACTAGGCGGCCATGCCGACGGTGATACGGATCTGGCCAACGTGGCCTTGCGCGAAGCGGACGAAGAGTCTGGCCTCACGGGTTTGGTTGTCGAGGGCGGCATCTTCGATCTGGACCGGCACCTTATTCCCGCGCGTGGAAACGAGCCGGCGCACTGGCACTACGACGTTCGTTACGTCGTGCGTGCGACTGCAGGCGAAGATTTCTCGATCAGCGAAGAATCGTTGGATTTGGCATGGAAGCCGATACGCGCCATTGCCCAAGATCAGGATGCCGATGCGTCCTTGCAGCGGATGGCGCGCAAGTGGATCGCTGGCGCTTCAGGCGCTTAACCGTATCGCGCGGGCGCCGGGTTGAGATGACCGCAGTTTTTGCACGTGCGTGATTCGTGCGATGCATAGAATCGATCGAACACCGGCGGAAAATCCGTCTCGATATTTTGCAGCGTGAAATATTCCTCGTAGAGCTTGTGATTACACTTTTCGCAGAACCACAGCAAACCATCTTTTTCGTGAGCGAGCCGTCGACGCTCGATCACCATGCCGATCGAATCAGGCATGCGTTGCGGTGAATGCGGAACACGCGGTGGCAGATAGAAAATTTCACCGGCGCGAATCGGGATGTCGCGCGCCACGCCATCGTCTTGCACCTTCAACACCATCTCGCCTTCGATCTGGTAGAAGAATTCCGGGCCTTCGTCGTGATGATAGTCGGTGCGTGCGTTCGGACCGCCGACGATCATGATGATGAAGTCACCGTCGATGATGCATTTGTTGCCGACGGGCGGTTTCAGCAAATGACGATGCTCGTCGATCCAGCGTTGCAAGTCGAAGGGAGGCGTCAGGGACATAGGATGATCCGCAGAAGTTCGCTTTAGCGTGTCAGACCTCGAGTGTGGCGAGATCGCCTTTCTCTTCCAGCCAGCTCTTGCGATCGCTGGCGCGTTTCTTGGCCAGCAGCATATCCATCAACTTCGAGGTGCCATCGCCTTCTTCCACGGTGAGCTGCACCAGGCGTCGCGTATCGGGATAGATGGTGGATTCGCGCAACTGGGAAGGGTTCATTTCACCCAGGCCCTTGAAGCGGGTCACGGTGACTTGTCCTTTGATCTTTTCGCGCTCGATGCGCTGAAGCATCGCCGCCTTTTCGTTTTCGTCCAGGCAGTAGAACACCTGCTTGCCCACGTCGACGCGGAACAGCGGCGGCATCGCCACGAATACGTGACCTTCGCGCACGAGCGAGGGGAAGTGGCGCAAGAACAACGCGCTGAGCAACGTGGCGATGTGCAGGCCGTCGGAGTCCGCATCGGCCAGGATCACCACCTTGCCGTAGCGCAGGCCACTCAGATCGTCTTTGCCGGGATCGCAGCCGATCGCAATGGCCAGGTTGTGTACTTCTTCCGAAGCAAGTACCGACGTGGATTCCACTTCCCAGGTGTTGAGGATCTTGCCGCGTAGTGGAAGGATGGCTTGGAAATCTTTATCGCGAGCTTGCTTGGCGCTGCCGCCGGCCGAATCGCCTTCCACCAGAAACAGTTCGGTGCGCGTGAGATCGGTGGCGGTGCAGTCGGCGAGTTTGCCGGGCAGGGCGGGGCCCTGGGTGATCTTTTTGCGGACGACCTGCTTGGCAGCTTTCAGTCGCGCGCTGGCGCGTTCGATCGCAAGCTGCGCGATGCGCTCGCCCAGATCGACGTGCTGGTTGAGCCACAGGCTAAACGCATCGTGTACGACGCTTTCCACTAACGCAGCGGCGTTACGTGAAGAGAGGCGTTCCTTGGTCTGGCCCGCAAACTGCGGATCCTGCAGTTTGGCCGACAACACAAACGCAAGACGCTCCCATACATCTTCCGGCGCGAGTTTCACGCCGCGGGGCAGCAGGTTGCGTATGTCGCAGAATTCGCGCACTGCATTCGTTAGGCCAGTACGCAAGCCATTGACGTGCGTGCCGCCTTGCACGGTGGGAATAAGGTTGACGTAGCTTTCCTGCACCAGTTCGCCTTCCGGCAACCAGGTGAGCGCGAGGTCCAGGCCTTCCGTGTCGCGTGCCACGTGATGCACGAACAGATCGGCGGGCAAGCAATCGGCGCCGTCGAGTTCGCCGCGCAGGTAATCGCGCAGACCGTCTTCGTAATACCACTCGCTGACTTCGCCGGTCGCCTCGTCGGTGAGTTTGACGTTGAGTCCGGCGCACAACACGGCTTTCGCGCGCAGCAAGTGTTTCAGCTTGGATAGCGAAATCTTTGGCGAGTCGAAATACTTGGGGTCAGCCCAGAAGCGCACCGTAGTGCCGGTTTTTTTCTTCGGCACCGTGCCGATGGTTTCCAGCGGACTGGCGCGGTCGCCGTTTGCAAAGGCCATGCGGTATTCGTTGCCATCGCGGCGGATGGTGACTTCCACCCGGGTCGACAAGGCGTTTACCACTGACACGCCGACGCCGTGCAGACCGCCGGAGAAGTTGTAGTTCTTACCGGAGAATTTGCCACCCGCGTGCAGGCGGGTGAGGATCAGCTCGACGCCGGGAATGCCTTCTTCCGGATGGATATCCACCGGCATGCCGCGGCCGTCGTCGGTAACTTCTACCGAACCGTCGCTATGGAGTGTGACCTCGATCGACTTCGCATGCCCGGCGAGCGCTTCGTCGACGGAGTTGTCGACGACTTCCTGCGCTAGATGGTTCGGGCGCGTGGTGTCGGTGTACATGCCCGGACGGCGCTTGACGGGGTCAAGGCCAGAAAGGACTTCAATGTCGGCGGCGTTGTAGCGACTGCTCATGCGGAGGCGAAGGCTTCGGTGAAAGGGTGGCGCGGGAGGATGGGTGGCGGCTTAAACGAGGTCAAGAGCGCGCTGCCTATCCCGTGTGTTTAGAGTGGTGCGCAGTGTTTCTCAAGCCACGCCAGATCGGCATCTTCCAGCAGTGGCCCCAGCGCTGCACGTACGGACGCATGGTAGTCGTCCAGCCATGCCCGTTCCTCGGGATTGAGCAGGCTCGGTTCCAGAACGCGTCGGTCGAACGGGCAGAGGGTCAATGTTTCGAAGGCGTAGAACTCACCGAATTCGCTTTGTTCGGCTTCGACTACTACGGCGAGGTTTTCGTGGCGGATGCCGTGGCGCGCAGGCTTATATAAGCCGGGCTCGATAGAACTGATCATGCCCGGCTCCAGCGGCACCAATGCGCCGTTGGTGACGGGTGGCCGGATGCTTTGCGGGCCTTCATGCACATTAAGGAAGTAGCCGACGCCGTGACCGGTGCCGTGGCCGTAATCCATGCCCGAGGCCCAAAGCGGTGCGCGCGCCAGTGCGTCGAGTTGAGGGCCGCTGGCGCCTTTGGGGAAACGCGCACGCGACAGCGCGATCATGCCTTTCATCACCAAGGTGGCATCCCGGCGTTGTTCGGCCGTGGTTGGCCCGAGTGCCAGTACGCGGGTGATGTCGGTGGTGCCGCCCAGGTACTGACCGCCGGAGTCGATCAGCAGCAAGCCGTGGCGCTGCAGTGTGTTGTGAGCTTCCGGCGTTGCGCGGTAATGCGGCAATGCGCCGTTCTCCATGTATCCGGCAATGGTGGCAAAACTTTCGCCGACGAAATCCGGTTGCGCCGAACGCTCCTCGAGCAACAGGGCGTCGACATCCAGCTCGGTCTGCGTCATGCCGGCGGTGAGGCGTTCCTCCAGTCGACGAAACGCGCGCGCGAGCGCGGCGCCGTCCCGACGCATAACTTCACGGATATGGGTGAGTTCGGTTTTGCTCTTGCAGGCTTTGAAGGCCGTCGATGGATTTGGGCCTTCGATGTATTTGGTGTTCGCGCCGACTGTCTGCAGCACGGCACTCACGACTCGACCGGGATCGAACAGCAAGGTGTCGTTCGCGCCGAGTTCGCTGAGTGCATCGCCCAGCGTTGCATAATTAGCGATGCGGATACCGTCTGCAGCCAGTCCTGCTACGAGGCTGTCGGTGAGCTTGGCGCGATCGACGAACAGCGTGGCCTGCCCGGCTGTTTCGATCAGCAAATGTGCCAGGAACACCGGATTGCATTCGACATCGCTGCCGCGCAGATTGGTCAGCCAAGCAACATCATCGAGACTGGAAACAAGGTGGTGCGTAGCGTGCTGCTTGCGCAATGCATTGCGCACTTTGTCGAACTTCTCACCGCGCGATGTTCCGGCGTAGGCGATGGGATGCTCAGTGACGGGTGCGCCGGGCAGAGCGGGGCGGTCTGTCCAGATCATGCCGGGCAGATCCAGATCCACGCGGAGTTTGATTCCGGCGCCGCCGAGCAGGCGCTCGATGTTTCGTTGCGTGCTCACCGAGACGCTGTCGCCAGCCACAGCAATCACATCACCCTGATGCAGGTGTTGCTGCAGCCAGGTCAGGTGTTCAGGTGCGTGGGAGATTCGCTGCTTCATCAGCGCAACGCCGCTGCCGGCAAGTTGCTGCTCGGCTTGCGAGAAATAGCGCGAGTCGGTCCACAGGCCGGCTTCGTTAGCGGTGACCAGCAAGGTGCCGGCCGAACCGGTGAAACCGGAGAGCCATTCGCGCGCTTGCCAATGCCCAGGCAAATACTCCGAGAGATGCGGATCGGCGGTGGGCACCAGGCAGGCGGCGATGCCGTGCTTGGCCATGGCGGCGCGCAGGGCAGCAATACGTGCAGGAATCGATGTGCTCATAAGCGCATGGTAGCAGGCTGTCGGAGGAGCGCCTTGGGTTCGGGAAAGGCGAGGTTTCGTGACACGATGAAGTCGAATGTAGGTTCGCGAATGTCGCGCTTGCCATTGTTGCGCAAGAAATGTTAGGCGGCGATGTCGAGCGCGACATTATGTCTCGGGCTGGTCAATGCTTGTTGCAGCGCGATATCCTATGCAGGTCGTCCCCCAACGACACATCCCCGTCAGCCCGCTTAAGAGTCGTTCGTGAACAAGCGTTCCCTCGTCTCCACCTTGCGCTGGTCATGCGCAGGTCTCACCGTGTTCCTCAGCGGTTGCAATTTGGAAGTCCTGTCGCCGAAGGGTGATGTGGGCATGCAGGAAAAGTCTCTTATCCTGATTGCCACGGGCTTGATGTTGCTGGTCGTGATCCCGGTCATCGCCATGACCCTGATCTTCGCCTGGCGCTACCGTGCTTCCAACACCAAAGCCACCTATGCACCGAAGTGGTCGCATTCGACCGCCATCGAAGCGGTGGTGTGGACCATTCCGTGCATCATCATTGCGATCCTGGCCACGCTTACGTGGCGCAGCACGCATGCATTGGATCCCTACAAACCGCTCGATTCCCAGGTGAAGCCGATCACCATCGAGGCGGTGGCGATGGATTGGAAGTGGCTCTTCATCTATCCCGATTACGGTATCGCCAGCGTCAACGAAATTGCATTCCCGACTAACGTGCCGGTGCATTTCGAAGTCACTTCCGATTCGGTGATGAACGCGTTCTTCATTCCGCAGCTCGGCAGCCAGATCTACGCGATGGCGGGCATGGACACGAAGCTCAACCTGATCGCGAACGAACCAGGCACTTATGCGGGCTTGTCGTCGAACTACAGCGGCGAAGGCTTCTCGGACATGCACTTCACAGCGATCGCAACGTCGCAGCAGGGCTTCACTGAGTGGGTCAATAAGGCCAAGGCCAGCCAGGCTAATCTTGATAACCAGGCCTTCCACGCGCTGACACAGCCAAGCGAGAAGGTGCCGGTGTCGTATTACACCAACGTCACACCAGGCCTCTTCAACAGCGTCATCCAACAGTACATGAGCGACATGTCGATGAAGCCGGTTGGCACGCCGTCGCCGTCACCTGCGCAAGCGAGTGCCTCGCTCTCAGGCAGCATTCCCTCGCACAACGATCACGCCAAGGCTTCGGAGTAGGCCATGTTCGGAAAACTTACTTTATCGGCCATTCCTTACAATGAGCCGATCATTATGGGCACCCTGCTTATGGTGTGCCTGGGCGGTGCGGCTCTGCTTGGCTGGGTGACTTACCAGCGCAAGTGGGGCTATCTGTGGACCGAATGGTTCACCACGGTCGACCACAAGCGCATCGGCATCATGTACGTCATCATGGCGTTGGTGATGCTGTTGCGCGGCTTCGCCGACGCGTTGATGATGCGCGCCCAGCAGGCGATCGCGGCGTCCGATGCAGCCGGCTATCTGCCGCCGCATCACTACGACCAGATCTTCTCCGCGCACGGCGTGATCATGATTTTCTTCGTCGCCATGCCGTTCGTGGTGGGGCTGATGAACTTAGTCGTGCCGCTGCAGATCGGGGCGCGCGACGTGGCGTATCCGTTCCTCAACTCGCTCAGTTTCTGGCTCACCACTTCCGGTGTGGTGCTGGTGATGGTGTCGATGTTCGTCGGCGATTTCGCCGCTACGGGCTGGCTGGCCTATCCGCCGTTATCAGAGCTGAAGTTCAGTCCCACCGTAGGTGTCGATTACTACATCTGGGCTTTGCAGTTGTCCGGTTTGGGCACAACGCTTAGCGGCATCAACTTTGTCGTCACCATCCTGCGCATGCGTGCGCCTGGCATGACGCTGATGAGGATGCCGGTGTTCACCTGGACGGCACTGGTTACCAACATCCTGATCGTGGCGGCGTTCCCGGTTTTGACGGTAGCGCTCGCGCTGCTGGCGGCCGACCGCTATCTGGACATGCACTTCTTCACCAATGAGCTTGGCGGCAACGCCATGCTGTACATCAACTTGATCTGGATCTGGGGTCACCCTGAGGTGTACATCCTGATCTTGCCGTGCTTCGGCGTGTTCTCCGAGATCGTGTCCACGTTCTCGGGCAAGCCGTTGTTTGGGTACAAGTCGATGGTGTATGCCACGGCGGGCATCGGCGTGCTGTCGTTCGTCGTGTGGTTGCACCATTTCTTCACGATGGGTTCCGGCGCCGACGTCAATGCCTTCTTCGGCATCTCGACGATGATTATTTCCATCCCGACCGGCGTGAAGTTGTTCAACTGGTTGTTCACCATGTATCGCGGCCGCATTCGCTTCACCGTGCCGATGCTGTGGACTGTCGGCTTCATGGTTACCTTCACCATCGGTGGCATGACCGGTGTGCTGATGGCCGTGCCAGGCGCCGACTTCGTGCTGCACAACAGCCTGTTCCTGATCGCGCACTTCCATAACGTGATCATCGGCGGCGTCATCTTCGGTTGCATGGCAGCCATCAATTACTGGTTCCCGAAGGCGTTCGGCTTCAAGCTGGAAGAGCGTTTTGGACGCTACTCGTTCTGGTGCTGGCTAGTCGGTTTCTACCTGGCCTTCATGCCGCTGTACGTGCTGGGCTTGATGGGCATGACGCGCCGCATGAACCACTACGCCAATCCCGATTGGCAGCCGTATCTGGTCGTAGCGGCTATCGGCGCAGGCGTCATCGCGCTGGGCATCGGGTTCACCGTGCTGCAGATCGTGGTCAGCGTGCGCAATCGCGCCGAGAACCGCGACCTGACGGGCGACCCGTGGGGCGGCCGTACCTTGGAGTGGTCCACCAGCTCGCCCGCGCCGTTCTACAACTTTGCCGTAGTGCCGCAGATCGAAGAGCTGGACCAGTTCCAGGTCGACAAAGAGCACAAGCGCGCCTACAAGCGACAAGCGCATTACGCCGACATACACATGCCGCGCAACACGGGCGTGGGTCTGTTCATGGCCGCATTCGGTACTGTGCTGGGCTTTGCCATGGTGTGGCACATCTGGTGGCTGGCCATTGCGGGCCTGGTAGGCATGATTGCCTCGTTTATCAGCCGCGCCTACGACACCAATGTTGATTACTACGTGTCTGGCGTGGAAGTCGAGAAGATCGAGCGCGCACGCCTGGTGCCGCTGGAGAAGTTGATCGATCACGTGGATCCGGCATCGGCCGGCCAGAAGGTGGCTTAACTTATGAGCAGTTCTGTTATCACTGCCAATCACGACGTCGCCGTACACGGCGCCGATCACGAGCATCATGACGACGGATCCAAGACCCTGCTGGGTTTCTGGATCTACCTGATGAGCGACTGCCTGATCTTCTCGGCGCTTTTCGCTTCTTTCGCCGTGCTGTGCAACGCCACCGCCGGCGGCCCGACTAGCAAGGAGCTGTTCGAGCTGCCATACGTGCTGGGTGAAACGATGCTGTTGCTGTTCAGCAGCTTCACCTTCGGCTTGGCGATGCTCAACATGTACGCAGGCAAGCGCAACAGGGTGATCGGCTGGTTGTTCATCACCTTCCTGTTCGGCGCGGGCTTTATCGCGATGGAAGTACACGAGTTCGCGCACCTGATCCATGAAGGCGCAGGTCCCGACCGTAGTGCGTTCCTGTCGTCCTATTTTGCGTTGGTCGGCACCCACGGGTTGCACGTTAGCGCGGGCTTGATCTGGATCGTGGTGATGATGCACATGGTCGGCAAGTTCGGCTTGAACGATGCCGTGCAGCGTCGCCTGTCTTGCCTCAGCCTGTTCTGGCACTTCCTGGACGTGGTGTGGATCTGCGTGTTCTCCATTGTCTATCTGCGAGGAGTGCTCTGATGTCGGCTCATCACAGTCATGCACACGGTGCGGAGCACCCGCACGCCAGCCACGGTTCGCTCAAGTCTTACATCGTCGGCTTTGCGCTCTCGATCATCCTGACGCTGATGTCATTTGGTTGCGTGATGTCGGGGGCGGTGCCGCACAACCTGATCATGCCGGGCATCATGGTGCTTTGCGTGGCGCAGGTGCTGGTGCAGCTGATGTTCTTCCTGCATCTGAGCGCCAAGCCGGGGCAGCGCGATAACCTGTCGATCGGCGTGTTCACGCTGCTGATCATCGCCATCATCGTGGTCGGTTCGCTCTGGGTGATGCACAACATGAACCTGTACATGATGCATCCCGCCACTCAATCGATGTCGTCGAGCATTGGTTAAGACGCGATTTGATGTCCCGCCCGCAGTCGTTGGCGGGACAAGGGCCTCGATCAGAGGTCTCTCTGGCAGCGTTGCCCAAAGACTACCCTGACACCATTCAGGGCGCCTGGCTGACAGGCTTCCGGTACCACGTCGGATCGGCACCACTACTGAACTTTTTTTCAGCCGTTATCGAGGAAGCATCTCGCGGCTGGAGCGATCTGCCGCCAAAATGCTGATTTCCAGCACGACATGCTTTCCATGCCCCTGATTTTCGTCACGGTCTGCTGAGTTCAAGCCTCTCCTGATCGAGAGATTTTTTCTTCTTGGTATGTGACGTCCGCCACGAATCCACGACCGTTCTAACCAAGAATTGATCTAGCGTCGACGGACATCGTCCTAGCTTATGTGGGTGAGCAAGTGCGCTGTATCCCAGATGACACAGCGCATGACACTTCGCATACAGGGTTCGAGATACAGGGTGCGCTCAGGCAGGGTGGGTTACCGGGCAAGCCAGTTAATGGCCTCAATCAGGTGTTGCCCGTTAACCTCGGGATTGCTGAGGAGTTAACGTTCCGCTCGTCGCCATACGAGGTGGAAGATGGACATGGATTTGGCGGAAAAGTCGTGCGCCACGGCTTCTGCAACGCGCGGCCAACTCAGTCGTCATGAAATAAACCTGTTGCACGTCAGGCTTTCGCCCTATGCCGATGTGGTCGAGCGCGAGACCATCGCATGGATGCAGACCTCCGCGCTGCTGCCGGACGAACGCTATCTTGAAAAAGTCACTCGCATGGCGGTCTGGGGATATGCAGGCTTCTCGCATCCCTTTGGGCGCATCGAAGAACTTACGCTCTACTCAAAATACATCACGTTATGGCTTCTTTGGGACGATCTGGTGGTGGAGAAGGCGACAGATCTGGGTGCCATTCTCGATGGCTTGGCCGATGCCTTTCGCTGGGATCGCGCTTCTTTGACGGAGAGCAATCCTTATCTGCGAGCGTGGAGAGACATCGTCGATGGCTACAGGCAGCTTGGGGCGTCGCGCGACTTCGTGGCCAGGCTTCGCTGGAAGATGGCTTGTTGGGTGAAGACTGCCGCCAGCGAAAATCGATCGGTATACGCGACATCTGCCGTGAGCCCGTGGTCTCATCTACGTAAGCGCCTTATCACGATCGGTGTTATTCCGACCGCACAGCTTCTCGACTTGCAGGTTGGAGATGTCGACCGTATTCCAGCTGCGCGACGAGTCGTGCTGACGGCGTCGGCGATCGTCGCCATCGTCAACGAATTGGTCAGTGTGGAGAAAGACAGAGATCGCGTAAATCTCGTCGCGCTGATTCAGAAACAAGATCAATGTGACTTTGACTCGGCCTATGCCCGCGTGGTCGACATGTACTGCTTGAGTCTGGCGAAACTCTCAGCGCTGCTGAATGCGCTACCCGCGGAACTGAAAGAATGGGGTTTGCTCATCAGCCATATGGCGCAAGGGTTCAGTTATTGGCATTTCGTCTGCCCACGCTATGACCCGCAACGCATCATCTGTCGCATACCGACCTAGCGGTAGCTCCGTCTGCCGGATATTGCGACCAAGGTTGGCTTGGCTGAGCTGCAAAATTCTTACTTTTGAACCGTACGGCCCGCCCCCAGGCGGATGCCGGGCCCCGGGATGGCACGGATGGAAGGAAATTTGTATCCCATTTTCAGTAACACCTCGCAGCGGGAGCGATCGTCCGCTAAAATGCCGATTTCCAGCACGGCTGCTTTCCATGACCCCCCTGATTTTCGTCACTGGCGGTGTGGTGTCCTCGCTTGGCAAGGGCATCGCGGCGGCGTCGCTTGCGTCCATTCTCGAGGCCCGCGGCCTCTCGGTCACCATGATGAAGCTCGATCCCTACATTAATGTGGATCCGGGCACCATGAGTCCCTTCCAGCACGGTGAGGTCTATGTGACCGACGACGGCGCGGAGACCGACCTTGATTTGGGCCATTACGAGCGCTTCGTCCACACCCGCCTGACCGGCAAGAACTCCATCACCACCGGCAAGATCTACGAGTCGGTGATCCGCAAGGAGCGCCGGGGCGACTACCTGGGCGCGACCGTCCAGGTCATCCCGCACATCACCGACGAGATCAAGCACTGCATCCACGAGGCCACCCGAGGCTTCGATGTGGCCCTGGTCGAAATCGGCGGCACCGTGGGCGATATCGAGTCCCAGCCCTTCCTGGAGGCTATCCGCCAGCTGCGCATCGAGCACGGCCCGGAAAAATGTCTGTTCATGCACCTGACGCTGGTGCCATACATCAAGGCGGCCGGCGAGATCAAAACCAAGCCGACTCAGCATTCGGTGAAGGAGCTGCGTTCCATCGGTATCCAGCCGGACATCCTGCTGTGCCGCTGCGAGCAGCCGCTGCCGGACGGCGAGCGCCGCAAGATCGCCCTGTTCACCAACGTGCCCGAGCAGGCGGTGATCAGCGCCGCCGACGTCGACATCATCTACAAGCAGCCGCTGTGGTTGCACCAACAGGGCCTGGACGACATCGTCGTCAAGAAGATGGGCCTGGACGCCAAGCCGGCCGATCTGTCCGGCTGGCAGCGCACCGTTGATGCGGTCGAGCATCCGAAGGACGAGATCAACGTCGCCATCGTCGGCAAATATGTCGAGCACAAGGATGCCTACAAGTCGCTGGGCGAGGCGTTGCGTCATGGCGGTATCAAGCAGCAGACGCGCGTGAACCTGCAGTGGATCGATTCCGAGCAGATCGAGGCTGAAGGCGCTGGCAAGGTGCTGGGCTCGGTGGATGCGATCCTGGTTCCCGGCGGTTTCGGCAAGCGCGGCTTTGAGGGCAAGGTGCTGGCGGCGAAATATGCCCGCGAGCATGGCGTGCCGTATTTCGGCATCTGCTACGGCATGCATGCCGCCGTGGTGGATTTCGCGCGCAACGTCGCCGGTCTCACGGATGCCGATTCCAGCGAAAACGATCGCCACACGCAAAACGCGGTGATCGGGCTGATTACCGAGTGGACCACCGCTACGGGCGAAGTCGAGCAACGCAGCGAACGCTCCGATCTCGGTGGCACCATGCGCCTGGGCGCACAGGAATGCCGCCTCAAGGCCGGCACGCTGGCGCGTCAGTTGTACGGCCAGGACATCGTGCGCGAACGCCACCGCCATCGCTACGAATTCAACAATCGCTATCGCCAGTCGTTCGAAGACCTCGGCATGGTGATCTCGGGCAAATCCATGGACGATTTGCTGGTCGAAATCGTCGAACTGCCGCTGCAGAAACACCCATGGTTCCTCGGCTGCCAGGCGCATCCGGAATTTACCTCCACGCCGCGCGACGGCCACCCGTTGTTCATCGGCTTCGTGCGCGCCGCGCGCGAATTCAAGGCCGTGCGCGATGGTGAGAAGCTGGCAAAGGGAGCAGCGGCATGAAGTTGTGCGGTTTCGAAGTTGGCTTGGACAAACCACTGTTCCTGATCGCAGGCCCTTGCGTCGTTGAATCCGAACAACTGCAGATCGACACTGCCGGTACGTTGAAGGAAATCACCGGTCGGCTCGGCATCCACTTCATCTTCAAATCGAGCTTCGACAAGGCCAATCGCTCATCGAGCAACAGCTTTCGTGGCCCGGGCATGGAAGAAGGTTTGCGTATCCTGGCCGAGGTAAAGCGCCAGCTGGGCGTGCCGGTACTCACCGATGTGCACGAATACACGCCGATGAACGAAGTGGCGGCCGTCGTGGATGTGCTGCAAACGCCGGCCTTTCTCTGCCGTCAGACGGATTTCATCCAGAACGTGGCCCGTGCCGGCAAGCCCGTGAACATCAAGAAAGGCCAGTTCCTCGCACCTTGGGATATGAAGAACGTCGTCGACAAGGCCAAGGCCGTCGGCAATGACGACATCATGGTCTGCGAGCGCGGCGCGAGTTTCGGCTACAACAACCTCGTCTCCGATATGCGCTCGTTGAGCGCGATGCGTGACACCGGCTGTCCCGTGGTGTTCGACGCCACGCACTCGGTGCAGCTCCCTGGCGGCCAGGGCACCAGCTCCGGCGGCCAGCGCGAGTTTGTGCCGGTACTGGCGCGAGCGGCTGTTGCGGTAGGCATTGCCGGACTGTTCGCCGAGACGCACCCGGACCCGAGCAAGGCACTTAGCGATGGACCCAACGCCTGGCCGCTCGGCAAGATGGAAGCGCTGCTGCAGACATTGCTGGAGCTGGACACCGTGACCAAGCGCCACGGTTTCCTCGAACAGACTGTCTAACGTCGCCGCGCGGTTGCCGCGCACGAAAAACCCTCTTTTATCCTTCGAACTGGATTGGACATGAGCACCCAAATTACCCGCATCCATGCCCGTGAAATTCTCGATTCACGCGGCAACCCCACGCTGGAAGCCGAAGTAACCCTCGCCGATGGCGCGTTTGGTCGCGCCGCGGTTCCGAGCGGTGCCTCGACCGGCACGCGTGAGGCAGTGGAGCTGCGTGACGGTGATAAGTCGCGCTACCTGGGCAAGGGCGTGAAAAATGCCGTGGCCAACGTCAACGGCGCGATTGCCGACGCGCTGAAAGGCTTCGATGCGGCGGATCAAAAAGGCCTCGACGCCAAGCTGATCGATTTGGACGGTACGCCGAACAAGGGCCGGCTCGGCGCGAATGCGTTGCTGGGTGTCTCCATGGCTGCGGCGCATGCCACGGCCGCTTCGCGCCGCGAACCGCTTTGGAAATATCTCTCCAACGGCAAGCCGGGCGCGTTGCCGGTGCCGATGATGAACATCATCAACGGCGGCGCACATGCCGACAACAACGTCGACGTGCAGGAGTTCATGGTGCTGCCAGTCGGCCTGCCGAGCTTCGCCGAGGCGCTGCGTGCTGGCGTGGAAATCTTCCACGCGCTCAAGAGCGTGCTGAAGGGCAAGGGCCTGAACACGGCAGTGGGTGACGAAGGCGGTTTTGCACCGAACCTGCGCTCCAACGTGGAAGCGCTGGACACCATTCTCGAAGCGGTGAACAAGTCCGGCTACAAGATCGGCAGCGACATTCTGCTGGGTCTGGACGTCGCCAGCTCCGAATTCTTCAAGGGCGGCAAGTACGATCTGGAAGGCGAAGGCAAGGCCTACACGCCTGCGCAATTCGTCGACTTGCTGGCCAGCTGGGCGCAGCAGTATCCGATCATCACCATCGAGGACGGCATGGCCGAAGGCGATTGGGATGGCTGGAAGCTGCTCACCGACAAGATTGGCAACAAGGTGCAGCTGGTCGGCGACGATATCTTCGTGACCAACCCTAAGATCTTCCGCGAGGCCATCGACAAGAAGATCGCCAACGCCATCCTGATCAAGGTCAATCAAATCGGCACCTTGTCGGAAACGCTCGAAGCCATTGCCATGGCCGACGCCGCCAAGTACGCCGCGATCGTGTCGCATCGCTCCGGCGAAACCGAGGACACAACCATCGCCGACATCGCCGTCGCCACCACGGCCACGCAGATCAAGACCGGTTCGCTGTGCCGCACCGACCGCGTGGCGAAGTACAACCAGCTGCTACGCATCGAGGAACAGTTGGGCGCCGCGGCGCGCTATGCTGGTCGTAACGCGTTCCCGAATCTTGCGCACCTGCCTGGCTAAGCGAGGTAAAACCCGACGATGTTGCGTTGGATCGCTTTGGTCCTGCTGCTTTTGCTGATTGGACTACAGTTCGAGCTGTGGTCCAATCATGGTGGCATGTCTGAAGTGACCAGCCTGCGCATGGCGGTCAAAAAGCAAAGCGATGAGAACGACAAGCTAGTCCAGCGCAATCAGGCGCTGGCGGCTGACGTCGACGACCTCAAGCACGGTGAACAGGCAGTCGAGGCGCGTGCGCGTGCCGAACTGGGTCTCATCAAGCCGGGCGAAACCTTCTACCAGGTAGTGGAAAAGCCCGCCAACGGTGCCAGTGCGGCTGCCCCGGCGGCTCCCAGCACCAGCAGTGGCAATTGAATGACCGTATTCCGGTGTGTGGTGCCGACAGCCGGCAATTTCTGTGTCACCGGTCGTGGTGATGCCTGAGCGCGATTGAGCCGATTGCCCATCATGTCAACAAACGAATTCGAATTGCCCAGAGCCCACGGCGCAGCGCCGTTGACGGCGGAATTGCGACGCACACCAGACGATTTTCGCGTCGATGAAATTCTAGGCTACGACGCCGATGGCGAAGGCGAACATGCTTTGCTATGGGTGGAAAAGCGCGACGCCAATACCGATTGGGTGGCGCGTGAATTGGCGCGTTTCGCGGGCGTGCCACCGCTTAATGTGGGTTATGCGGGTTTGAAGGATCGTCACGCGGTGACACGCCAGGCGTTCACCGTGCAGCTGGCAGGCAAGCCCGATCCGGATTGGAGTGCGTTTCCGCATGCCGAGGTGAAGGTGCTGGCCAGCACACGGCATAAACGCAAGCTCAAACGCGGCGCCTTGCGCGGCAATCGTTTCGTGCTGGTTTTGCGCGATGTTCGCGGCGAACGCACGCGCGCCGAAGAAGTGCTGCAGGCTATCGCCACGCGTGGCGTACCCAATTATTTCGGCGAGCAGCGCTTTGGCCGTGAGGGTGGCAATGTCGCGCAGGCCCGCGCCATGTTCGCCGGGCGGCGCGTGGATCGCGATAAGCGTTCGATCCTGTTGTCTGCTGCTCGCTCGCATATTTTCAACAGCGTGTTGGCTGCTCGCGTCGAACGCGATGCATGGGATAAACCGCTAGACGGCGAGATCTGGTCGCTGGCCGGTTCACGCTCTTGGTTTGGACCGGAGCCATTCAACGACACGCTTGCTGCGCGGCTTGCGCAAGGCGATATCCATCCGTCGGGCCCGTTGTGGGGGCAGGGCGAGCCACCCACGACGTCGGTGGTGGGTGATTTGGAACGGGAGATCGCCGGTGCTTACTCCGATCTGACGGAAGGCTTGGTCGCAGCGCGCTTGGAGCAAGAACGTCGCCCCTTGCGATTGCTGCCAAAAGATTTGCGTTGGCGTTGGCTGGATGACGAAACGCTCGAACTCGGTTTCGAGTTGCCAGCGGGCGCTTATGCCACGGTTGTGGCGCGCGAACTGATCGGCTGATTGTCAGCCCTTGAGCAATACCACCACTGCACCGGTGCCACCCTGCATCGGCCGCGCCGATGCGAACGCAATCACGTCATCGCGCCGACGCAATAGGCGATCGGTGAGCGTTTTCAATACCGGGCCGGCAGCCTTCGAGCGCAAGCCCTTGCCATGCACGATGCGCACGCAATGCAGGCCGCGCTCAGCCGCCTCGGCGAGAAATGCCGCGATGGTGGCCTGCGCTGCCGCCGCGTTCATCTGGTGCAAATCGACATCATCTTGCACGCTGTATTGGCCGCGTTTGAGCTGACGTAACAACTTGGGCGGATAACCATCGCGCAGATAGCTCAGTTCTTCGCCGACCTCCATCAAGGCGGGATCGAATGCCATGTCCAGCAACTCGCCGGGCACAGCGGCCTCGTCAGCCTCGAGCATGTGTGGAATCGGCTCAGGTTTGGGTATCGCAGGCGCCGGTGCGACGGGATCCATCCGCCGCACGTCGCCGATGGCGTCGCGAAACAGGCGGCTGTCCTCATCGTTGACGGTGGCGGGTGGGCGGCGTTTCATGGAAAACATCCTAACCAATGACAGATGGATGCCGTGAGGAGTTTCTTGGCGTGTCGGCGCAATTGCACGCGCGGCGGTGAAACCTCCGGTCCGCTCGGTTAGACTCCAGCGATCAGGGAGCGTGCACGGGCGCCTACGGGCCGCACGCCGAATTTCAGCTTTTAACGGATCATGATGCGAGTTCTCGTAAGCAACGACGATGGCGTGGATGCACCGGGCATCCGCGTGCTTGCCGAACGGCTTGGTGCGGTCGGCCAGGTAACCGTGGTGGCTCCGGACCGGGACCGCTCCGGAGCCAGCAACTCGTTGACGCTCGATTCGCCAATCCGCGCTTTGCGCATGGACAACGGCTATTACCGCGTCGCTGGCACGCCAACCGACTGCGTGCATCTGGCGCTGGCGGGCATGTTGGATTACGAGCCGGACATCGTCGTTTCCGGCATCAACAATTCTGCCAACCTTGGCGACGACGTGATCTATTCCGGCACGGTATCGGCCGCGATGGAAGGGCGTTTCCTTGGATTGCCGGCGATTGCTGTGTCGCTGGTCAGCAAGGACCATAAAGGTGAGCATTACGATTCGGCCGCGCAAGCCGTGCTGCTGCTGATGGAGCGCCTGCTGGTCGACCCGCTGCCGGCGGACACCATCCTCAACGTCAACGTGCCGGATCGGCCGTGGAATGAGATCAACGGCTTCGAAGTGACTCGGCTGGGCAAGCGGCATCGTTCCGCGCCGTGTATCAAGCAGACCGATCCACGCGGCAAAACTATCTGGTGGATCGGCCCCGCTGGCGACGTCGATGACGCCGGCCCAGGTACCGATTTCGACGCCGTGCAGCGCGGCTATATATCGGTCACGCCCATCCACGTGGACCTGACGCGTTTCCAGGCATTGGAGAAAGTCAGCACATGGGTGCATGCCTTGACTGATGGCATGAGCGGCAAGACCGATGGCAAGGCAGCGTGAGGTGAACGTGCATCCATTGCCGCCATCTGCACTCAAGGGCGAAGGAATGACTTCGCAGCGCGCGCGCGATCGCCTTGCTGCAAAGTTGAAAGAAGAGGGCATCCACGATCAGCGCGTGATCGATGTCATCCGCAACCTGCCGCGCCATCACTTCATCGACCAAGCCCTGCATTCGCGCGCCTACGAAAACACCGCGCTGCCAATCGGCCATGGTCAAACGATTTCGCAACCATGGGTCGTGGCGCGCATGACCGAGGCGCTGCTCGAACCGTTCGATAAGAAAGACGGGCGACCGAAGAAAGTGCTGGAGATCGGCACTGGTTCGGGCTATCAAGCGGTGGTGCTTGCCAGCCTGGTGCCGCAGGTTTTCACGGTCGAACGTATTGAAGAGTTGTTGCGCCAGGCGCGTCGGCGTTTTCGCCAGCTTGGCATCGAAAACATTCGTTCGCGTCACGACGACGGCAAACTGGGCTGGGCGGCGGAGGCGCCGTTCGACGCGATCATCCTGACCGCTGCGGGCGATGCCATTCCCACGCAAGTGCTCGATCAATTGAGTCCTGACGGCGTATTGGTCGCGCCCGTCGGCTCTCCAAGCAGCCAAACCTTGATCCGCATGCGCGGCGATGGCAACGGCGATTTCATACAGGAAGAATTGGCTGCCGTGAGTTTCGTACCTTTACTTGGCGGCATCGGCTGATGCGTCTGTTCGGAAACTTTTATGCGCGCGTTTTAGTCTGGGCGCGCGACCCCAGAGCGGTCTATTACCTGTGCGGACTTAGCTTCGTCGAAGCCTTCATCTTTCCGATCATGCCGGAAGTGATGCTGGCACCGATGATGCTCGGCAAGCGGCAAAAGGCCTTTTCATACGCCAATATCAGCCTGCTGTTTTCGCTGCTGGGTTCACTGGTTGGCTATGCGCTCGGCCATTGGGCCTTCCACGCGTTGACACCGTTATTGCAGTCCTTGCATCTCTACGACCCGATCGAGCGCGGTGTGGAGAGCCTTCGCACGGAAATGAACCAGCATTGGCTTGAGCTGCTGTTGGTGCTGATGCTTGCAGCTTTGCAACCCGTGGTACCGATGAAATTTGTCACCTGGGCTGCCGGTATCGTCGGTGTGCCGGTGATTCCGTTCCTGGTGTGCATCTTGCTCGGGCGCGGCAAGCGGGTGTGGCTGCTTGCACTGTTGATCCGTTTGTTTGGCGAACGGGCCGAACGGATCCTCCATCGCCATATCGAATGGATAGGCTGGGCTGCCCTGGCCGTGCTGGGCGCGCTCGCGGCGTGGTGGGTACTGAAGCATTAGCACCCGGCGATCATTTACGGCCGGCCGCATGAAAACTCTGCGAGACCTCGTTATGCTGATGCGCATGAAAGGAATAATGCGATGGTCCGCAGCTACCTCCATGGCACTACTCATAACCGGCTGCAGCACGGTTGTGGTTCAGCCGCCGCCGAGCGGAGCAGCAGTCAAGCCGGTGCAGGCGAGCAACGCTATTGGCGCGTATACCGTCGTCAAGGGTGACACGCTGTATTCCATCGCCTTCCGTAACGGCACGGATTTTCGCGACCTGGCCAAGTTGAACGGCATTGCCGCGCCGTACACGATCTGGCCTGGTCAGGTGCTGCAACTTTCATCGCATGGTCCAGGGCCGGTGCATGCGCCGCCGACGGTGATCGTGGCTAAGGCGCCGCCGCCCCCGGCACCATCATCAACGCCTGGATTCCAACCCGTGGTGCCGGCAACGCCGGTTGCAACTCCGCCACACGCCAGCTCAGCGGTGCAGGTGGCCGGTGCATCGTCGGCTCCGCCGCCTGCCAGTGCTGCCGTAAATCCTGTGCCGGTGGCGGCGGTAACTCCCGTGGTTGCCAGCGGCGGCACACGCACTGCAGGTGGCGTGAAGTGGCGTTGGCCCGCTTCCGGTTCGGTGGTCGGTCGCTTCCAGAGTAGCGCCGCTATTCCGGGCATCGATATTGCCGGCAAGGAAGGTGACCCGGTGGTCGCAGCCGCCGATGGCGTGGTGGTTTATAGCGGCAATGGTTTGGTCGGCTACGGTGAGCTGGTCATCATCAAGCACAACGACAGCTTCTTGTCCGCCTATGGTCACAACCGCAAGCGTCTCGTCACCGAAGGGCAGCAGGTGAAGTCCGGGCAGCAGATTGCCGAGATGGGCTCCAGTAGCAGTTCGCGCGACGAACTGGAATTCCAGATCCGCAAGGACGGCAGTCCAGTCGATCCTCTCCAATACCTGCCGTCGCGTTAAGTCGCTTTAGGTATGCCCGGGCAGAATGAAGGCGACGACCACACGCCGGCCTTCGCCTGCCAACAGATCGTAGGTGCGCCCGGCCGCAGCGTTATCCATCACTTCGATGCCAATGCCCTTACGCAGGAAACCAGCCATAAAGGCGGCCGGTGGGAACTGCTGGCGCGTGCCGGTGCCCAGCAGCACCAGCTCCGGTTTTAATTCGAGGATGCCGGCAACATGGCTCTCATCCAGTTCAAGCGCGCTGGAGACGGGCCACTGTTCGACGGCCCGATCGGGCGCTAGCAGGAAACTGGCGGTCAGCTCGCGGTCGACCACGGTAATGGCGTTGGCGGCAACCCGGCGGACAAAGAGGTAGCCATCCGGCCGATCCAGCGACAGATCCATGGCGGTTCCTTAACGCGGCAAGGCGAGTCGGGGGTCTTCCTCGTTGCGCCGGAACAGCACCACGATATGACCGATCTGTTGCACGCTTTCGGCGCCGGTCCCTTTGATCAAGATTTCCTTTTGCGCTTCGCGCTCGTCCTTGTCGCCGCCGGAAAGCTTTACCTTCACCAACTCGTGATGTGAAAGCGCCAAATCGAGTTCCTTGACGACAGCCTCGGTTGCTCCCTTGGCACCCAGCAGAATCACCGGATGGAGATCATGAGCGAGGCTACGCAAATAGCGTTGCTGTGAAGGGGAAATGGCCATGCGTTCAGTCTCGGATTCGCGACGAGGGGACCGTAAAGGGTATCATGGACTTCCCCTTTCCCCGGCCGTTGCCGACCATGCCCCGCAGCAAGAGCAGTTCCCGCTGGTTACGGGAGCATTTCGACGATGTCTACGTTAAGAAGGCGCAGGCCGAGGGTCTGCGCTCGCGCGCCGTTTTTAAGCTGGAAGAGCTGATTGAGCGTGACAACCTGCTCAAACCCGGCATGCGGGTGGTCGATCTAGGGGCAGCCCCAGGTGGCTGGTCGCAGCTGGTTCGTCAGCGCCTGGGCGATAGTGGTACCGTGGTGGCGCTGGATATCCTGCCGATGCAGGGTATTGGCGGCGTGGATTTCCTGCAGGGCGATTTTCGTGAAGAAAGTATCCTGCGCGAATTGGAATCGCGCTTGGACGGCCAAAAGCTCGATCTTGTGCTGTCGGACATGGCCCCCAATATGAGTGGTGTGGCGCTGGCCGATCAGATCCGATCGATGGATTTGGCCGAACTGGCGCTTGATTTTGGCAGGCACTGGCTCAAACCGGGTGGAGCGTTTCTAATCAAACTGTTCCAGGGAACGGGCTTCGACGATTACTTAAGAAGCTTGCGCGCGGAGTTTACGCGCGTAAGCATGCGTAAACCTAAGGCCTCCCGCGCGCGTTCGCGGGAGGTATATGCACTGGCTACCGGCTTCAAATCCGGCAGTCGGCAGACTGGCGAGAACCGCGCATGAATGAGACATGGAAAACCCTGTTGCTCTGGTTGGTGATCGCGGTGGTTTTAATCACCGTGTTCCAGAGCTTCAACCCGCACGGTGGCGCCTCTTCGGACCTCCCTTACAGCAGCTTTGTGCAGAGCGTGGATAGCGGCAATGTCGCTACCGCCACCATCAGCGCGGAAAACCCCGCCACTATCAGCGGCAAGCTGAAGGACGGTAGCAACTACCGCACCGTGGCGCCGGTACTGGGCTTCTCCACCAATTCGGTGGTCAAGCAGATGCAGGATAAGAACGTAACGGTTAGCCAGGATTCCGGCACCGGCTTTTCGCTGATCGGCCTGCTGGTGAACTGGTTGCCGGTGATCCTGATCGTCGGCGTGTTTATCTGGTTCATGCGCCAGATGCAGCAGGGCGGTGGTGGACGCGGCGCGATGAGCTTCGGCCGTTCGCGCGCCAAGCTGCAGGGCGAGGATCAGGTCAAGGTCAATTTCAGCGACGTTGCCGGTTGCGACGAAGCAAAAGAAGAAGTCGGCGAACTGGTCGAGTTCCTGCGAGACCCTGGCAAATTCCAGCGCCTGGGCGGCAAGATTCCGCGCGGCGTGCTGATGGTCGGCCCCCCGGGTACCGGTAAGACCCTGCTCGCCAAGGCGATCGCGGGCGAGGCCAAAGTGCCGTTCTTCTCGATCTCCGGTTCCGATTTCGTCGAAATGTTCGTCGGCGTAGGCGCTTCGCGCGTGCGCGACATGTTCGACCAAGCCAAGAAGCACGCTCCGTGCATCATCTTCATCGACGAAATCGATGCCGTGGGCCGTCATCGCGGCGCCGGTCTTGGTGGCGGTCATGACGAACGCGAGCAGACGCTGAACCAGCTGCTGGTCGAGATGGATGGTTTTGAAGGCACCGAAGGCATCATCGTCATCGCCGCCACCAACCGCCCCGACGTGCTCGATCCTGCGCTGCTGCGCCCGGGCCGTTTCGACCGCCAGGTGGTGGTCGGCTTGCCGGACGTAAAGGGCCGCGAGCAGATTCTCAAAGTGCATCTGCGCAAGGTGCCGACCGCCAGCGACGTGGACGCGATGGTTATCGCGCGTGGCACGCCTGGTTTCTCCGGTGCGGATCTTGCCAACCTCGTCAACGAAGCTGCCTTGTTCGCCGCGCGTGAGAACGCTCGCGAAGTGCGCATGAGCCACATGGACAAGGCGCGCGACAAGATCCTGATGGGTACCGAGCGCCGCTCGATGGCCATGAGCGAAGACGAGAAGAAGCTCACCGCGTATCACGAAGCCGGTCATGCGATTGTTGGCCGCCTCGTGCCCGAGCATGACCCGGTCTACAAGGTCACGATCATCCCGCGCGGTCGCGCGCTGGGCGTCACCATGTACCTGCCGGAAGGCGACAAGTACAGCATGAATAAGATTGCGATCGAATCGCAGCTGTGTTCGCTCTACGGTGGTCGTGTGGCCGAGGAAATCATCTTCGGCACCGACAAGGTGACCACAGGCGCGTCGAATGATATCGAGCGCGCCACCAAGATGGCTCGCAACATGGCCACCAAGTGGGGCTTGTCTGATGAACTCGGTCCGGTCACCTACGGCGAGGAAGAAGACGAAGTGTTCCTGGGCCGTTCGGTGACTCAGCATAAGAATGTCTCCAACGAAACCGCGCGCAAGATCGACGAAGTGGTGCGCCAGATCCTTGACCGCGCCTACGCCCGCAGCAAGCAGCTGCTTACCGACAACATCGACAAGCTGCATGTGATGGCCGATGCGCTGCTGCAGTACGAAACGATCGATGCACGCCAGATCGACGACATCATGAATGGCCGTGTTCCGGGGCCGCCGGCGGATTGGTCCAAGACTTCGTCGCCCGGTTCATCGGTGCCGCCACCGCCGCCGCGCGGTGACGCTGGCGCGAAGGTCGGGGATCCGGCCACGCAGAGTCGGATCTGATTCTCTAGCCTGTGCACAAGAAGGCCGCCCGGAAGGGCGGCTTTTTTTATGGGGCAATCGTCGGTGTGCGCGATTCAAATTTACCCGGGTAATATTGCCAATATATTTATACCCGGGTATTATTAGGGCGTCCACTAAAGGAGCCCACGGTGACCAGCAGCACGCCCTCGCTTTCCTACACCTCCTTTCAGGGCCAGCGGCAGCTGGCGTCTGGCGCCCTCCAGGCTGTCGCCGTGGCGGTGAGGCAAGCCGCCGACTCTGGTGCCTTGGAGCCCATTCTGATTTTCGACGACAGCACAGGCCGTTCCATCGATATCGATACGCGAGGCACGCATGAAGACATCGTTGCTCGATATCCCCCTGCGCCCGCACACGATGAGAGGAGCGCTCCAACATCCGCCGATAGTCCGCGCGGGCGTGGCCGTCCCAGGTTGGGTGTCGTGGCCCGCGAAGTGACGTTGTTGCCGAGGCATTGGGAGTGGCTTGCAACGCAGCCTGGCGGTCCGTCTGTGGCTCTGCGCAAGTTGGTGGAAGAAGCGCGGCACAGCTATCGCGAACGCGATCAATCGCGCGCGGGGCAAGAGCGTGCCTATCATTTCATGTCGGCGATAGCCGGTGACATGCCGGGTTTTGAAGAGGCGAGTCGCGCGTTGTTCGCCAATGACAGGGCGAAGTTCAGCGCGTTGATTGCCGAGTGGCCGATCGACATACGTAAGCACGCCCAGTGGCTTGCTTACGGTGATGAGATTTCACGCAAGTCCGACGAAAAGGAATTTTCACAATGAGGAGTCGCTATCTCAAATTCCTTGGCGTTGGGATCAACCGCTAGAGAATTTCGAGCACACGTTCCGGCGGACGGCCAATCACCGCTTTGCCGTTGGCGACCACAATGGGCCGTTCGATCAGGCGAGGATGATGGGTCATTGCTTCGATCAACGCTTCGTCATCAAGCGAGGCATCATCGAGGTGAAGTTCCTTGTAGATATCTTCACCGCTGCGTAGCAGTTGCCGCGCCGGGATGCCAAGTTGCGATAGCAAGGTTTTCAGTTCAACGGCAGTCGGCGGTGTTTCGAGGTAGTTGATTACCTCGAAAGGTTTGCCGTGCTGTTCGATCAGAGCCAACGCGCTGCGCGATTTCGAGCAGCGATTGTTGTGATAGATGCGAATCATCGGTTCAGCGGTGTGCGGTACCGTTCGCTCACTCAGCGATTGCCGGACCGATTGCCACCGCCACTACCGCCGCGGCCACCATGCGGCCGGCCGCCGCCGCCCTGTCCCTGCGGACGATTGCCACCACCTTGCCCTTGCGGGCGATTGCCGCCGCGACCTTGCGGGCGACCGCCTTGACCTTGAGCCTGGCCCTGGCCGCCTGGGCGACTACCACCACGACTGTTGCGGTTGACGTTACCGCCACCAAAGCCGCCGTAGGGACTACTGGGGTTGGCAGCGCCATGACGGCGGTTGCCAGCAGGATTGCCACCACCGGTAGCGCGGTCGCCGCCGCGGCTTTCGCCGGCGAACCAGGTACGTGCCGGGGGGAGTTCCTGGCCGGGACCTATGCCGCGCTTTTTCTTATTGCGCTGAGGGCCGTTCGACGAACGCTCGGGGCGGGCGACATTGCCGTTTACTTCGCGATTCGGATTCGGGCGACCACGTTGCTGCTTGCCACGCGTCGGTTCTTCGCGAATACGATCGAAGGCGCGCAGTTCGCGTGCTTCATCGTGATAGCCACCGCTCCACGCCGTGCCCGCGCCTTTTTCAGGACGATACTCAGTGACATTGCGCGGCGCGCGACGCTGATGCAGCACGGGGCTGAGGGTCAGCACTGGTTGCGGTGCGCCGAGACCTGCGACCTTGCGCAGTTCCTTGACGGAATCTTCGCTAAGCGCCTCGCAGTCGCTGCGACGTAGCGTGCGCGGTAGCTCGATGTTGCCGTAGCGGATGCGCTTCAGTCGGCTGACGAGGAAGCCTTGCGAATCCCACAAGCGGCGGACTTCGCGGTTGCGACCTTCGCGTATCACCACGCGGAACCAGCTATGGCTGCCGCCGCGGCTGATGATGGCGATTTCGTCGAAGCGGGCCGGGCCGTCCTCAAGCTCAACGCCGGCTTTCAGTTTTTCGATCATTTCATCCGGCACTTCACCGTGCACACGGCACAGGTACTCGCGCTCCAGACCGCTGCGCGGATGCATCAGCGCGTTGGCGAGTTCGCCGTCGGTGGTGAGCAACAGAAGGCCGGTGGTGTTGATGTCCAGGCGGCCCACGGCGACCCAGCGCGCGCCTTTCAGTCGCGGCAGCTGTTCGAATACGGTGGGGCGGCCTTCGGGATCTTCGCGCGTGGTCACCACGCCTTCGGGCTTGTGGTAGACCAGCACTTCGGCGTCATCGCGGCTGTCGGTGGCGACGACAAATTGTTTGCCGTCGAGGACGACGCGGTCCCCGGCGCGGACGCTGGCGCCGATGGTGGCCGCCGTGCCATTGACTTCGACTTCACCGCCCTGGATGCGTTGTTCCAGCATGCGGCGCGAGCCGAGGCCGGCGTTGGCGAGCACTTTGTGCAGGCGCTCTTCGATTTGCGGTGCGTTTTCAGGCGCTGCGGCGCGCTTCAGACTTAATACGGATTTTTGCGGCGCATTCATGCGCGGTACTCCTCGGTGTCTTGCTCGGCGGTGCCATCTGCGGCCTCCGCACTGTCCGCTGCCTCGTCGGCAGTGGAGAGATGGGTTTCGTCGACGGCTTCCGCTGCAGGCGCGGGCTCGTCATGGTGGCTGTCAGAATCGATAGTGTCGGCGTGATCGTGTTGATCGTCGTCGGCGTGAACTTCGTGTTCGGGTTCTTCGTTTGAGAGCTCTTCGCTTTCCAGCTCTTGGCTTTCCAGCTCTTGGCTTTCCAGCTCTTGGCTTTCCAGCTCTTGGCTTTCCAGATCTTTGCCTTCGAGCTCTTCGCTTTCGAGATCTTCACCATCCGGGTCAATCGGCAGGTCGCGGATGACACGGGGCGGGAAGGGCTCATCGTCCAGACGAAGTTGCGGGTCTTCCAGGTCGCGGATTTCGGCGAGCGGTGGCAGCTCATCCAGCGATTTGAGATTGAAGTAATCGAGAAAGCCGCGGGTGGTGCCGAACAACGCTGGTTTGCCGGGGACATCGCGGTGGCCGACTACGCGGATCCATTCGCGTTCTTCCAGTGTTTTGATGATGTTGGAGGAGACCACGACGCCGCGAATCTGTTCGATTTCTGGTCGCGTGATGGGCTGCCGGTAAGCGATGAGCGCCAGGGTTTCCAGCAAGGCGCGTGAGTAACGGCTGGGCTTTTCACTCCACATGCGCGATACCCAGGCATGGACTTCCTGGCGTACCTGGTAGCGAAAACCGGAGCCGACTTCTTTCAGCTCGACGCCTCGGCCGTTGCAGTCTTCCGCCAACGCTTCCAGCACCATGGCGATTTGTGCGCGGTCGACCCCGTCTTCCTCGACGAACAGCTCGCCCAATTGCGCCACGCTCAAGGGTTGGCTGGCGGCAAGCAGGGCTGCTTCGACAATCGGTTTCAGTTGCTCGATCTGCATAAGCTTTAGGATCGGGTGTCCATGACAGGTGGCGTACGGTTTACTCGGTACCGAATGCGGATTGCTGTTCTTCGTCGAAGGCGTCGTCATCGGCAGCGACTTCGGCCTCTTCTTCGGCGGAAGTGGCGTTCGCCTTGACGTAGATGGCGGCCAGCGGTTCTTCCTGCACGATGTTGATCAGGAATTCCTTGGCCAGTTCGAGCATGGCCAGGAACGTGACCACGACGCCCAGTCGACCTTCGGTGACGTCGAACAGACTCTCGAAGCGGTGAAACTGGTCGTCGTCCAGACGGCTGAGCAGTTCGCCCATGCGCTGGCGCACACTCAGCGCCTCGCGTTTGATGGCGTGATGCCCGAACAATTCGGCCCGATGCATCACGTCCTTGAGGGCCAGCAGCATTTCCTTCAGGTCCAGCGGCGGCGGCATCTTGATGACGTTGCGCTCGCCAACATCGGCCTGTACCGCCACCGTATCGCGCTCCATGCGCGGCAGGGCTTCGATATCCTCGGCGGCCTTCTTGAATCGCTCGTATTCCTGCAAGCGACGCACCAGCTCGGCGCGAGGGTCTTCTTCCAGGCCTTCTTCCGTGGGTGGCCTGGGCAGCAGCAGCCGCGATTTGATCTCACCTAGGATCGCGGCCATCAGCAAGTACTCCGCGGCCAGCTCCAGGCGCATCACATCGCGCATCATGTCGATGTATTCCATGTATTGCCGGGTGATTTCGGCAATCGGAATATCGAGAATGTCCAGGTTCTGCCGGCGGATCAGGTAGAGCAAAAGATCCAGCGGCCCCTCGAATGCTTCCAGGATGACTTCCAGCGCATCCGGGGGGATGTAAAGGTCCTGCGGCATCTGCAGGATCGGTTCGCCACGCACGATCGCCAGCGGCATTTCCTGCTGCTGTGGAACCCCGGCGAACGCATCATGCGTTGCTTGTATAGGCTGAGACTCGGTTGGCTCAGTGCTCATCAATACATGTCATTGGGCCGCCCGGGAGGGCTGGCAATTCGTTCTGTTGACGATCAAAACTTGTCTTTCGACCCTTGATCGAAGAAAGGTTCAAGCCCGGAATGCCTGGGTTGCGGAGGCGATTCCCAATAAAGCCAATCCCACAATGCCCAGCCGAGGCGTGCGGTTTTCCCGCTGTTGCAGACCCTGATGAAGCCACATGTTGCGGTTCGGTCAGGTAGGCGGTCGTTAGGTGCCGGCTCGGTCGTGGTATGAACGATCAGGCATAAACCAAACGTGACGCCGCCGGCGTCGCCCGCGATTCGTAAAGGTCGGCTGAATGCATCGGGTGGAGGCCATCCCGACCGGGGCTCCCGGCGGGCATCCGTACTTGGCTCCACACGCGGGTTACAGATTAGCTGCAGTCCAGAGGCATGTCCAGCGAGTGCTTCAGCTGGCGTAAGGGTTCGCAAGGTCGCGGGACTGCCGCAATTCATAACGCGGCAGCAAGTGACCTAACGCGTCTGCCATCAGCCTGCGGATTAATTGAAATGCGCAAAATAAGCCTAGAAAACGTGGTTATAGCCGTGGCATGTGGCTTGCTTCATCATAGGAGATATCCGGGGGGCAGCTGCAGGTAGGCGCAGGTGCTGACGAATAATGGAGACAGCGCCGACGGAAGGCGCATGGCTTCGGCGCGAGGCAGAATGCGCAAGCGGTGAGATCCGGGGTAGGGATCTTGGCGCGTAGTTGCAGTGCTGCGCGGGAGGGAGATGAAAGGCATGACGACAATGGGTGACGACGCCATGGACGGTTCCGACAACGAGCATTTGCGCCCCGCGCGGATGCGTATCAAAACCACCGTGCTGATGAGTCATGGAGACGAATCGCACCCGACCGATCTGATCGACATTTCGGCCACAGGCGTTCTGCTGCGCCGGCCGCGCGACTGGGGTGGCAAGGCGGGTGAGAGCTGGGTGTTGGACATGATTTTCGGACATGACCTGCACATTCACCTCGAAGCCAAGGTGGCACGCCTTTCCGACAAGCACATCGGTTTTGCTTACACGCGCATTCCGGAAGACAAGCAGGTGCCGCTATGGAATCTGCTGGGCGGTTACGCCGACATCCTGGAAATGTGGCACGACGAGTAAGCGTGCCGACACACCCTGCATCGCGCAGGGTGTGTGGTTTGATGATGTTGGTTCTTGAATATCAGCCAGCGGCGACGGCTTTCTTTTCGTCGCGCAGTTCACGACGCAGGATCTTGCCCACGTTGCTCTTGGGCAGCGCATCGCGGAATTCGATCACCTTCGGACGCTTGTAGCCCGTCAGGTTCTCGCGGCAGAACTCTTTGAGCTGCTCCACCGTCAGGTTCGGGTCCTTGCGAACTACGAAGATCTTCACCACTTCGCCCGAATGTTCGTCAGGTATGCCGATCGCAGCCACTTCGGCCACGCCGGGATGCTGCATCACCGTATCCTCGATCTCGTTCGGATACACGTTGAAGCCCGACACCAGGATCATGTCCTTCTTACGATCGACGATGTAAACGTAACCGGAATCGTCGATGCGGCCGATGTCGCCGGTACGCAACCAGCCATCATCGCTGAGCACCTTGCTCGTCTCGGCAGGCTGGTTCCAATAACCCTTCATCACTTGCGGGCCCTGGATGCAGATCTCGCCGACTTCGCCGATAGCGAGCTGTTTGCCGTCTTCATCCTGGATGCTGATCGACGTCGAAGGAACGGGCAGGCCGATCGAGCCGGTAAAGCGCACCCCGTCCACCAAGGGATTGATGGTGGCGACCGGCGAGCTTTCCGTCATGCCGTAGCCTTCAACCAGGGCGCAACCGGTAACTTTTTGCCACTTTTCAGCCACCGCGCGTTGCACGGCCATGCCGCCGCCGAAGCTCATGCGAAGGGTGGAAAAATCGATCTGATCGAAACCTGGCGTATTCAACAGTCCATTGAAAAGCGTGTTGACGCCAGTGATCGCCGTAAAGGGCGTTTTGCTGAGTTCTTTGACAAAAGCCGGCATGTCGCGCGGGTTGGTGATCAGAATGCTACGACCACCAAAGCGAATGAAGATGAAGCAATTACAGGTGAGCGCGAAAATGTGATACAGCGGCAGCGCGGTAATGATGGTTTCTTCGCCTGGCTTGATCTTCGAACCGAACCAGGCGCCCGCCTGCAGCATGTTCGCCACCATGTTGCCGTGGGTCAGCATTGCGCCTTTGGCGACGCCGGTCGTACCCCCGGTGTACTGCAAGAACGCGATGTCATCGTGCGACATCGTCGGCTTCGGCATCTCATAGTTGCTGCCCGCTGCAAGCGCGCTCTTGAAGCGCACCGCATGCGGCAACTGATACGCAGGCACCATCTTCTTGACGTTCTTCAGCACGAAGTTGATCAACACGCCCTTGGCGCCGAGCAGATCGCCAATGCCGGTGGTGATGATGTGCTTGACGCCCGTCTCGGCAACGACTTGTTGCAGGGTGGCGGCGAAATTGTCGAGCACCACGATCGCCTTCACGCCGGCGTCTTCCAACTGATGCTTGAGCTCGCGCGCCGTGTACATCGGGTTGGTGTTCACTACGACCAAGCCGGCACGCAGTGCGCCGAACAGGGCGATGGGGTACTGCAAGACGTTGGGCATCATGATCGCGATGCGATCGCCCTTGCTGAGCTTTAGCTCCCCGGTCAGGTACGCGGCGAACTGGCCGCTGAGCGTATCGATCTCGTCGTAAGTGAGGCTTTTCCCGAAATTGGAGAAAGCGATGCGCTGGCGATAGCGTTCAAAGGCTTCTTCCAGGACGGCAACAACCGAGGTGTACTGATTGATGTCGATCTCTGCGGGTACGCCATCCGGATAGTGACTCAGCCAAGGACGCTGATTGCTCATGTTCGATCCAAGCTCCAGTAGTAACAAACCGATGGTGGCGGCGACCAAGGTCGTGCATCATGCGGGCGAGGCATTGGAGCATACGCCCGCGTATAGCAGCAAGCCGCGCTGCAACGAGATTCGAGCATGCCGAGAATGACATCGATGATCCGCAGTTGGGGCTTGCTGGCCGCTTTGGCCTTGGGCGTTGCCGGATGCCATCGCGCCCCGGATGAGGTGTTGATTCGGCAGGCTATCGATGCCGCCGCCCAGGCGACGGAGCAGGTGGATGCCTCGGCGCTTGCCGGCCAGCTCACCGACGACTTCGACGGCAACAGCGGTTCGATGAACAGACAGGACATCGGCAATGTGTTGCGGGTGGCGCGGCTGCGTGGCGAAACGCTACATGCCGTGCTCGGGCCCATTGACGTGCAGCCGCGAGGCGACCGTTATGTCGCCGACTTCACCGTCACACTCACCAGCGGCGGCAAATTGTTCCCGGCGCAGTTGGGTGTCTACAAGGTCGAATCGGCTTGGCGTCGCGAGGGGCATGACTGGCGATGCTACGAATCCAGCTGGACCCAGCAGCTGTGAGACTGGCTGCACAAAAACGCCGCCTGAAGCAGGCGGCGTTTTCTGAGAGCGTCGATCAGGCCGCCTTTTTGCCAGCCAGCTGACGCAAGACATATTGCAAGATGCCGCCGTGACGGAAGAACTCGCGTTCCTTCGGTGTCAGCAGCAACACCTTCACCGTGAACGTCTTTTCGCCCTTATCGCCTTTGGCGACCACCGTAGCCTCTTTCGATTCACCGTCTTTCAGGCCGGTGATCTCGAACGTTTCCGTGCCAGTGAGGCCCAGCGACTTGGCGTTCTCGCCGTCCTTGAACTGCAGCGGCAGAACGCCCATGCCCACCAGGTTGGAGCGATGGATGCGCTCGAAGCTTTCGGCAATCACCGCCTTCACGCCCAGCAACAGCGTGCCCTTGGCCGCCCAGTCGCGCGATGATCCGGTGCCGTATTCCTTGCCGGCCAAAACAACAAGCGGTGTCTTGTCGGCCTTGTACTTCATCGCTGCATCGTAAATGGCCATCTGCTCGCCATTGGGCACGTAGAGCGTGTAGCCGCCTTCCACGCCATCGAGCATCAGATTTTTGATGCGGATGTTGGCGAAAGTGCCGCGCACCATCACATCATCGTTACCGCGACGCGAGCCGTAGGAGTTGAAGTCTTTTGGCTGCACACCCTTGGAGATCAAGAAGCGGCCCGCCGGGCTGTCCTTCTTGATTGAGCCCGCTGGGGAGATGTGGTCGGTGGTGATCGAGTCGCCGAACACGCCCAGGGCACGTGCACCATGGATGTCTTCGATCTTGCCCGTCTGCATCGTCATGCCGTCGAAGTAGGGCGGGTTCTTGATGTACGTGGAGTCGCTCCACTTGTAGACCGAGCCATCCGGCGAAGCGATATGGTTCCAGCGGCTGTCGCCCTTGAACACATCGGCATAGTTCTTCTCGAACATTTCCGGATTGATCGCGCCGGCGATCACGTCGGAAATTTCCTGGTTGCTCGGCCAGATGTCCTTCAAGTACACCGGCTTGCCATCCTTGTCTTCGCCCAGCGGATCTTTGGAAAGATCGACATCCAGCGAGCCCGCGAGCGCGTACGCAACCACTAACGGTGGTGAAGCAAGATAATTCATCTTCACTTCCGGATGCACGCGGCCTTCGAAGTTGCGATTGCCGGAAAGTACCGAGGCCACCGCGAGGTCGCCCTCGGCAATACCCTTGCTGATTTCCGTGGGCAACGGACCGGAGTTGCCGATGCAGGTGGTGCAGCCATAGCCGACGATGTAGAAACCGACCTTCTCCAATTCTTTAAGCAGTCCGGTCTTTTCAAGATAGTCGGTAACCACCAGCGAGCCCGGGCCGATCGATGTCTTCACCCACGGCTTTGCTTTCAAACCTTTGGCGGCCGCTTTCTTGGCAAGTAATCCCGCGCCCAGCATCACCGCCGGGTTGGAGGTGTTGGTGCACGAGGTAATCGCTGCAATCACAACCGCGCCGTCACCGAGCAGGAAGCTTTCGTTGTCTTTCTCTACGCGTACGCCACCACTGGTGATGCCATTGGCAAGGTTGCCAATCGCCGCACCACCGCCTTCATTCTGAAAGCTTCCCGCATCACCATTGGTTTTGCGGTTGGCGGTAAGCGGGCCGATGGCCTCATGGAAGCTCTGTTTCACGCCTTCCAGCAGCACGCGGTCCTGCGGGCGCTTTGGGCCGGCCAGCGAAGGCTTCACATCGGCCAGATTGAGTTCCAGCGTGGTGGTGAAATGAGCAGGTGGCGTGTGTTCGTCGTGCCACAGACCTTGAGCCTGCGCATAGGCTTTGACCAGTTCGATCTGATCATCGCTGCGACCCGACAGGTGCATGTAGTTCAATGCCTCCTGATCGATCGGGAAGATGCCGCAGGTGGCGCCGTATTCCGGCGCCATGTTGCCGATGGTGGCGCGGTCGGCCAGTGGCAGGTGTTTCAGGCCGTCGCCGAAGAACTCAACGAACTTGCCCACCACACCGAGCTTACGCAGCATCTGCGTCACCGTCAGTACCAAGTCGGTGGCGGTTACGCCTTCCGACAATTTGCCGGTGAGCTTGAAACCGACGACTTGCGGAATCAGCATTGAGGACGGCTGCCCCAGCATCGCCGCTTCCGCTTCGATACCGCCGACGCCCCAACCCAGTACACCGATGCCGTTGATCATCGTGGTGTGCGAATCGGTGCCGAACACGGTATCGGGATAGGCCCAGTTTTCGCCGTCCACTTCGGCGGTGAATACCACGCGAGCGAGATGCTCCAGGTTCACCTGATGCACGATGCCGGTGCGCGGCGGCACGACTTTGAAGTTATTGAATGCTTTCTGGCCCCAGCGCAAGAACGAGTAACGCTCCTGATTGCGCTCGAATTCGATCTCGACGTTTTTCTCCAGTGCGGATTCGGAACCGTAGACATCCACTTGCACGGAGTGATCGATCACCAACTCGGCCGGCGCCAGTGGATTGATCTGATTGGCATCGCCACCCAGCTTCACCACTGCATCGCGCATCGCGGCCAAATCCACCACGCAAGGCACGCCGGTGAAATCTTGCAACACCACGCGAGCAGGCATGAAGGCGATTTCGGTATCCGGCTCGGCCTTGGGGTCCCACTTGGCGACAGCCTCGATTTCCTTCTTGGTGACGCTGACGCCATCTTCGTGGCGCAACAGATTCTCCAGCAGGATCTTCATCGAATAAGGGAGATGCTTCAGATCGAAATGCTTGCCGAGCTTGGTTAGGCTGGCGATCTGATAGGTGCTGCCTTTGACCTTGAGGGTGTCGCGGGTGGCGAATGAATCCTGCATGGGGATAGCTCCTGTTGCTTGAAGTCAGGCGGACGCACGGGGCGCAGCAGAGCAATGCTAGACCATCGAACGTTAGGGGAATTGCAAGGAGGTCGGTCTTCCGTTGGGGGATGCCGCAAAGTTTGGGACAAATCGCGACGCGTGCAAGCCACTTCCGGGTGATTTCAACATGGTGTCATTGCAAGATTTCGAACGCTGCCGGAAACGCCGCTTTGGATTGCGGCCGTTGTAGCGCGACTGGCAAAATATGCGGCTGAAATGCTCCATATAGCGGCATCCAGACAAGGCATTCGCCCTTGTCCAGCCCCAGCCACAGGACGAGATCACATGCTCAACGCTTATCGCCAACATGTCGCCGAGCGCGCCGCGCTGGGTATTCCCCCGCTGCCGCTGTCGGCCCAGCAGACTGCTGAGCTGATCGAACTCCTGAAGAATCCGCCTGCTGGCGAAGAAGCCACCCTGGTCGAGTTGATCACGCACCGCGTGCCGGCGGGCGTGGACGATGCGGCGAAGGTCAAGGCGTCGTATCTCGCTGCCGTTGCCTTCGGTACCGAGAAGTCCTCACTGATCAGCCGCGAGAAAGCGACCGAACTGCTCGGCACCATGCTGGGCGGCTACAACATCCATCCCTTGATCGAATTGCTCGACGATACACAGGTAGGCGGTATCGCTGCCGAAGCGTTGAAGAAAACCTTGCTGATGTTCGACTCCTTCCACGACGTCAAGGAAAGGGCCGACAAGGGCAATGCGAACGCCAAGTCCGTGTTGCAAAGCTGGGCCGATGCGGAATGGTTCACCAGCCGTCCCGAAGTACCCAAGAGCATGACCATCACGGTGTTCAAGGTGCCGGGCGAAACCAATACCGACGACCTGTCGCCGGCGCCCGACGCCACCACGCGTCCGGATATCCCGCTGCACGCACTGGCCATGCTGAAGAACAAGCGTGACGGCGCTCCGTTCCAGCCGGAAGAAGACGGTAAGCGCGGTCCGATCCAGCAGATCCTCGACCTCACCAAGCAAGGCCATCTGGTCGCTTACGTGGGCGACGTGGTCGGCACCGGTTCCAGCCGCAAATCCGCCACCAACTCCGTGCTGTGGTGGACGGGCGAAGATATCCCCTTCATTCCGAACAAGTGCTTCGGCGGTGTTTGCCTGGGCAGCAAGATTGCACCGATCTTCTACAACACGATGGAAGATGCCGGTGCGCTGCCGATCGAACTCGACGTCTCCAAGATGGAGATGGGCGATGTGGTCGAGCTGCGTCCCTATGAAGGCAAGGCGCTGAAGAACGGTGAGGTGATCGCCGAATTCCAGGTGAAGTCCGACGTGCTGTTCGACGAAGTGCGCGCCGGCGGCCGCATCCCGTTGATCATCGGCCGCGGCCTGACCGCCAAGGCGCGCGAAGCGCTGGGCCTGCCGGCATCGACCCTGTTCCGCCTGCCGCAGAACCCCGTCGATACCAACAAGGGCTACACGCTGGCGCAGAAGATGGTCGGCCGCGCTTGCGGTCTGCCGGAAGGCAAGGGCGTGCGTCCGGGCACCTATTGCGAGCCGAAGATGACCTCGGTGGGTTCGCAGGACACCACCGGCCCGATGACCCGCGACGAGCTGAAAGACCTGGCTTGCCTGGGCTTCTCGGCCGATCTGGTGATGCAGTCGTTCTGCCACACCGCTGCGTATCCGAAGCCCGTGGACGTAAAAACCCACCATGAGCTGCCGGCTTTCATCTCCACCCGCGGCGGCATCAGCTTGCGTCCGGGTGATGGCGTGATCCATTCCTGGCTCAACCGCATGCTGCTGCCCGACACTGTCGGCACCGGCGGCGACAGCCACACGCGTTTCCCGATCGGTATCTCGTTCCCGGCCGGCTCCGGTCTGGTCGCTTTCGCGGCGGCAACCGGTGTGATGCCGTTGGATATGCCCGAATCGGTGCTGGTGCGCTTCAAGGGCGAACTGCAGCCGGGCGTGACGCTGCGCGATCTGGTCAACGCGATTCCGCTGTACGCCATCAAGGATGGTTTGCTGACCGTTGCCAAGCAGGGCAAGAAGAACATCTTCTCCGGCCGCATCCTCGAAATCGAAGGTTTGCCGAACCTCAAGGTGGAGCAGGCGTTCGAACTATCCGACGCATCCGCTGAGCGTTCTGCTGCAGGTTGCACGGTGCATCTGAACAAGGAACCGATCATCGAGTACCTCAACTCGAACATCACCTTGCTGAAATACATGATCGCGCAGGGCTATCAGGATGCCCGCAGCCTGCATCGTCGTATCAAGGCGATGGAAGCATGGCTGGCCAATCCGCAACTGCTGGAGCGTGATGCGGACGCCGAATACGCCGCTGTCATCGAGATCGATCTGGCTGATGTGCATGAGCCCATCGTGGCTTGCCCGAACGATCCGGATGACGTGAAAACGCTGTCGGATGTGGCCGGCGCGGCCATCGACGAAGTGTTCATCGGTTCGTGCATGACCAACATTGGTCATTTCCGCGCCGCCTCGAAGCTGCTGGAAGGCAAGCGCGACATCCCGACCAAGCTGTGGGTGGCTCCGCCGACCAAGATGGACCAGAAGCAGCTGACCGAGGAAGGTCACTACGGTGTGCTCGGCACGGCCGGTGCGCGTATGGAAATGCCGGGCTGCTCGCTGTGTATGGGCAACCAGGCGCAGGTGCGCGAGGGTGCGACGGTGTTCTCCACCTCCACCCGCAACTTCCCGAACCGCCTGGGCAAGAACTCCAACGTCTATCTGGGGTCGGCCGAGCTGGCCGCTATCTGCTCGCGTCTGGGCCGCATCCCGACCAAGCAGGAATACATGACCGACATCGGCGTCATCAACGCCAACGGTGACAAGATCTACCAGTACATGAACTTCGACAAGATCGAAGACTTCAAGCAAGTGGCCGATACCGTCGAAGCCTGATCATCAGGTAAGTGAATGCGAAGCCCGGCCACGTGCCGGGCTTCGTCGTTTATGCTTGTCGACAGGCTAGGGCGGCAGGCGCACGGATGATCTCCACTCAACTCTCGGTAGTCTCGCTGCGCGACCTCACCCTCGTTCAGGCCGTGCATCGCTACGGCAGCTTCAACAGCGCGGCGCGTGCCATGCACATCAGCCCGTCGGGACTGTCACATCAGGTGCAAAAGGTGGAGCAAGCACTGGGCGCGCCGCTATTCGAACGTGGCGGCCGGCGTATCGTACCCACGGCCGGCGGACAACGTCTGCTAGAGCAGATCGACGCCGTCCTGCTGGCGGCGGAGCATCTGCAACAGGCGGCGAGAGCTGGCGCCGTCGCCTTCGGCGGTGAATTGCGACTTGGCGTGCCGGTATCGCTGGGGCCGTACTTGTTGCCGCATCTGATCGAACCGTTTCCGCAGCATTTCCCTGGCGCGCGCCTGGGCCTTTCGGAGGGCAAGCCGCGTGGCCTGCTGCGACGCCTGCACGAAGGCGAGCTGGACGCCGTATTGGCGCCGCCTACACCGACAGTCAGTGGCATCACCATGAGCCCATTGTTCTTCGAACCATGGGAGTTGATGCTGCGAGCCGACCACCCGTTGGCTAGCAAACGCAGTGTCGCGCTGGATCAGTTGGAAACCAGCGAGGCGATCCTGATGGCGGAAAGCCATGCCGACGGCGAAGGCTATGTGCAGGACGTGAGCCTAGAGAGCCTGGCCGCGCTGCTCACATTGCGTGGCGGCCACGCCTTGGTGCCGGCATTGGCGCATGATCGCCTGGCCTCCATGCCGGACATTGTGTTGACGAAAATCAAAGGCCAAGTACCAGGCCGGGAAATTGCCCTTTATTGGAGGGAAGCTTCGCCGTGGCGCAACGATCTACAAGCTTTTGCCGACCTGTTGCGTAAACTGGCCAAGCAGCGACCGGGACTCCGTTTGATCGAATGATAGGTAGAGACGCTGATGGAATCATCGACGCATCGTATCGTTATCGTCGGAGGCGGCGCGGGTGGCCTCGAACTGGCAACCAAACTCGGTAATACCCTGGGAAAAGCAGGGCGCGCTCGCGTAACGTTGGTCGATGGCAACCTGACGCATATCTGGAAACCATTGCTGCATGAAGTCGCGGCCGGCTCGCTCGACGCGGCCACCGACGAACTTAGCTACGCAGCCCAAGCCAAATGGAATCATTTCGATTTCATCTATGGCCGCATGATCGGCCTGGATCGACGGCGACGCGTTATCCAGTTGGCAGGTTGGAAGGGCGCTTATCTGCAAGACGAAGTTCCGCCAGCCGATGTTCACTACGACACCCTTGTGCTGGCCGTTGGCAGCGTGTGCAACGATTTCGGCACGCCTGGCGTTCGCGAGCACTGCATTTTTCTCGATTCACGCCAAGACGCCGAACGTCTTCGCCGTGAAATGCTCGAGCGCCGTCTGGCCGCCGTTGCACAGGGCAGGTCGCACATCCTCCGCGTGGCCGTGATCGGCGGAGGCGCTACCGGTGTCGAACTGAGTGCCGAATTGCGGGACGCCAACCGTAAGCTGGCCGGCTATCACGGCCATCAAGATTCAGCGGAAGATCTGGATATCGTGCTGATCGAAGCAGGCCCGCGCTTGCTTCCCGCGCTACCGGAAGACATCGGACTCTCGGTAGAAAAGGAATTGCGCGACAAGCTCGGCATTCGTGTGCTGACCGGCACAGCGGTGAAGCGAGTCGAAGCCGATGGCCTATTCGATGCGAAGGGCAGCAAGATCGAAGTCGACATGATGGTGTGGGCGGCGGGCATTCGAGCGCCGGCTTTTCTGCGTGAGCTTGATGGCCTGGAAAGCAATCACATCGATCAGTTAGTGGTGCGATCCACGCTGCAGACCACGCGCGATACGACTATTTTCGCGCTCGGCGATTGCGCCGCGTGTCCGCTGGGAAACGGCGTCGCCGGCAACGTGCCGCCGCGAGCGCAAGCGGCGCATCAAGAGGCCGAGCTGCTGGCGCGAAATCTAAGCTTATGGGTGGAAGGCAAGCCGCTGCTCGACTTCCATTATCACGATCACGGCTCGCTGGTTTCGCTGGCCTCGTTCAATACGTTCGGCAATTTGCTCGGAAATCGGATGATTGAGGGCTGGGTGGCGCATTTTTTCTACGCCTCCTTGTATCGCATGCATCAATCGGCGCTTTATGGAAGTTGGCGCACTGCTCGCTTGATGCTTGGCAACTTCATCGCGAAAAACACACGCCCGCTGCTGAAGTTACATTGACTGAAAACGCCAAGCGTTAGCGGTTATCCAAGGTCGTACCGGTCAGCAGACCGCGGGCTAGCATGCTGCTCTGTCGACGATGCAGCAGCAGCTGCCATTGTCGGCCACCGATCTGCCGCCAAAGCACCGCCGAACGCACCGCAGCCAACAGGCTCGCGCGCACGCGTTCCACTAGCGCCGGTTGCTGCAGCCATTGAGGGTTGCCGGTCACCATCACGCGCGGGCGCAAGGTGGATAACGTGCCGGCATAAAGCTCGGCGAGCCGACTGAACACCTGAGGCGAGTTCAGCCCGAAATGTTCCACCTGCCGCTTGGTCGCCACGATGCCTTGCTGCAGATCGTCGAGCAGATCTTTGCGATGGGCGAGGCTGCGCTCCAGGCGCATGATCGTCACCACCATGCGTGTGACCGCCATGTCGCGACTGCTTTCGTCCAGTTGGCCGATCAGCGTGCGCAGTCCCATGCGAAGGCCTGAGACGTTGCCGTAGACGCCGATGACGGAAGGGGCATCGATGCGGAACACGCTGGCCAGGCTGGCATCCAAGGCCAGATCATCGCAACGCCCCTCGTTGGCCAATTGATGGGCCAGCGCGGACGCCTGAAACAGGCCGGCCAGGGCGAGGATGCGTTCCTCATTGATCGCAAAAGCTTTAAGCACGCTGTGTCGCTCTCGTTGCTGGATCTTGAAGGCCGCCGTAAGCGGCATCGGTGGCGGAAATGACAGCACCCCCCAGACACTCCTCGCCGTCGTAAAACACCACGGACTGCCCGGGCGTTACGGCACGTTGGGAATCGTCGAAGCGCACTTCTAACTGATCGTTGTGTACAGACACCACACACGCCTGATCGTGCTGGCGATAGCGCGTCTTGGCGGTGCAGCGGAACTCTGCGGCAGGCGCTGCACCAGCGACCCAGGTCGGCGATTCGGCGATCAGGCGCTGCGAATGTAGCCACGCGTTTTCGCCGCCTTGGGCTACGTACAACACGTTCGCGGCGACGTCCTTGCCCACCACGTACCAAGGCTCGCCGCCCGCATCATGGCGACCGCCGATGCCAAGGCCATTGCGTTGCCCCAGCGTGTAATACATCACGCCCTGGTGTTCGCCGATCAGGCGTCCCTCCGGGCTGCGCATCTCGCCGGGACGGGCAGGGATGTATTGGGTCAGAAACTCTCGAAAATCCCTTTCCCCGATGAAGCAAATGCCGGTGGAATCTTTTTTCGCATGCGTTGGTAATGCAGCCTCGCGCGCCATCTCGCGTACGTGAGATTTTTCGATCTCGCCCACGGGGAACAAGGTGGCAGCCAGCTGCTGCTGCCCCAATGCGTGCAGGAAGTAGGTCTGATCCTTGCTGGCGTCGACCGCACGCAGCAGGCGATAACGGCCATCGATGTCATCCACGCGCGCGTAATGACCGGTCGCAATTTTTTCCGCGCCCAAGGCGCGCGCTTCATCGAGGAAAGTCTTGAACTTGATCTCGCGATTGCACAGCACATCCGGGTTGGGCGTGCGGCCGGCGCGATATTCGGCCAGGAAGTGCTCGAACACGCCGTCCCAGTATTCGGCGGCGAAATTGCGGGCATGAAAAGGTATGCCCAGTCGGCCGCAAACCGCGACCGCATCTTTGCGATCGGTGTCGGTGGTGCAGGGGCCGCTGCGGTCGTCTTCTTCCCAGTTCTGCATAAACAGGCCTTCGACCTCGTGGCCGGCCTGTTGCAGCAGTAAAGCGGCGACCGACGAATCGACGCCACCGGAAATGCCCAGCATCACTTTCATGATACGGCGCCGTCGGGCATCAGATTGGCCACGATCGACAACGGAAGACGCTGGCCGCCCAGCCAGTCGTCGATGCTCATCAGCACCATCGGGCTGCGCAGGCGTTCGCCCAGTTCGGCGATTTCACGGCGAGTGAGCCACAGCGCCCGCCGAATACCCTTGTCCAGCGGCTGATGCGGGTCGTGGCTTACCGGCCGGGCGGCGAAGCTGAAACGCACGACGACATCGCCGTGTTCGCTGCTACGCCACTGATGCACGCCGATCAGGTGAATCAGGGCCACCGTCCAGCCGGTTTCTTCCCGCGTCTCACGCACGGCTGCGTGCTGCAGGCTCTCAAAGTCATCCAGATGCCCGGCGGGCTGGTTATAAGCGAGACGGCCAGAGACTTCCTCTTCAACCATCAGGTAGCGGTCACCGTCCGCCACGACGCATGCCACGGTCACATGTGGGCGCCAGACGTCGTTCGGGGAGTTGTCATGTTCGGTCATCAGGAAATCAACAAAGCTTGGGGCAGGCACTGGAAATGGCGTTATTGTGCCATTACCTCAAGCTTGGCCGCCGAGGAGCACAATCGTCCTAGGCGTATACTGGAACCGAACAGGCATTTACCCAGAAAGCATGGCGAACGAACCGGAACAAGAACACGGCGGTGGACATGGTCTTACCGTTGAGGTATCGAAACCTGAGGTGGCGCGCCCTCCGCTATTTCAGGTTTTGTTGCTAAATGACGATTTCACACCTATGGACTTCGTTGTCGAGGTATTGCGGAGCTTCTTTGGTATGGATCAGGAGAAGGCTGTCCAGATCATGCTTCACGTCCATACCCGCGGTAAGGGTGTGTGCGGGGTGTTCACCCGCGAGGTGGCTGAGACCAAGGTCACTCAGGTGAACGAATATTCACGTGCAAACCAACATCCTTTGTTGTGCACTATGGAAAAGGTCTGAATTGGTCCCCATTTTGCTTCCAACGCGGTAAGCCGCCCAACATCGCAGTGGAGTAGGTCCGGATGTTCAGCAAGGATCTCGAAGTTACCATCGGCCAGTGCTACAAGCAGGCCCGCGAGCAGCGCCACGAATTCATGACCGTGGAGCACCTGTTGCTCGCCCTCACCGAAAACCAGTCGGCGGTGGGTGCCTTGCGCGCCTGCGGCGCGGATCTTCCGCGGCTGACGCATGAGCTGGAAAAGATCATCGCCGAGACCGTGCCGGTATTGCCGCACGGCGACGAGCGCGACACCCAGCCGACGCTAGGTTTCCAGCGTGTGCTGCAACGTGCGGTTTATCACGTGCAATCGTCGGGCCGGAAGGAAGTCACCGGCGCGAACGTTCTGGTCGCCATCTTCGGCGAGAAGGACTCGCACGCCGTGTATTTCCTGCATCAGCAAGAAATCACGCGTCTGGATGTCGTCAATTACATCTCTCACGGCATCGCCAAGATCGGTGACGAGCCGTCCTCCAGCATGCCTGGGGCGGAGCGCGACACCGAGGAAAGCGGCGAGGGCAAGGGCAATCCGCTCAGCGAATATGCCTCCAACCTCAACGAACTGGCGCTGGAAGGCAAGATTGATCCGCTGATCGGCCGCCAGGACGAAATCGAGCGCACCATCCAAGTGCTGTGCCGCCGTCGCAAGAACAATCCGCTCTACGTCGGCGAAGCCGGCGTAGGCAAGACGGCGCTGGCCGAAGGTCTGGCCAAGCGCATCGTCGATGGCGAAGTGCCGGAAGTGCTGGAAAACGCCACCATCTGGGCGCTGGACCTGGGCGCGCTGGTGGCCGGTACGAAATACCGCGGTGACTTCGAGAAACGCCTGAAGGCGGTGATCGGTCAGCTGAAGAAGCAGCCCGGCGCGATCTTGTTCATCGACGAAATCCACACCATCATTGGCGCCGGCTCGGCGTCGGGTGGCACGATGGACGCCAGCAACCTGATCAAGCCGATGCTGGCTTCAGGCGAGCTGCGCTGCATCGGTTCGACCACCTTCCAGGAATTCCGCGGCATCTTCGAGAAAGATCGCGCCTTGGCGCGTCGCTTCCAGAAGATCGATGTGGTCGAGCCCACCGTGGCCGACAGCTTCGAAATCCTGAAGGGCCTGAAGTCGCGCTTCGAAGAGCATCACAACGTGACCTACAGCATCGAAGCGCTGAAGGCCGCTGTGGATCTCTCGGTCAAGCACATTCCCGACCGTTTGCTGCCTGACAAAGCGATCGATGTGATCGACGAGGCGGGTGCGCGTCAGCGTCTGCTGCCGGTCGATCAGCGCACGGGCAAGGTCGATGTGCCGGAAGTCGAATACATCGTCGCCAAGATGGCGCGGATACCTGCCAAGCAGGTCTCGGCGTCGGACCGCGATGTGCTGAAGAATCTTGAGCGCAATCTCAAGATGGTCGTGTTCGGTCAGGATCCGGCCATCGAAGCACTTGCTGCATCGATCAAGATGGCGCGTTCGGGTCTTGCCGACCCGTCCAA